>JAXDGC010000351.1:0-2833 GCA_034665245.1 Solirubrobacteraceae bacterium | reverse complement strand
GCTCAAGCGCGGAACCTATGACGTCACGGGCGTCATCCAGCCCCGCCACGGACCCCCCATCCGCGTCGACCAGCACATCACGTTCACGCCCAAGCTCGGCCGGCAGCTCAAGGAGCAGGCCGGCGAGACGACCGCCGTTGGCGACACCGGCCCGCCCCTGCTGATGTGGCTGGCCCTCTCCGGGGCGCTCGCCGTCGCCACCGCTGCCGCCACCGGCTATCTGCGGCTACGCCACCGGGTCAAGGCCCAAGCCCGACCCGCATGAAGAGGTTCGCGTTCCATTGCGCTGAGCGGCCCATCGTGCGGTCGCGCGTTCGGCCCGAGCAAGCGCCCCGTGGGACATCAGGGCTCAGCGAACCCGTCTGCCTCAGACGCGCACGGCACAGCCGGGCGTCGGCAAGACCGCGTTGTTGGAGGACATGGTCGAGCACGCCACGGGCCTGCGCCCAGTCGCCGGAGCCCGGCGAACGTCGCGCATGAGGAATGCCGCCGCGCCGGCGGTGCTCCTGGTCTCCCCCGCGACTGGGGCCCCGCCGGCAAGCGGCACTGCCTCCTGGCGTCCCCGTGTCCGGGGAACGGGACTGCCAGGGTCAGCTCTTGTCGATCTTGTTGCCGTTGGTCCCGAGGACGTACCACTCGGCGCCGAAGGCCTTGCTGCCCTCGCCCGCCGTGCTGCCCGGCTTGCCGTGGTCCAGAACGAACGTGTAGAGCGGGTGGCCGTTGTAGGTGACCTGGGTCGTGCCGTCTGAGCGCCGGGTGGTGCCCAGCTTTGCGGACGACGTGCCGCCGGAGGCCTGGGGACGGCCCTTGGTCAGCAGGGGCGGCCAGGCCTGGGCACACGCGCCGCTGCATGCGCTCTTGCCGTTCTTGTCCTTCATGAACAGGTAGAGCGTGACGCCCTTGCCGTTCACGAGGACCTTGCCCAGCTTCGTGTTGCGCACGCCGATCTTGGCAGGCGAACTCGGGCTGGAGGCGCCGGCGGCCACACCGGCGGTCGCGCCGACCGCCAGGACGGCGACGAGCGCGAACACGCTGAGACGGGTCATGTCTCTCCTTGATGATCAAAGCCGGACACGGAACGTCCGGGTCTGCCAACAAGGACAACTTCTCGCCTCGGTCCCTTCCCCCTGGCCGACGACGCTCAACGCGACCCCAACAATCCCGGTGACCTCCTCGAAGCGGATGACCTGCACGCGTGGCCGCGCGTCTTCACCGGGTACGACATCACCGGTCCGATGGAGGACCACGCGATCGACAGCGGCGTCTTCGTCGCGGCCCGCCATGGGAGGTTCACCCACATGGTGGACGACTCCACGGTCGTGGTGTTTGATCATGAGCGGGTGGGCTCCCGTCACCGGCAAATCGCTCCTGACCGGCGTGGGCCGCGGTACTCGGCCACGATATGACCGGGGAGCTTCTCATCCTCGGGATCACCCTGAGCTTGGACAACTTCCGGACCGCGATCGTCCTGGGGGCGCTTCGGCTTACGTGGCGCCACGCCGTGCAGGTTGCCCTTGTGTTCGGGTTCTGGGATATGGCGGCGCCGCTGGTGGGCATCCTGGGGGGCGATTACTTCGCTCAGACGATCGGCTCCACAGCCGACTACGTCGGCGCCGGCGTGCTGGGTGCGTACGGCCTCTACCTGCTCGTTGAGGCGTCGCGCACCCCGGCGCCGGAGGAGTTCGATCAACGGTGGGCCTTGTTCGGCCTTCCGTTGCCGTTGAGCGTCGACAACGTCGTCGCCGGCACGAGCCTGGGCTTGCTCGGGTTCTCTCCTTGGCTCGCACCGCCACTGTTCGGCGCCATCACGGCCGTGATGACGTTCGCCGGGTTGGCGATCGGGCGCGTGGCTGCCCGCCTCATTCGCGTCCGCGCTGATGTGTTGACTGGCGTGGCGCTGATCGTCATGGCGGTCGTGCTGGGGCTGGGGCTGGGCGAGTAGGCATCGTCTCGCCGTGCGGTGCGGTCCGTCGCATCGGAGCCTCGAGGATGGTCACAGCTCCACCTCGAGCCCGTCGTACCCGACCTGGACGCCGGCGCGCAGCACCGCGTCACGCTCGGGCGAGCGCTCGAGCAGCACCGGGTTCGTGTTGTTGATGTGGACCAGGATCGCCCGCGGGCGCTGGAGCCGTGCGAGCGCCTCCAGCGTCCCTCCGGGGCCGGAGAGCGCCACGTGGCCCATCTGGCCCGCGGTGCGGTCGGAGATTCCGAGGCGCGCAAGCTCGTCGTCGCGCCAGAACGTCCCGTCGACGAGCACGACGTCGCTCGCGGCGAGACGGCCGAGCACGTCGTCGGCCAGGCGCGCGAGGCCCGGCGCGTACGTCAGCACGCCGCCGGTCGAGCGATCGCGGAACACCAGCCCCGTGGCCTCGACATCGGCGCCGGTCCCGGCGAGGTAGCGCGGCGCATCGCCACCGGCCGCGAAGGACTCGACCTCGAGGGAGGATCCGTCGATGGCGACCGAGGCTCCCGGCTCGAGCGCCCGCCAGTCGACGCCGCAGTAGCCGGCGAGGATGGGCAGCACGGGATAGCCGTCGGTCAGCGCCCGGCGGACCTGGTCGCTCCCGTACACCCGGATCGGCGTCGACGACTCGCGCAGCAGCAGGAGGCCCGCCGTGTGGTCGATCTCCGCGTCGGTGAGCAGGACCCCGGCCACGGGCGCGGCGCGCACGCCGTTCGCGCCCTCGACGGCGAGCCCCTCGAGCTGCTGACCGAGGTCCGGCGACGCGTTGGCGAGCAACCACGGACCATCCGCCCCGCGGATCGCGAGCGACGACTGCGTTCGGGGACGTGCCGCGGTTGCTGTGCGGGCGGCCTCGCACGTCGGGCAGTG
>JAXDGC010000350.1:0-4450 GCA_034665245.1 Solirubrobacteraceae bacterium | reverse complement strand
ACGCGACGTAGGTCGCGACGAGCACCTGGCGCGGCGGCACGAGACCGCCGGCGGTCACCCGCACCGGCCCGAGCCGGTCCTCGGTGTCGGCGCCGCGGCGGGCGTCGGAGTAGTCGTTGGAGAGGTTCGTGCCGACCTGGATGAACAGCGCGCCGAGCAGCGCGGCCACGAACGTCAGCACCTTGAACGTGCCCTCGGTCGCCGCCAGCGCGGTGCCGACCAGCACCGGCGCCACCGCCGCGGGCAGCGTCCGCGGCCGGGCGGCCATCAGCCAGATGCGCGCGGCGCTCGGCCGCTCCGCGGTCACGCCGCCCCGCGCTCCCGTCACGGCCGGCGCGGGAACGCCGAGAAGTCCGGGGTGCGCTTCTCCTTGTAGGCGTCGCGCCCCTCCTGCGCCTCCTCGCTCGCGTAGAAGAGGAGGTTCGCGTCATGGGCGAGCTGCTGGATGCCGCTGAAGCCGTCCTCCGACGCGTGGAAGCTCGCCTTCACGAGCCGCAGGGCGAACGGCGAGAGCGCGAGCATCTCGCGGCACCACTGCACCGTCTCCTCCTCCAGCCGCTCGAGCGGCACCACGGTGTTGACGAGCCCCATCTCGAGCGCCTGCTGCGCGTCGTACTGGCGGCACAGGAACCACATCTCCTTCGCCTTCTTCGGCCCGATGAGGCTCGACATCAGGCTCGCGCCGAAGCCGCCGTCGAAGGAGCCCACGCGGGGCCCGGTCTGGCCGAAGCGCGCGTTGTCGGCGGCGATCGTGAGGTCGCAGACGAGGTGCAGGACGTGGCCGCCGCCGATCGCGTAGCCCGCCACCATCGCCACGACCGGCTTGGGCAGCCGGCGGATCTGGACGTGCAGGTCGGTGACGTGGAAGCGCCCGACCTTCGCGCCCCCCGGGACGTAGCCCGTGTCACCGCGCACGCGCTGGTCGCCGCCCGAGCAGAACGCGTCGGGTCCCTCGCCGGTGAGCACGATCACGCCGATCTCGGTGTCCTCCCGCGCCTTCTCGAGCGCGTCCGAGACCTCGATGAGCGTCTCGGGCCGGAACGCGTTGCGCACCTCGGGGCGATCGATGGTGATCTTCGCGATCCCCTCGGCCACCTCGTAGCGGATGTCGGAGTACTCGCCCGCAGGCGTCCATTCGACCGGCACGGCGATGACATTAGCCTCAGTGCCATGGAAATCGGTCCCTGGCTCGCCCGCGCCGCCGCGCGCCGCCCCGACGGCGTCGCGCTGCAGACGCCCGATGAGCGGCTGACCTACCACGATCTGCTGCTGGCGGCGACCCGCGGGGCGGGCCAGCTCGTGCAGCGCGGCGCCCGGCCCGGCGACCGCGTCGGGATCGCGCTGCCGCCGGGGCGGCCCTTCGTGGTCGCCGCCCACGCCTGCCTGCTGCTGCGCGCGCCCGCCATGCCGGTCGACCTGCGGCTCGCCGAGCGCGAGCGCGCGGAGCTCCTGCGCGGCGCCGAGGTGCGCGTCTCCCGCCCGCTGCTCGAGGAGGCCGGGTCGCCGTTCAACATCGCCGAGCCCGACGAGGACGAGCTCGCGCTGGTCGTGCACACCTCGGGCACGACGCGCTCGCCGCGGCGGGTCGAGCTGAGCTTCGGCAACCTCGCCGCGCACGTGCGCGCCGCCGGAGCGGTGCTGGGCTCTGATCCCGACGAGCGCTGGCTGGGCGTGATGCCGCTCGCGCACGTCGGCGGGCTGATGATGCTCGTGCGCGCCGCCGCGACGGCGGCCACGATCGTGCTCGAGCCGCCGCCCTTCGACGCCGAGCGGGTCGCGCGGGCGCTGCGCGAGGACGACATCACGCTCGCCTCGCTCGTCCCGACGATGCTGGCGCGCGTGCTCGACGCGGGTGGCCGTCCGGGCCCGCGGCTGCGGCGGGTGCTCCTGGGCGGCGGCCCCGTGGCGCCCGGCCTGGTGCGGCGGGCGGTCGAGGCCGGCTTCCCGATCTCCCAGACCTACGGGCTCACGGAGGCCTGCTCGACCGTCACCGTGGCCGAGCCGGGCGACCTCGAGACCGCGGGCCGCCCGCTGCCGGGGCTCGGCGTGAGCATCGCGACCGACGGCGAGATCTTCGTCAACGGGCCGACGGTCGTGGGGGAGTGGGACACGCTGCACACCGGGGACGTCGGGCGGCTCGACGACGAGGGCCGCCTCACGGTGATCGGCCGCAAGAGCGACACGATCGTCACGGGCGGCGAGAACGTCGCGCCCGCCGAGGTCGAGGCCGTGCTCGAGGAGCATCCCCAGCTCACGGAGGCGGGCGTCTTCGGCCGCCCGCACCCGGTCTGGGGCGAGGCGGTGACCGCGCGCGTCGTCCCGAGCGGCGACATCGCGCCGACCGCCGAAGCGCTGCGCGAATACTGCTCCGAGCGGCTCGCGGCCTACAAGGTGCCGAAGACGTTCGAGCTCGCCAAGCGACTGCCGCGCACGGCCTCTGGCAAGCTGCTGCGGCGCGAGCTGACATGACCGTTCCCGACAACTACCGCAAGGAGAGCCGCGTCCGCTGGGGCGCGCAGGCCCGCGGCTGGAGCGCGCAGGCCGAGCGGCTGGCCGCCGCGACGATGCCCGTGTCGGTCTGGATGGTCGACGCGCTCGGGCTCCAACCGGGCCACGAGGTGCTCGAGCTCGCGGCGGGCACCGGCGAGGTCGGCTTCCTCGCCGCCGAGCAGATCGCGCCCGGCGGCACCCTGAGCTCCTCGGACTTCGTGCCCGAGATGATCACCGCCGCCCAGGCCCGGGCGGAGCGGCTCGGGATCACGAACGTCCGGTTTCGGCAGATCGACGCCGAGTCGATCGACCAGCCCGCCGCGTCGCTGGACGGCGTGCTCTGCCGCTGGGGCTACATGCTGATGGCCGACGGCGAGGCGGCGCTGCGCGAGACGCGGCGCATCCTCCGGCCCGGCGCGCGCGTGGCGCTGGCGGCGTGGACCTCTCCGACCGAGAACCCGTGGGCGTCGATCCCGATGCGCGAGCTGGTCGAGCGTGGGCACGTCGAGCCCCCCGACCCCGACGCCCCGGGCCAGTTCGGCTGGGCGCGCACCGGGATCATCGCCGACCGGTTGGAGGGCGCGGGCTTCGGCGAGCACGAGGTCGACACCGTCGACTTCGCGATGACCTACGACTCCTTCGACGACTGGATCGCCACCTCGCGCGACCTCGGGTCCCGCCTCCGCGACACGTTCGACGACCTCGACCCGGCCGAGCGTGACGACGTCCTGGCGGCCGTGCGCGAGCAGGCGCTGCCGTTCGCGGAGGAGGACGGCTCGCTCGTGCTGCCGGCGCGGACGTGGGTGGCGTGGGCGTCGGCTTGAGTGGCGACGACGCGGGCCTGAGCTGAATCCGCTCACCCGTCGGCCGGGGGCGTCCGGCGCGTAGATTGTCTGCATGGACCTCTGGACTCGGCTGGACCGGCAGGCACGCGCCTTGAACGTGCTCGAGCACCCCTTCTACACGCGCTGGAGTGCCGGCGCCCTCTCGCGGGAGGACCTCGCCGCCTACGCGGGCGAGTACCGCCACGCGGTCGTCGCGCTCGCCGACGCCACGGCCGCCGCTGCCGCGGCCGCCCCGGATGCCGAGGAGCGCGCGCGGCTCGCGGAACACGCCGGCGAGGAGGCCGCGCACGTCGAGCTGTGGGACCGGTTCGCCCGCGCCGTCGACGCCGACCTCGATCGTGACCCGGCGCCCGAGACGGCCGCCTGTGCTCGTGTCTGGGCGGGTTTGGGTCGCTCCTACGCCGGCCATCTCGCCGCGCTCTACGCGATCGAATCGGCCCAGCCCGCCGTGGCCGCGACCAAGGCCGCGGGGCTGCGCGAGCACTACGGGCTCGACACCCCGGACGCCACGGCCTACTTCGACGTGCACGCCGTACGCGACATCGAGCACGCTGCCGAGGGACGCGAGCTGCTCACCCGCCACGTCGAGGCTGCCGACTCGATCGTCTCCGAGGCCGGGCGCGTGCTGCTGGCCAACTGGACGCTGCTCGACGGCGTCGAGCGGGTGCTCAGCCCCTAGCTGACTGATTCCACGGTCCCGCGGAGCTGTCGAACGTCAACGGCGCGCTGGGTAGGACGCGGGAGCGAGCCGCCGCGAGGCGACGAATGTCGTCTTGATGGGCCAGGAGCCGATCGAGACGACATTCGTGGCCTCCGGGCCGCTCCGTACCCGCTCCTACCCAGCCGCCGTTGGCGTTCGCTTGGCATCCACGATCCACGTTCGCGCCGCCGCGCGTGCCGTGGAATCAATCATCTAGCCCGCCCGGGCGGCCCACGCCAGATCGACCTCGCCCATCGCGTCAGGCTGATCGCCGCAGCGGCCGTTCAGTAGCCTGCCCGCCGTGCTCTACGACGACGACGCAGACCTCTCCCTCCTCGACGGCAAGACCGTCGCGATCCTGGGCTACGGCTCCCAGGGCCACGCGCATTCGCTGAACCTCAAGGACTCGGGGGTC
>JAXDGC010000349.1:0-14959 GCA_034665245.1 Solirubrobacteraceae bacterium | reverse complement strand
GAAATCGCCGAGCAGCTCGTCCTCAGCCCCGCCACCGTCAGGACCCACTTCGAGCACATCTACGAAAAGCTCGGCGTCGGCGACCGCGCCGCCGCCGTCGCCCACGCCCTCAGAACCGGCCTCATCCGGTAGCACTTCGGCGTCGGGAACCGGCGGCGCCCGGGCGGTGTAACCCGGACATGGCCAACTCCGCCCGCCGCCTGCTCCTCTGCGCCGTCGTTCCCGGTGCGCTCGCCCTCGTCCCGGCCGCGAACGCCGCCGGGCCGCCACTGCCGTCGTCGGAAAGCGGGAGGGCGGGCGTTGTCGTGCCGGGCGGGCGGGAGCGCCTGCTCACCCGTCCCGCCGGCCACGACACCATGGTGGTCGCGGTCCGCCGCGGCGACCGATCGGTGCTGCGATCACGACACGTTCCCGGTCGCTGGAGCGTGCCCGCGGTGACGCTCGACAGCGGGACGACCGGGCTGTCCGCGGACGGCCGCACGCTCGTGCTCGCCCGCCCGACGAAGGCGTTCCCACCCGCGACCACTCGGCTCGCCGTTCTCGACGCCAGGCGACTCCAGGTGCGGCGACAGGTCGTGCTGCACGGGTTCTACACGGTCGACGCCATATCGCCGGACGGTCGCCGGCTGTTCGTGATCCAGTACGGCGACGACGTGCTCCAGTACCGCGTGCGGGCGCTGGACACGCGCACCGGCCGGCTCGCCGCCCGCGACATCGTCGATCCCCGCCAGGCCGGCGAGCAGATGGGCGGGATGCCGATCACCCGTGTCATGAGCCGCGACGCCCGCTGGGTCTACACGCTCTACGGCGGCGGCGAGGAGACGTTCATCCACGCGCTCGACACCGAAGGGCAGACCGCGGCCTGCATCGACCTCGACATGCTCCCGCCCCAGGGCGACGTATCCGGCGTGCGGCTGCACGTGAGCCCGGACGGCCGACGCGTCGACGTCCGCGACCGCGACGCGCTGGTGGCCACCGTCGACGCGCGTACGTTCCACGTGAGTGAGCCGGCCGTGGCCGCGCGCGCGCGGCCGATCGCCCAGTCCGTTCACGCCGGCGGCTTCCCCTGGGCGGCGCTGGCGCTCGTCGCCGCCGCCGCGGGGCTGTCCGCCGCGGCAGCGGTGATCGCACGGCGGCGACTCGGCGGACCTACGCGGCCGGGCTAGGGCGTCGGATCGCGGTTGAACAGCCTTCGCCCACAGGTATCCGGCGGGGTGCCCATCAGCAGTCCACGCAACGTCTCCATGTCGCCGCGATCGCCGATCGCGTGCGCGTCATGAAGCTGCCTGCGTCGATCGCGCGTCGGGCCGACGGATCACGACGCTGCCCGCGGACGTGCGAGCGCGTACCTGGACGGTCTCGGCCGACCGCTCGGGAGCCTCGGCGGCGGCGAGCGCGTTGTGGACCTTGCCGGCGGCGGCGCGAACGTCGAGCCAAGCCGCGGTGCCCTCGCGGATGCCGACCTCGAGGTCGCCGAGCCGGGTCTCGAGCACGACCGAGCCGCGCGCGACCTCACCCAGCCGCACGTCGCCGTTCGCGGACTTGGCGACGACGCCGCCGCGCGCGACGCCGACCGCGATGTTGCCGTTGGCCGCGTTGAGCCGCAGGTCGCCGCCGGCCACGCCGACCCACGTGTCGCCGTTGGAGTTCTTGACCACCGCGCCGGCGTCGAGGTCGCGCAGACGCACGTCCCCCGACCCGGCCGTGACCTCGACCTGGCCCGTGGCGTGGTCCACGCTGATGTCCCCGATGCCGGTCTTCAGGCTCACGGCGTGAGCCTGGTCGAGCTGGATGGGTCCGAGGCCGGTCTTGATCCGGCAGTCGCCGAGCCGGCCGTGGCAGTCGAAGCCCGCGAGCTGCGCGGTCCCGTGCACGCGCGAGCCGGCCGGCAGCTCGATCGTCACGTCGATCGAACCGCCGTCGCTCCTGATCGACCAGGACCGCAGCTTGGGCGCCCTGACCGACAGCTGCCCGCTCGCGCACTCGACGCGGGTCCTCTCGGCCGCCTTGACGTCCTCGTCGTTGGCTGCGTCGCTGGGTTGCACCTCGACGACGGTGGCCGCGCCGTCGCCGGCGCGGATGCGCACGTCGCCCATCACGACGTCGATCGTGGCGGTGATCGCTTCGGGGGTGTCGAAGGTCGGCATCGCGGGTCAGCGCACCCAGCCGCTGTAGGACTCGCCGATGCGCCCACCGCGCGGCGGCGGGCGGTGGTCGGGGTCGTCGCGGGCGAGCGCGGCGGCCGCGACCCGCACGAGCCAGGTATTGACCGACAGCCGCTGACGGCCCGCGGCCTGCTCGACACCGGCCTTGAGCTGCTCGGGCAGGCGAAGGTTGATGCGCGCCGTCGCGCCCTCGTCGCCGTCCGGCGGCGAGAGCGGCGGTGCGGTGTCGGCAGCCTGCTCGCCCGGCTCGTCGACCGGCGCCGGCGTCACGACGAAGTCGGGCGCGCCGGCGCGCAGGCGCAGCTCGACCGAGCCGGGTGCGAGCTCGCGCGTGATCTCGTCCGCGGCAGCCGACAGCGCGTCGAGCAGCATCAGCCGGACCGCGGACTCGAGCGGACCGGTCAGGCGCTCGGCGAGCGCGCGGGCGTCCTCGCCTCCCGCATCAGCGGCGACAGCGAGGTCGCGACGCAGGTTCTCGACGTAGGGCGTCAGTTCCATGTCGCCACTATGGCACCATTATGGTGCCAAGTCAAGGCCAGCGTGGCACCAAGCCGTGCGGGCGTGGCGCATGGAGTCCGTGCGGTCGGAGGAGCATCACCACCAGGAGGATCGCGCCGTAGATGCCGGAGCTGATCGCCGACAGGTCGAACGCCAGGCCGACCTTGCTCGGAAGGTCGAACAGGACGTCGGGCAGCAGGTAGCTGTTGACGACCGAGACGATGACCGCGCCGACGACGACGCCCGAAATCGATCCGACGCCGCCCAGCACGACCATCGCGAGGATGAAGATCGAGAAGGAGAACTCGAACTGGGACGCGTTGACGACGCCCAGATACGAGGCGAGGAACGCGCCCGAGATCCCGCCGAACGCAGCGCCCGTCCCGTACGCCAGGAGCTTGGTGCGGACGATGGGGATCCCGGCGCAGGCGGCGGCGAACTCGTCGTGGCGCATCGCGATCCACGCCCGGCCGAGGCGCGAGTGGCGCAGGTTGACGTTCACGACGAGCGCGAGCGCGACCAGCGCGAGCGCGAACCAGTACCACGGGCGGAGGTCCACCGCTCCGAAGCGGCCGATCAACGGTAGGTCGATGCGATCGATGGGTCCGATGCCGATCGGGCCGGAGGTGAGCGTGCCGCCGAAGAGCTCGATGCTGTGGCCGTTGGACACGATCTTGCCGACGATCTCGCCGAAGGCGAGCGTGACGATCGCGATGTAGTCGCCGCGCAGCCGCAGCGTCGGCACGCCGATCAGGGTGCCGGCGACGGCCGTCGCCGCGACTGCGAGCGCGACGATGAGGAGGAAGTTGACGTGGATGCCCGGCGTGCCGGCCACGAAGTCGCCGGCCAGGATGGCGATGCCGTGCCCGTCGGATCCGGCGCCGGCCCAGAAGCCCGACCCGAAGTAGGCGGCCGTGTACGCGCCGATCGTGAAGAAGGCCACGTAGCCGAGGTCGAGCAGGCCGGCGAAGCCCACGATGATGTTGAGCCCGAGCGCCATCACGACGTAGGCGGCGGCCAGGACCATGTTGTTGAGGACGTTGCCGCCCGCGCTGAAGAACAGCGGTGCGACCACGGCGAGCGCGAACACGGCCACGACGCGCGGGAGCGCCGCGCCGCGAACGCGGGTCACGCCGGTGCTCTCCGTCGATCGGCGGCCCGGCTCACCGGGCAGCCCCCTTCGTAGTGCCCGCAGGCGTGCGCGTCGCACAGCCGGCACGTCCCGCTGGCCGCACGCACGTCGACCGTGGTCGCATCGAGCAGCGCCCCGAGCAGCCGCTCGAGGTCGCGCACGTCCGCGGCATCGAGCTCCGCGACCGCGGCGAGCAGGACGCGCGCACGGGCTTCGAGCGCCCGTCCGGCCAGCTCGCGACCGGCCGGCTCGAGCCACACCAGCGCACGGCGCCCGTCCGAGGGATCTGACTCGCGGCGCGCCAGGCCGGCCGCTTCGAGACGGTCGACCACCCGCACAGCGCGGGAGTGCGAGACGCGCATCGCCTCGGCCAGCACGTCCACCGACCTGCCGTCCGCCCACTCGTGGAGCGATACCAACGCGGCCGGGAGACCGCCTGCCATTCCCGTCGCCGCCTCGGTTGCCTCCCTGATGCCGTCGCTCAGCGTCAGTGCCGCCGCGCCAAGGCGATTCGCGACCCGTGAGATATATGCCTCTGGCATATACCTAGGATACGCGAGGTCTGGACTTGCGGCTCCAACTCCCCGACCGCGCGCCTACGCGCCTGCCGGCCTGAGCGGCCAGATGACGACGTCCTGGCGGCGAGCGAAGTGCAGGAGCGGCGCGTCGACGAGCGCGATGCCTCCCGGCGCCATCGTGTTCGTCGCGACGTCGGCGCGCGCCTCCTGCAGCGGCCACGGCGGGTGGTGGATCTCCGCCCGCATCACGCCCCGGCGCTCGTCGGCGGTGTAGAGGCAGTACCGCTCGGTCAGCCAGTGCTCGAGGGTCCCCGCCGGCGGCGCTCGGACGCCTCCGGTCGGCGCGTAGTCGACGACGAGCTGCCGTTCCGATGAGGAACGGCGGCTGCGGTAGTGGAGCCGGTCGCCCTGGCGAGCGATCGTCATGCGGGCATGGAAGTAGGGCAGCCGGTAGGTGAGGCGGGCGGCGGCGACGGCGAGGGCGCGGGCCGCGTCGAGGCTGAAGAACCAGATGCCCGGCTTCCCGCCGAGGCTCACGTAGGTACGCACGTTGAGCTCCGGGAAGCGCGAGACCCATGGCAGCGGCGGGGTCCCCCGGAGCCGCATGCCGCTGACCTCGAAGGGCGTGATCCCGAGCCACGCGCTGCCGTCGAAGCGCTCGATCGTCAGCGGCTCGGGCACGAGCGCGCGCAGCGCCTCCGCGGGGACGGTCCAGTGGGCGAAGAGCAGGTCGCGCCACGTCTGGGCCATGAGCCACGCGCCGCTGGGCAGTGGCCAGGGGCGATGCGCGGTCTCGCGCACGGCTCAGCCCGCTCGCATCTCGCCGATGCGCTGCGCGACCGCATCGGGCTGCTCCTCCGGGAGGAAGTGCCCGCCGTCGATCACCTCGACCGTCATGTCGTCGGCGTGGGCCTGGAAGCCGTCCAGGCCCGCCTCCGTGATCACGGGGTCCGAGCGGCCGACGACGAGCCGGGTCGGGACCGTGAGTCGTCCGGTGACGTAGCGCCCGCGCGCGATCGCGGGCAGCTCGCGCGCCAGGAACGTGCGGTAGACGCGGCTCGTCGCCTCGGCGCGGGCGGGCTCCCGTAGCACGCGGGTGTACGCGTCACGGTCCTCGCCGCTCCAGATGCGGCTGCCGCCCGACACGGCGAAGAGCGCGTCGAAGAACGGCGGCAGGCGCTGCGTGAGCGGGCCGAGGACCGGCGCGGCGACGAGCGGCTGGTAGAGCAGCAGCGGCAGCCTCGCCGGCCGGGGCGCGAGCCGCGTGAGGGTCTTGGCCGCCGAGCCCCCCGCCCACGGGTGGATCATCGAGAGCGCGAGCAGCTGCGAGAAGCGCTCGGGCGCCCGCAGGGCCGCGAGGAACGCGACGAACGCGCCCCAGTCATGGCCCACGAGCCGCACGCGGTCGAGCTCGAGGGCGTCGAGCAGCGCGAGGACGTCGCCCGCGAGCTCCTGCTTGGCGTAGGAGGAGCGCGGCGCGTCGGACCACCCGAACCCGCGCAGGTCGGCGCACAGCAGGCGGTGATCCGCGGCCAGCCGGGGGATCACGCGTCGCCAGCAGTACCAGTGCTGGGGCCAGCCGTGCAGCAGCAGCACCGGATCGCCGGCGCCGGCCTCGGCGACGTGCATGCGGATCGCGCCGGCCTGCACGAACCGGTGCTCCACCCCCGCGACGCTGGGAAGCTCGCTCACGCTTACGACAGGGGCTTGCCGCCGGTGACGCCGATGACCTCGCCGTTGACGTAGCTGGACTCCTGAGAGGCGAGGAAGACGTACACGGGAGCGAGCTCGGCCGGCTGCCCGGCCCGCTTCATCGGCGACTCCTCGGCGCCGAAGTCGTCGACCTTGTCCTCCGGCATCGTCGCCGGGATGAGCGGGGTCCAGATCGGCCCGGGGGCGACGGCGTTGACGCGGATGCCGTGCTCGATCGCCTCTTGCGCCAGGCCCTTGGTGAAGTTGACGATCGCCGCCTTGGTCGCCGCGTAGGCCAGCAGCATGGGGTCCGGCTGGTAGGCCTGGATGGACGCGGTGTTGATGATCGTCGCGCCCGGGCGCATGTGCTCGAGCGCTGCCCTGCAGGTGTGGAACATGGCGAAGATGTTGGTGCGGAAGGTCCGCTCCAGCTCGTCCTCGGAGATGTCGGCGAGACCCTCGCGGGCCATCTGGTACGCCGCGTTGTTGACGAGGATGTCGACGCCGCCGAGCTCCAGGACCGACTGCTCGACCAGCGTGCGGCAGTAGCCGCTGTCCTGGAGGTCACCCGGCAGCTGCAGCGCGGTCCGGCCGGCCTCGCGCACCACACGCGTCGTCTCGTCGGCGTCGCTCTGCTCCGCCTCGAGGTAGGAGATCGCGACGTCCGCGCCCTCACGCGCGAACGCCAGGGCGACGGCGCGGCCGATGCCCGAGTCGCCACCGGTGACGATCGCCTTGCGACCCTCGAGCCTGCCCGTGCCGCGGTAGCTCTGCTCGCCGAAGTCTGGCGCCTGGCTCATCTCGCTCTCGACCCCGGGGTGATCGAGCTGGTCGGCGGGCAGCGAGTCCGGGTGCTGCTCGGTCGGATCCTGGATGGTGTGCTGGTCGTGAGTCATTGCTGAATGCTGCCCTTCGTCTTCGACATCCGAGTGGGACGGGTGCCATACCCGATCGGGTCCGGCGCGCACTCGCGAGACGTGTGCGATCGAACCGGCATGCCCGTCCGCGTTCAGATGCAGCGCCGTTTCGCCCGCGCCGCTGCGCGGTAGCCACGTCCGGTGGCTCTCCGCGTCCTCCTCACCGCCCTTGCGGCCGTCCTCGTGGTGGCGCTGCCCGGCTGCGGCAGCGCGGACGTCCGCGATCAGGTCGAGCAGACGCGCAAGCAGGTCGAGCAGCGCATCACGCGCGCCGAGCGCCGGTTCGAGAAGTCGCGCGAGCGCTTCGGCAAGCGCATCCGCGAGGTGCTCGGCGACCTCCGCAAGGCGGTCCCGGAGGCCCGCCAGACGAGCCCGACCGTCCGCTCGCGCGGACGCCACGAGCCGACCACGATCGACGCGTTCCTCACCGACCTGCTGCGCGACATCGACGCGTACTGGACCAAGACCTTCAAGGCGGCCGGGCTGCCGGAGCCGCAGATCCGCTACGACTGGGTCGCGCCGGGCGCGCAGGTGCTGACGGGCTGCGGCGAGCCCGCCGGCGACCGCGCGGCCTTCTACTGCCCGGCCGATGACACGATCTACGTCGCCCAACGCTTCGCCGCCGACCTCTACGCCGGAGTCGCGCGCGGCCTGCCGGGCGAGTCGGCGGGGGTCGGCCATGCGGCGGGCGACTTCGCCGTCGCCTACGTGCTCGCACACGAGTACGCCCACAACCTCCAGCAGGAGCTGGGTGTGTTCGACAACCGCGTCAGCGCGGCGGCCAAGCCCTACGAGCTGCAGGCCGACTGCCTGGCGGGCACGTGGGCGAACTCCGTCTACAAGCAGGGACACCTCGAGCCGGGCGATCTCGAGGAGGCGACCAACGCCGCGCTGGCAGTCGGCGACTTCGACGTCGGCAACGCGCAGCACCACGGCACGCCGGAGGAGCGTCGCGCCGCTCTGCTGGCCGGCTTCCGCAGCGGCGAGCCCTCAGCGTGCGCGCGCTTCGTGCCGCGCTGACGAACGTACTCGCGCGAGAGCGGGCGTCGCGCTAGAGGGAACGGTCGGCGCGCGGTGTACGCGGCTATCGAGCGGGAGTAGGGTCACTGAGTGGTGAATCTGCGGCTTCTGGGGCCGCTCGAGGCGCACTTCGATGGGCGGCCCATCGAGCTGGGCCCTCGCAAGCAGCGGGCGGTGCTCGCGATGCTCGCGCTGGAGGCCGGTCGCACGGTCTCGAGTGACCGTCTGGCCGAGGGGCTGTGGGGAGACGAGCTTCCGGCGAGCGCGCCGAAGATGGTGCAGGTGTATGTCTCGCATCTGCGCCGGCTGCTCGAGGGCGACAGCGTTCGGATCGTGACTCGCGGGCGCGGCTATGAGCTCCAGTTGTCCGACGGTGAGATCGATGTGGTCCGTTTCGAGCGCCTGCTCGAGCAATCACGCCCGCGCGAGGCGCTTGCCCTCTGGCGGGGCGAGGCATTGGCGGATGTCGCCGACGAGCCGTTCGCCGCCGCCGAGATTCGCCGCCTCGACGAGCTGTGGCTGCGCGGGAGCGAGAGCGCGATCGACGTCGACCTCGTTGAGGGCAGGCACGCCGACGTGCTCGGCGAGCTCGAGCGGCTGGTCGCCGCGCATCCGTTGCGCGAGCACCTGCACGCCCAGTACATGCTCGCGCTCTACCGCTCCGGCCGCCAGTCGGAGGCGCTTGCCGCGTACCGCGACGCGCGCGCCGGGCTCGTGGAGCAGATCGGCGTCGAGCCCGGGGGGGAGTTGCGGCGCCTCCATGACGCGATCCTCGCGCAGGATCCCGCCCTCGAGCCGGCGGCGGCGGCAGCCGAGCCGGGGCGCGGGGCGCCACCGCCGTCGCGGGCCAGGCGTTCGAGGCGACTCCTCATCACCGCCGCCGCGCTGCTGGTCGGCGGCGTGCTGGCCTTCGGCGTGATCCGTGTCCTCGAGCCCGGCGGGCGGACGGGCATCGACGAGGACGCCGTCGGGCTGATCGATCTCGGCAGTGGCCGGATCACGACCGAGTACCCCGTTGGCCACGGCCCGCAGGCGCTGGCCGCCGGCGCCGGTTCGGTGTGGGTCGCCAACCAGCTGGACGGCACCGTGTCGCGGATCGACCGCGGGCGCAGCGAGGTTGTGACGATCCCCGTCGGGGGCGAGCCGACCGGCCTCGCGTTCGGCGCCGGGTCGCTGTGGGTGGCCGACGGCCAGGGCCGCAGAGTCATCCAGATCGCGCCGCAGAGCAACAAGGAGGTGCAGCGGATCCCGGTCGGCAACGCGGCGGGCGCCGTCGCCCTCGGATACGGCGCCGTGTGGGTCGCGTCCGCGGTCGACGCCACCGTCGTGCGCATCGACCTGCGCAGCGGCAAGCCCGGCCCGCCGATCCCGGTCCAGGCGCGGCCGTCGGCGCTGGCGGCGGGAGCGGGAGCGATCTGGGTCGCGAGCGACGCCACGGCGAGCGTCGTCAGGCTCGACCCGCGCTCGGGGACGCCCCTGACCAGCATTTCCGTCGGCGACGGCGCCGGCGGGGTCGCCGTCGGCGCCGGAGCGGTCTGGGTGGCCAACCGCAATGACGGGACGGTCACTCGGATCGACCCGGACAGCGAGGTGACCGAGACCGTGCCCGTCGGGCGGGAGCCACGCGCGGTGGCGGCTGACCGGGATGGCGTCTGGGTGGCCAACGCGGGGGACGGGACGGTGATGCGGATCGACCCCCGCAGCCACCGCGCCGCGCAAACGTTCGGCGTCGCGAGCAGCCCCGCGGCGCTGGCCGTGGTCGACGGGGCGCTGTGGACGGCCGCGCTCGCGCCCGCGTCCGCGCACCGCGGCGGCACCCTGCGCACGAGCTCCGCCCCGACTACTTCGCCCGCCGGCGACTCCGTGGATCCCGCGTACCTGAGCCCGCTGGTGCCACTCGCCTATGACGGCCTGACCGCCTACCGGCGGGCGGGTGGCTCGGCGGGCGGGACGCTCGTCCCCGACCTGGCGAGGGAGCTGCCGGAGCCCAGCGCCGATGGGCGGACGTACCGCTTCAGGCTGCGCGCCGGCGTCCGTTTCTCCAACGGCGCGGCTCTCCGGCCCAACGATGTCCGCGCGTCGATCGAGCGCATGCAGGCGCTGGCGGCCCACGGGGACGGCTATTTCGAGCTCCTGCCGATCCGGGGCACGGCGCGCTGCAAGCTCAATCTGTGCGATCTCTCGAGGGGGATCGAGACCGACGCGGTGGCGAAAACCGTCACCATCCATCTGAGCAGGCGCGACCCCGACGTCCTGCACAAGCTCAGCAGCGACGTCGTCGTGCCGGCCGGCAGCCCGGCGAAGCTGGTGACGACGCGACCGCTCCCGGGGACCGGCCCGTACATGTTCGAGCGCTGGCGTCCGCGAGGGGACGGGCTGCTGGTGCGCAACCCGCACTTCCGGCTCTGGTCACCCGACCGCCCCGACGGCTTCCCCGATCAGATCGCGGTGCGGCACGAGCGGGCGGACGCGCAGATCGCCGCCGTCGAACACGGCGCGACGGACGTCGCGCTCCTGGATTACGGGGTCCGCGGGATCGCCGAACTAAGGACGCGCTACGGCGCGCGGTTGCACAGCGACCCGGCTGCGCAGACCACCTTCGTGTTCCTCAACGTCCTCACACCGCCGTTTGACGACCGGAACGTCCGGCGGGCGCTCAACTACGCCGTCGATCGCGGCCGCGTCGCCGAGCTCCTCGGCGGACCCGAGACGCAGCACCAGACGTGCCAGCTGCTGCCGCCCGGATTCCCGGGATATACGCCGTCGTGTCGCTACACCGTCAACCCCAACCCCGCGGGCATCTGGACCGGCCCGGACATGGCGAGGGCACGCCGCCTCGTCGCCGACTCGGGGACGCGCGGCATGAAGGTCGAGTTCTGGGGCGCCCCTGGATTCGGACCGGTCGATCGCTACTTCCGGTCGCTCTTGCACGAGCTCGGCTATCGCAGCGAGCTGCGCACGTTCAGTGATCTCGGCCTGATCTTCAAGAACGCCCGCGGCGAACCGCGGCCGCGCCCGCAGCTCGGGATCGCGGGCTGGATCGCGGACTCGGCCGCTCCGTACTCGTTCCTCCAGCCGCTCGTCTCATGCTCGGGCGACGCCAACCTGTCGCGCTTGTGCCACCCGAAGCTCGATGTCCGGATGCAGCAGGGCGCCATCGCGAGCGGTCTCGAGGCGATCGAGACGTGGCGGGGCGTCGAGGCGGCGTTGGCAAAGCAGGCGCCGACTGTCCCGCTCGCCAACGGGAACGACACGGCGCTCCTCGCGAAGCGCGTCGGCAACTACCAGCACCACCCGCTGTGGGGCCCGCTGCTCGACCAGATGTGGGTCAAGTGAGCGGGCCCCACGGAGGGCTGGTCGTCTCAGTCCCAGGCCTGGGCCGAGAGCTGGCGCACGATAAGCCCGTCGCTGAGCTCGGCGGTCGCCACGCACAGGACGCGGAGCCCGTCGGGATAGGCGCAGCGGACGGAGAAGCCGGCGCTGTCGCCGGTGATCGCGACCCGGTCGACCTCGTGGGTCATGTCGCGCGCGAAGATGTCCTCGAAGTACGCGCGGATCGCGTCGCGCCCCTCGACCTTCAGCGGAGCGCTCGGCGTGTTCTGGGCGTCGGCGACCTCGATGGTCGCATCGTCGGCGTACAGCGCCGTCAGCGCGGCGCCGTCGCGGTCGGAGAAGGCGCGCCGCAGCGCGGCGCCGTCCAGCGTGGTGTGGGTGTGGATGGAGGTCATGGGCGGAAGGTCGCAGCGGCCCGTCATCGCCCCGTCAACCGAGCGTCAAAGCGGGTATAGGCTGGCGCCCATGCTGCGGGTGCGTCTTCTCGGCGAGTTGCGGGCCGAGGTCGACGACGCTGCCGTCGCCATGCCCGCCAGCCGCCGCGCGTGGGCCCTGCTGGCCTGGCTCGCGCTGCACCCGGGCGAGCACGCGCGGGGCGCGGTCGCCGCGCGCTTCTGGCCCGACGTCCTCGACTCGAGCGCGCGCGCCTCGCTGCGCAGCGCGCTGTGGGAGCTGCGGCGGGCGCTCGCCGACGACGCTGCGCTGGTAACGGGGCGCGACCGCATCGCGCTGGGCTGCGAGACCGACCTGGCCGAGTTCGACGCGCACATCGCCGCCGGCCGGCTCGAGGCCGCGGTCGCGCTGCACCGCGGGGCGCTGCTCGCCGACCTCGACGACGATTGGGTGCTGGAGGCGCGCGACGAGCAAGCGGCTCGGCTCGGCTCGGCGCTGGCGCGGCTCGCGGCGGCCGCCGCCACCCCGGCCGACGCCGTCGGCTGGGCACGGCGCCGGCTCGCGCTCGACCCGCTCGACGAGGACGCCGCGCGCGACCTGATGCTGCGGATGGTCGACGCCGGCGATCGCCCGGGCGCGCTCGCCGCCTACGACCGGCTCTCCGATCGCCTGCGCGGCGCGCTCGGCCTGGCGCCCTCCGCCCAGACGCGGTCGCTCGCCGCTGCGATCCGCGAGGAGGGAGCGGCCGCCCCACAGCCCCCGGACCGGCCGGCGCCGGCGACCGGCCCGTCGGCCGACGGCCCGCCGCTCGTGGGTCGCGACCGCGACCTGGCCGAGCTGACCGCGCTGTGGGAGGCGGTGCAGGCCGGCAGCGGCGGCGTGGCGGTCATCAGCGGCGAGGCCGGCATCGGCAAGACGCGGCTCGCGCTCGAGCTGGTCACCCGCGCCCGCGCGGGCGGCGCGCGAGCCGCCCGCTGCACCGCCGCGGATCTCGGGGGCGCGCCGCCGTTCGCGCCCTGGGTCGAGCTGCTGGCCGGGCTCGCGCGCGAGCTCGAGCCGCCGCCCGCCGACGCCCGCTGGCCCGAGGAGCTCGCGCGGCTCGCCCCGTCGCTGCCGCTGCGGCTCGGGCGCCCGCGGGTCGAGCCCGCCGAGGTGCCGCCCGACCTCGCCCGCGCACGGCTGTTCGAGGCGGCGGTTGAGCTCGCCGAGCACGCGACGGCCGACCGGCCGCTCGTGCTGCTGTTCGACGACGTCCACCTGGCCGACGCGCCGACGCTCGAGCTGGCGGCCTATCTGGCGCGGCGGATCGAGCGTCTTCCGGTGCTGCTCGTGCTGACGCGGCGCATGGTCCCGCGGCGCGACGCCGTCGACGCGCTCGCCCACGCCGCGCGCGGTCGCGGCGTCGCCGTGCGGGAGCTCGCGCTCGAGCCGCTCAGCCGCCGCGAGCTCGAGGCGCTCGTCGGCGAGATCGCCACGCTCGCCGCACCGGAGCGCGAGCGCGTCGTCGCGGCCGCCGACGGCAATCCGCTGCTGGCGCTCGAGAGCGCACGCGCCGCGGCGCGTGGTGACGAGGGCCCGCCCGCGTCGCTGCGCGGCGCGGTCCGCGCCGCGATCGCCGGGCTCGACGAGCCCGCGCGACGGACCGCCGAGCTCGCCGCCGTCGCCGGCCGGCCGCTCGACCGCGTCGAGCTGTCGGCGCTGGCGCCGCCCGAGGCCGTGCTCGCGGCCATGGACTGCGGGCTGTTCCGCAGCGCCGACGGATGCTTCGGGTTCCGCCACGATCTGCTGCGCGAGGCGGTGCTCGCCGACCTCGACGACGCCCGCCGCGCGCTGCTGCACGAGGCGCTCGGCAGCGCGCCGGGCGGGCGCGCCGCCGAGGCCGCCCGCCACCTGCGGCTCGCGGGCCGCGACGACCTCGCGGTTGAGCGGCTCGTGGAGGCGGCCGCCGACGCGGCGCAGGCCACGGCGCTCGTCGAGGCGGCGGCGTACCTCGAGGAGGCCATCGGGCTGCGTCCGGACGACGCGCACGTGCGGCTGCGGCTGGCTGAGACGCTCGCGCAGCTGGGGCGCCGCGAGGGCGCGCTCGCGGCGCTCGACGCCGCGGTGCTGCTGCTCGATCCCGCCGACGCCGACGCCCGCGTCCACGCGCACCTGAGCGCCGCGATCTGGTGCCGCAGCTCGCTGTGCGACCCGGCGCGGGCGGGCCGCTCCGCCCAGCTCGCGCTCGACGCGCTCGACGGCGACCGGTCCGACGTTGTCGAGGTGCGGGCGGAGCTGCTGCTGATCCGGGCGTGGAGCGAGGTGACGACGCTCGGGGCGGGCGCCGCCGACGCGACGCTCGCCCAGCTCGACGCGCTCGGGCTCGACCTCGGGACCCCGTCGCTGCGGCGCCATCACTTCGAGAACGTGCGCGGCTTCGTGCTGCTCGCGGAAGGGCGCCTCGCCGAGGCCGAGGAGGCGCTCGTCGCCTCGGGCGAGGCCGGCGAGCGCGCCGGCCGTGCCGACCTCGCCTACGGCGGCTGGGCCAACGCGGCCGTCATCGCGTCCGCCCTCGGGGCACGGGAGCGGGCGCTCGAGTACGCCCAGCGCGGAGCGATCAGGATCAGCGGCGCCCCGACCATCGACTTCCACATGGCCTGCCTGCTCGCCTACACGCTCGCGCGGCTCGGGCGCCATCACGAGGCGCGCGCCGCGAACGACCACCAGGTCGAGCTGGCCGCCCGGCTCGCCTCGCCCGAGCTCGCGTCGGTCGCGGAGCACGACGGCGGGCTGATCGCGCTGCTGGCGGGCGACCACGAGCGGGCGGCGGAGCTGCTCGGCCGCGCGCTCGCGGGCGACCCCCCGGTGCAGCGGGCCGAGGCGCGGTTGCGACGCGCAGAGGCGCTGGCGCGGCTCGGCCGCGCGGCCGAGGCCGACGCCGAGATCCGCGCCGCCACACTCGAGCCGATCCGCGCCGCTCACCGCCCGGCCGTGCTCCTGGCCCGGATGACATTCGCCCAGGCGCTCAGCGCGCGGGCGAGCGGCGACCTCGCGCTCGCCGAACGGCGGCTGCGCGAGGCCGAGGGCCACTGGCGCCGGCTCGCCGGCGACGACGACGCCGGGCGAGAGCACCTGGCCTCGCTCGTCGACCTCGGGCGGCCGCCGGTTACGGGCGTCGTCGACCCGGTGGGCGAGCTCGAGCGCGTGACCGAGGAGCTGCGAGCACTGGAGGCCCTTGCCCACGTTCGATGACAGCGCGACGAGCAGGGCGCCGGTCGAGGAGGTGTGGAAGCTCCTCTACGACCCGGCGCG
>JAXDGC010000348.1:0-5719 GCA_034665245.1 Solirubrobacteraceae bacterium | reverse complement strand
GCGCCGACCTCGTCGCTCATGCCGATCGCGCCGCCGGGCAGTCCGCCGCAGATCGCCTTGGCGAGGCAGACCATGTCGGGCGTGACGCCGAACAGCTCGGTCGCGCCGCCGGCCGCGATCGCGGCGCCGGTCTTGACCTCGTCGTAGATCAGCGGGATGCCGTGCTGCGTGCACAGCTCACGCAGTCGCTCGAGGTAGCCGTCGACCGGGCGCACGATGTTGATGTTCATCATCGCCGGCTCGAGGATCAGCCCGGCGACCCGGCCCTCGAGCTCTCGCAATACGCGCTCGACGGCCTCGGCGTCGTTGAACGGCACGGGCCGCGTGCCCTCGGCGGTGCCCGCGGCGTAGCCGAGGCCGTAGGGGATCGCGTTCGGGTGGTCGCGGTCGCCCATCTGGTCGGCGGGCGGCTTGACGGAGACCATCACAGCGTCGTGGTGGCCGTGGTAGGAGCCCTCGATCTTGATGATCACGTCGCGCCCGGTGAGCCCGCGCGCGAGATGCACGGCGTCCATCGTCGACTCCGTGCCGGAGTTGGTGAAGCGCCAGTGCGGGAGCCCCCAGCGGCGGCGCAGCTCCTCGGCGACGGTGATCGAGCCCTCGGTCGGGGCGGCGAAGTGGGTGCCGAGGTCCATCCGCGCCTTGACGGCAGCCGCGATCACGGGGTTCGCGTGGCCGACGCACATGACGCCGAAGCCGTTGTGGAAGTCGAGGTACTCGTTGCCGTCGACGTCCCAGACCCGGGCGCCGACGCCGCGCTCGATGTAGGTCGGCCAGGGCTCGTTGCGCTGGAAGGAGGAGGGGACGCCGCCGGGCATGACCTGGCGCGCCCGCTCGAAGTACTCGCCGGAGCGCTGGGTGCGTTCCAGCAGCCGCGCCTTCTCACGCTCGGTGAGGGTGGCGACATTGGAGGAGGGACTCGTCACGGTCATGACCGCGATTGTACGGGCCGTCGAAGCGGATTCGCCAGTCCGGCAGGTCAGGCTTTGCGCAGCGCCGCCCGCCGGACCTTGCCGCTGGCCGTCTTGGGCAGCTCGTCGGCGAAGTCGACCACGCGCGGGTACTTGTAGGGCGCGGTGCGCGCCTTGACGTGATCCTGCAGCTCGCGGGCGAGGTCGTCGGAGGGCGCGTGGCCGTCGCGCAGGACGACGACCGCGCGCACGACGCTGCCGCGCTCCTCGTCGGGAGCGGCGACGACCGCCGCCTCGGCCACGGCCGCGTGGGCGACGAGCGCGGACTCGACCTCGAACGGACCGATCCGGTAGCCGGCGGAGATGATCACGTCGTCGAGCCGGCCCTCGAAGTAGAGGAAGCCGTCGTCGTCGCGGCGCACGCGGTCGCCCGTCCGCCATGGGCCCGCGGGCGCCGCCTCGCCGCCGAGGTAGCGCACGAAGAACGTCGGCACGGTGGCGGGGTCGGCGACGAGCTCGCCGTCGGCGACGTCGAGCGCGATCCCGGGGAGCGCGCGCCCCATCGAGCCCGGTCGCGCCGCCTCCCCGAGCGGCATGCCCGTGAGCTGGCCGGTCTCGGTCTGCCCGTAGCCGTCGCGGATCCAGAGGCCGGTGGCCTCGTGCCACACCCGCAGCACCTCCGGGTTGAGCGCCTCGCCCGCAGCGACGAGCCCGCGCAGAGCCTCGAAGCGCCGCAGCGTGGCCCGCTTGGCGATCACGCGGTACTCGGTGGGGGCCATGCACAGCGTGTCGACCTGCTCGCGCTCGAGGATCTCGAGCCTCTCGTGGGGGTCGAAGCGCGCGTCGTGCAGCAGCGCCGCGGCGCCCCGTAGCCAGGGGGCGATGAAGACGTTGCGCGCGGACTTCGACCAGCCCGACGCGGCGGTGCACCACGACAGCCGCCCGGCCCGCGGCGCGAGCCAGTGCTCGGCCTGCACACGCTGGCCGGTGAGGTAGCGCTGGCCGTGCAGCACCGCCTTCGGCTCGCCGGCGGTGCCGGACGTGAAGGTCACCAGGCACGGGTCCTCGGGCTCGAGCTCGACGGGCGGATGCGGCGCGGCCGCGGTGAGCTCCGGGCCGGGGACGAGCAGGACGTCCGCGTCGGGCGCCGCTTCGCCCAGCACACCGGCGTTGCGCTCGTCGCAGACGATCAGCCGCGGGCGCGCCACGTCGAGCCGCGCCCGCAGGTCGGCGGCGCGCAGCTGCTCGGTGCACGGGAGAACGACCGCGCCGATCCGGAAGCACGCCAGCATCGCCAGCACCCACTCCGGGCGGTTGCCGACGAGCGTCATCACCACGTCGCCGCGGCCGACGCCGCGCGCCGCCAGGGCGCCCCCCGCGCGTGCCGACGCCTCGGCGACCTCGCCGAAGCTCCACTCGGTCCGCGCGCCGTCGCGAGCGAGGGCGACGAGCGCTCGCGCGGACGGCGGCGCGCCGTCCACGACGTCCCGCGAGAAGTTCATCGGGCCGGAACCCTAGACGGATGGGTGCGAGACCCCGTTGCCCGTCCCGTATATCCGCCTATGCTGGTGCGACTGCCCGTGCGTCCTGTGGTATCCCGATTCTTCAACTTTGATCGTTAGAGCGTCGATGGACCACTGAAGATGTCTTCACGACCTGATCACCTTTCCCACCGAACGCTGTTCCCGGGCGCGCTGCTGGCGATTCTGGTGGCCGCGGGAGCGCTGTTCGCCCTCGCCGTCGTCATCGCCGTGGGCCCCGACGGCCCGGCCCGGCTCTGGCTCGACGGTGGCGGCAGCACCCTCAACCTGCAGTCGCGCGCGGGCGAGCACGCCGGCGCCGCCGGCGGCCTCACGCTCGCGGGCAGCCCGGTCGGTCTGCTGACCGATGCGCCGACGGCCGGCGTCAAGGGCGCGGTCACCCTCGCCGCCACGCCGCGCACCGTCCGGCTGCGCGGCGCCACACGCGTGCAGCGCCGCTCCGTGCGCCTGCCCGCGGCCGGCCGCCCGACCCAGCCCGCGCCATCCGGCACGAAGCCGACCACGCTCGTCTCCACGCCCACGGCGACGGCCCCCCAGCCCGTGGCCACGCCCGCACCGGGCTCCACCGTCGTCAAGACCCGCCGGCGCCCGAACACCCCCGAGTCCAATCCGGTCGCCGTGCGCAAGCAGCGCGTCAGCGCGGCCGGGCCCGGGCCGGCGGCTGTGGCCGATCCCGCGCCGGCGAGCACCCCGGCGCCGCAGGTGGCCAAGCGCCCGGTCGCCCCGAGCGCCCCGCAGGACGCCGGCGTCGTGCTCACGCGCGTCCCGCCGCCGCCCACGGGCAGCGGCGGCTAGCCACCAGGCGGCCGCGTCTGGCCGCGTTGAGCGCCGGTATCCTCCGCGTCCCCCGACGCCCACGCGAGGTACTGACACGTCATGGCACTGGCCACCCCGCAGTTCTCCGAGAAGACGGACGACCAGAAGGCCATCACCGAGATGGTCCGGCAGTTCGTCGACGAGCAGATCATCCCGCAGGCCGAGCACTACGACCACGAGGACGAGTTCCCCGGCCCGATCGTCGACCAGATGAAGGAGCTCGGGCTCTTCGGCGTCACGATCCCGGAGGAGTACGGCGGGATGGGGCTCGACCTGACGACCTACGCGATGATCGTGGAGGAGCTCTCGCGCGGCTGGATCTCGATCTCCGGCGTCGTCAACACCCACTTCATCGGCTCCTACCTGCTGATGAAGTTCGGCACCGAGGAGCAGAAGGAGCGCCTGCTGCCGCAGATGGCCACCGGCGAGATCCGCGCCGCGTTCAGCCTCTCCGAGCCCGAGCTGGGCTCCGACGTGCAGGCCATCAAGTCGACCGGCAAGAAGCTCGACGACGGCACCTACGAGCTCAACGGCCAGAAGATGTGGGTGACCAACGGCCTCCGCTCCGGCCTCGTCTTCGTGCTGATGAAGACCGACCGCGACGCCGATCCCCCGCACAAGGGCATGACCTGCTTCGTCGTCGAGAAGGAGCCGGGAGCGGCCGAGAACCCCGGCCTGACCGTGCCGCCCCAGATCAAGAAGATGGGCTACAAGGGCGTCGAGTCGACCGAGCTCGTCTTCGACGGCTGCATCTGCCCCGCCGACATGATCCTCGGCGGCGAGGAGGCGGGCCTCGGCAAGGGCTTCGTGCAGATGATGGACGCGCTCGAGGTCGGCCGCGTCAACGTGGCCGCGCGCGGCGTCGGGATCGCCCAGCGCGCACTCGAGCTCGGCCTGCGCTACGCGCAGCAGCGCAAGACGTTCGGCAAGCCGATCGCCGAGCACCAGGCGATCCAGTTCAAGCTCGCCGACATGGCCACGAAGGTCGAGGCGGCGCGCCTGCTGACGCTCAAGGCGGCGCGCCTGAAGGACGCCGGCGAGCGCTCGGACCTCGAGGCCGGGATGGCGAAGCTGTTCGCCTCGGAGACCGGCAAGGAGGTCGTCGAGGACTCGTTCCGCATCCACGGCGGCTACGGCTACTCAAAGGAGTACGAGATCGAGCGCCTCTACCGTGACGCGCCGCTGCTGCTGATCGGCGAGGGGACGTCGGAGATCCAGCGCATGGTGATCGGCAAGAAGCTGCTGCAGCGCCACAAGCTCTGAGCCCAGACCTACACGGGTCCTACGGCGAGCTCATCCTCGTTGCGGGCTCGCTGCTCGCAGCGGGCCTGCTCGCCTCGCTCGTCGCGGGCAAGCTGCGGGTGCCCGGCCTGCTGCTGTTCCTGGGGCTGGGGATGGCGATCGGCTCCGACGGCACGGGCTGGATCGACTTCAACGACTACGAGCTCGCGCGCACGATCGGAGTCGTCGCGCTCGCGCTGATCCTGTTCGAGGGCGGGCTCACCTCGGGCGTGATCGAGATCCGGCCCGTCCTCGCCACCTCGGTGTCGCTGGCGCTGATCGCGACGCCGTTGTGCGCCCTGATCGCAGGCGTGACCGCGGTCGTCCTGTTCGACTTCGACCTCAAGGAGGGCCTGCTCGTCGGCGCGGTCCTCGCCTCGACGGACGGCGCCGCGATCTTCGCGCTGTTGCGCAACTCGACGCTGCGCCGCCGCCTGGCGCGCACGCTCGAGGGCGAATCCGGCCTCAACGACCCGGTGGCCGTGCTGCTCGTGATCGCCCTGATCGAGTCGATCACGCACCCCGGCTACGGCGTCGGCGACGTCGCGCTGCTGCTCGTCCAGCAGCTCGGTATCGGCCTCGTCGTCGGCCTCGCCGTGGGCTGGGCGGCGGTCCAGGGCTTCCGGCGCGCCCAGCTCGCCACCGCGGGGCTCTACCCGGTCGCCTCGCTGGCGACGGCGGCGCTCGCCTTCGGGGGCGCCGACGCGCTGCACGGGTCGGGCTTCCTCGCCGTCTACCTCGCCGGGCTGATGCTCGGCTCCGGCACCATCCCCGCCCAGCAGACGATCGCGTCCTTCCACCAGGGCATGGCGTGGGTCGCGCAGCTCGGCATGTTCCTCACGCTGGGCCTGCTCGTGTTCCCGCACCAGCTGCCCGGCATCGCGGTCGAGGGCACCGTGCTCGCGATCGTGGCCGCCGCGGTCGCGCGGCCGCTGGCGGTGATCCCGGCGACGCTGTTCGCGCACTTCTCGTGGCCCGAGCGCGCCATCCTCGGCTGGGCCGGCCTGCGCGGGGCGGTGCCGGTCGTGCTCGCGACCTTCCCGGTGATCGCCGACGTCCCGCGGGCACGCGAGCTGTTCAACATCGTCTTCTTCGCCGTCGTGGTGTCCACGCTCGTGCAGGGCACGACGTTCGAGGCGCTGGCGCGCCGCCTCGGGGTCACGACCAGCG
>JAXDGC010000347.1:0-3280 GCA_034665245.1 Solirubrobacteraceae bacterium | reverse complement strand
CCGCATCAAGATCCACCCCGAGAACTGGACCCGCGTCTACCTCGCCTGGATGGAGAACATCCGGCCCTGGTGCATCTCGCGCCAGCTGTGGTGGGGGCACCAGATCCCGGTCTGGTACCGCGGCGAGGAGACCTACTGCGGCATGGAGCCGCCGCAGGGCGAGGGGTGGGCCCGCGACCCCGACGTCCTCGACACCTGGTTCTCCTCGGGGCTGTGGCCGTTCGCGACGCTCGGCTGGCCGGAGGACACCCCGCAGCAGCGCGCGTTCTACCCGACCGACGTGCTCTCCACGGGCCGCGAGATCCTGTTCCTGTGGGTGGCCCGGATGATCATGTTCGGGCTCGAGTTCGCCGGCGACATCCCGTTCACCGACGTGTACCTGCACTCGATCATCCAGGCGCCCGACGGTCGCCGGATGTCGAAGTCGCTGGGGACCGGCATCGACCCGCTGGCGCTGATCGAGGGCGGGCCGCGCCCGCCTGTGTACGAGCAGGGCGGGGACTTCCCCGCCTACGGCTCGGACGCCGTCCGCTTCGGCCTGCTCGCGATGTCCTCGTCGCAGGACGTCCGCTTCAACGAGGACAAGGTCGCACAGGGCCGCCAGCTCGCCAACAAGCTCTGGAACGCCTCGCGGCTCGTGCTGCTGCGCGCCGCCGACGAGCTGCCCGAGCCGCGCGCGGTCACCGTCGAGGACGCCTGGATCCTCTCGCGCCTGCAGCGCGCGAAGGCTGCGACGGAGCGGGCGCTCGAGACGTTCGAGTTCCACCGTGCGGTGCTCGGCCTCTACGACTTCGTCTACGGCGACCTCTGCGACTGGTACCTCGAGCTGATCAAGCCGCGGCTCTACGCGGACGACAACGCCGAGGTCTCCGCGGTCGCCCTGCACGTCCTGTCCGAGACGCTCGCGCTCGCCCACCCGGTGATCCCGTTCGTGACGGAGGAGATCTGGGCGTTCATCCCCGGCGCAGAGGGCCTGCTGATGGCACAGCCCTTCCCGGTCGCCGACGAGTCACTGCTCGACGAGGCCGCGGAGGGTGAGATCGCGCGCGCCATCGAGGCGGTCCAGGAGCTGCGCGGCTGGCGCGACCGCGTCGGCGCGGCGCCAGGCCGCACGCTCGAGGCGCGGCTGGAGGCCGAGGGCTACGACCGCACCGGCGACGCGGTCGCGCGGCTCGCGCGCGTCGAGTGGACCGCCAACGGCACCCAGCCGGTGGCGAGCGTCCCGGTCCCGGGCGGCAGCGTCGCCATCCTCGCCTCCGACGCCGTCGACACCGAGGCCGAGGCGCGGCGCACGGCCGAGCAGCGCAAGCGGCTCGAGGGCGAGATCGCCCGCGCGGAGGGCAGGCTCGCCAACCGCGGCTTCGTCGACAAGGCTCCGGCGCAGGTCGTCGACGCCGAGCGCGAGAAGCTCGCCCGCCTGCAGGCCGAGCTCGAGGCCCTGGATTGAGCTGGTCGCTGGAGCGGGCGGAGGACCACCTCCTCTCGTTGGAGCTCTTCGGCATGAAGTTCGGCCTCGAGCGCATGCGCCGGCTGCTGACCGTGCTCGGCAGCCCGCAGCGCGCCTACCGGGCGATCCATGTCGTGGGGACGAACGGCAAGAGCTCCACGGTCCGGATGGCCGCGGCGATCCTCGAAGCGCACGGGGTGCGTACCGGCGCCTACCTGTCGCCCCACCTCGCGACGTTCGCCGAGCGCATCCGGATCGGCGACGCCGACCTCGACCCCGACCGCTTCGGCGCGGCGGTGGAGCGCGCCGCGGCGGCGGCGGAGAAGGTCGACCGCACGCTCACGGGCGGCGAGCACGTGACCCAGTTCGAGCTGCTCACCGCCGCGGCGTTCTCGGAGCTGGCCGAGCGCGGCGTCGAGGTCGCGGTGGTGGAGGCGGGCCTCGGCGGGCGCCACGACGCCACCAACGTCCTGGCGGCGCCCGTCGCGGTGCTCACCAACGTCGGCCTCGAGCACACTCGCTGGCTCGGTCCCACGCTCACCGACATCGCGCGCGAGAAGCTCGCCGTCGTGGCGCCCGGCTCGACGCTCGTGGTCGGGCCGCTCGAGCCGGAGGTCGAGGCGGAGGTCGCGAAGGTCGACGCCCGCGTGCTGCGCGCCGACCCTGCCGACGGCGCGCCGCTGCAGGGCTTCCAGCGCACGAACTTCGCCGTCGCGCGCACCGCGGCGGCGGCGCTGCACGGGGGGCTCGACGACGCCGCGGTGCTGCGCGCCGCCTCCGCCGTGACGGTGCCCGGGCGCTTCGAGATCACCGGCGAGGCGCCGCTGACGATCTACGACGGCGCGCACAACCCGAGCGGCATCGCCGCGCTGGCGTCGGCGCTGCGGGAGGTCGTCGGGAAGCGGCGGCTGATCGCCGTGCTGTCCGTGCTCGACGACAAGGACGCGGCCGGGATGCTGCGCGAGCTTGTCGAGGAGTCCTCCGGCGCCGTCTTCACCGCCTCGCAGAACCCGCGCGCGCTGTCCCCGGCCACGCTGGCCTCGCTGTGGAGCCAGCTGTCGGGCCCGCCGGCGGAGATCGTGGCCGAACCGCACGCCGCGGTGCGCTTGGCGCGCGAGCTGGCTGGGGAGGATGGAGCCGTCGTGGCGACCGGATCGATCTACCTCGTGGCCGACCTGCTGGCCGCTCCGGGGCAGCGTCGGAGGTCGGCGCTGTGAGCCCGCGCGGCCCGGGCGTCTTGCAGATGGTGGCCCTCGTCGCGGTCGTCGTCGCGCTGGTGATCCTGGTGTTCTTCGCGCTCGGCTATCTCTTCGGCCGGATGTTCCTGTAGGGCGCCGGGTACGCTTCCGGCGTGCCCATTCTGACCCTTGGCGTCTTCGGCATCAACAACGACAGCGTCAACACCGCTGTCAACGTCCTCATCCTCGTGCTCGTCGTCGTCTGGGCGGCGCTGATCTTCTGGACGTTCGCCGACGCGCGCCGGCGCATCGACGACCCGATGCTGGTCGCCTGCGCGACCGCGGCGTCGCTGTTCCCGTTCGTCGGAACGATCATCTACGCGATCGTCCGGCCGCCGGAGTTCGTCGACGACGTGCGCCTGCGCGAGCTCGAGATGCAGGCCGCCGAGGCGCGCCTCTCCTCGTTCGACTTCCAGCTGTGCCCGTACTGCGACTACGAGGTCAAGGCCGACTACCTGCGCTGCCCGAGCTGCATGCGGCGCCTCAAGGAGCGCTGCTACTCCTGCGGCAAGCCGATCGACCCCGCGTGGAAGCTGTGCCCGTACTGCGAGGCCGAGACGGGCGCCGTCCCGCCGCCCTCCGCGCGCCGCCGCCG
>JAXDGC010000346.1:0-4194 GCA_034665245.1 Solirubrobacteraceae bacterium | reverse complement strand
CGTACAAGCGCCTGGTCCCGGGCTACGAGGCCCCGGTCTACGTCGCCTGGTCGCGCCGCAACCGCTCCGCGCTCGTGCGCGTGCCGCTCTACCACCCGGGTCGCGAGCAGGCGACGCGAATGGAGCTCCGTTGCCCGGACCCCGCGTGTAACCCCTACCTGACCTTCGCCGTGCTGCTGCAGGCCGGCCTCGAGGGCATCGAGAAGGGCTACGAGCTGCCCGAGCCGATGGAGAAGAACCTCTACCACCTGTCTCCGGACGAGCGGAAGCGCCTCGGGATCGAGCAGCTGCCCGAGACGCTCGGCGAGGCCATCGAGATCACCTCGGAGTCCGAGCTCGTGCTGCGCACGCTCGGTGAGCACATCTTCAACCGCTACGTCGAGATCAAGCGCCAGGAGTGGGAGGACTACCGCGTCCAGGTCACGCCCTGGGAGCTCGAGCGGTACCTCTCGATCCTGTAGCGCGCGGCTAGCGCCGGATCGTCAGCGTCTTCGAGCGCAGCGCCCTGCGCCCGACGCGCACCCGCACCCTGACCTTCAGGCGTTTGGTCGCGCTGCCGCGCAGCAGCCGCCGGCCGGTCGTCGTCAGCTTCACGTCGACGCGCTTCGTGGCCCCGCGGCGGACGCGCGTGCGGGCGATGCCGATGATGCGCTTGCCCCGGAAGACCTCGATCACCGCGGTGCCGCGCGGCGCCGTCTTCGCGAACTTCACCCGGATGCGGAAGTGCCCGCCGCGGACCTTCGGCCGCTTGGCGGCGGAGATCGTCGCCAGGGGCGGGGCCGTGGGCTTCGCGATCGTGCCCGGCGGGGGCGGGGTGGTGGTGGGCGGCTCGCCCGACCCCGGCGGCACGGTGTTCGGGTCCGCGCCGACGTTGAACGCGAAGTAGGCGCTGGCGGTATCACCGCCTGGCTTGCTCACCTCGAGTCCGACGATCTGCTCGCCCGCGGCAGTGAACGTGTGCGTCACGCTCTTGGTCGGGCTCGCCGTCTCGAAGCTGCGGTTGGCGTCGAAATCCCACTTGAAGACGGTGTAGTAGTTCGAGCCCTCGGGGTGCCGCGAGATCGACATCAGGCTCACCGGCTCGCTGGCGCGCGGTGCATGGTTGAAGGTGAAGTCGGCCTCGGGCGTGAGGTTGTGCACCCACCCGTTCAGGGGGTTGTCACCGACGCGGGCGAAGATGCCCGGGTCGGCGGCGGTCGCACACGAGGCACCGGAGAAGACTCCGGCGAGGGCGGCGGAACCGGGGCCGTCAGGGACGAGCAGCGGGCTGCCCGAGTCCCCCGGACATGGGTTCTCGTCGTCGGCGGCCGGGGTGCCTGCGGCGCACAGCATCGTGTCGGGGTCGAAGTTGGCGCTCGAGCAGTCCGCGTCGGGACGGCGTGTGACGTCGCCCGTGCGCAGGACCTCTGAGAAAAAGCCGCCGATCTCTCCCCATCCCGCGACGCGCGCCGACGTGCCCGGCGCCCAGGCTGCCGTCTCGGTCGCGTCGACCACCCGCACGGGCGGATAGTCGACCGGCTCCGCGAGGGTCAGCATCGCGACGTCATTGACGCCGGTCGTGCGGTCATACCCCGTGTGGACGTTGTTATCTGCGACGTCGTACACGTTTGCGTCCGCAAGCGTGACGTCACCGAGCCGGACCTCGAAGCCGGCATTCGGCAACGGCACTCCGAGCCCGTAGGTCGCGCAGCGCGCGGCGGTGAGCACCTGGCGCGAGCCGACCAGCGTGCCGGCGCAGTACCGGTCGATGCCACCGATGCCGTCGGTGTTCGCGCCGACGAATGCGAGGCCGGGGTACTCCGCGGCGCCGGCGGGGTCGCCGTTCTCGACCGCGGAGGCCGGTGCGGGCAGCGCGAGCGCCAGCAGCACCGCGAGCAGGAGGAGCCGGCGGGACACCTGACCGGTTCTACTCTGACTCGACAGGGCCCGCAAGGGTGCATCCGTCCACCCTCGAGGGCGCTATTGACGAATCGTCACCGTCGCGGACCGCAGCACCCGGTGCAGCACGCGGACTTGAACTCTCACCGTGAGGCGCTTCTTGGCGCTCCGCCGCAGCAGCCGTTTGCCGGTCTTGGTCAGCTTGACGACCACCCGTCGCGAGCCACCGCGGCGGACGCGGGCGCGCCCGCCTCCGATCTTGTGCCCGCCGCGGAAGACCTCGATGACGGCGGTACCGGCCGGCGTCGTGGCCGCGAAGCCGACGCGGAGGCTGAAGCGGCCGCGGCGCACCCGCAGCCGCCCGGTCGTGAGGATGGCGGCGGCCGGCCCGGTCGCCGCGGGGCGGGCGACGGGCGCCGGCAATGGCGCGGCAGGCAGCGGCTCCGGGCCGGGCGCCGGCGGCGTGGGCTGGATCGTCGGCACCGGCGTCGGCTCCGGCGTCGGTTGCGGGGTGGGCTCAGGCGGCGGCGGGGGATCGCCGACCTGGATCGCGACCTTGTCCGTCGCGGTGTCGACGCCGGCTCCGCTCGCGACGACACGCGCGACGTACGAGGCGGCGTCCGGATACGCGTGCGTGACCGACGCGCCGGAGGCGTCGGTGACCCCGTCGGAGTCGAAGTCCCAGGCGAAGTCCGTGAAGTAGCCCGGGCTGCCGGGGTGGTTCGCGGTCACCGAGAACGTGACGTCGTCCCCGGGGTCGACGATCGAGTCCGACGCGCTGGCCCGGGCCATCGGGACCCGATCGCGGACCCAGCTGTTGAGCGCGGGGGCGCCGAGCCGCGTGTAGACGCCGGGGAGGTTCGCCGTCGCACATGGGTCCGCGCCCCAGGAGGTGAGCCCGGCGAGGACGTGGAACGAGCCGTCGCCGACCATCAGCGGGCCGCCCGAGTCACCGCCGCACGTGTCGGTGTGCCCACCGCCGGCGCAGACCATGGTGTCGGGCTGAAACGCCGTTCCCCACACGCCCGAGCCTCCGCAGTAGGCGTCCGAGCGCATCGGGACCGTCGCCTCCTGCAGCGTGTCGGGAAACGAGCTCCCCGTGCTGCCCCAGCCGATGACGGTGGCGCTCCTGCCGGCCGCCCAGAGGTCGGTCTCGCCGGCGTCGACGAGCCGCAGCGGCTCGAGCGCCGGGGGCGCCGGCTTCGCCAGCGTGAGAAGCGCGACGTCGTGGTCGGCGGTCTGGTCGGGACCGGTGTAGGCGAAGAGCGCGTTCACCTGGTTCTGCGTGACGCCGTAGCGGTCGTCCGGGCCGAAGTCGGATTGCTTGACCTTGCCGAGGGTCACGGTGAACGCGGCGGCGGCCAGCGGGGTGGTCGTGTCCGGCTCGGTCGCGCAATGGGCCGCGGTGAGGAACTGCCGGTTGCTCACGAGCGTCCCGCCGCAGAAGTAGAGCCCGTCGGAGGTCTGGAGCTCCAGATACCCGTGCGCCGGATACTCGCCAGCGGAGGCGGCGTGCCCGCCGATGATCCGGGGCGGCGTGGCGGCGGCCGGGGCGCAGCAGACGAGGGCGGTCAGCGTGCCGGCGAGGCAGGCGAGGCGACGTGACGACATTCAGTCGAGCAGGGCGGCGAGCTCGCCGGGCTCGGTCACGGGCCGCCGGCAGGCGAAGCGCTCGCACACGTAGGCGGCGGCGCGGCCGCCCACGGGCTCGCGGCCGTCCAGCAGCGGGACGCCGTCGGGCTCGCCGCCGGCGAGCACGACATGCGGGCGGAAGGTCGAGCGCACGACCCGCTCGAGCGGCTCGAGCCCGGGGCCGACGAGCGCGACCTCGCGCACGGGGGAGACATGGAAGTCGATCGCCTGCAGCAGGTGGCCGAAACCGGCCGGATGCTGGGGCGCGATCGTGTGCAGGAGCCGGATGACGCCGAGCGCGGCTTCCTCGTAGCGGTGCTCGCCGGTCAGGGCGGCGAGCCGCAGCAGGCCGAGGCAGGCGGCCGACTGGCCGGCCGGGATCGGGTTGTCGTCGATGTCCTTGCGGCGCGCGATCAGCTGCTCGTGATCGTCCGCGGTCGAGAAGAAGCCCCCGTTCGCGGGATCTGAGAAGCGCGCGAGGATCGTGTCGGCGAGCGCGCGCGCCTCGGCGAACCAGCGCGGGTCGAACGTCGCCTCGTAGAGCGTCAGCAGCGCCTCGAGCAGGAAGGCGTGGTCCTCGAGCACGGCGCGCAGCCGCGCCTGCCCGCGGTTGTAGGTGCGCAGCAGCCGCCCCTCCTCGTCGCGCATACGCGTCACCAGGAAGTCCGCGCACCCGATCGCGGC
>JAXDGC010000345.1:0-3776 GCA_034665245.1 Solirubrobacteraceae bacterium | reverse complement strand
AGGAAGCCCGGGGCGTGCTCGGCCAGCGCGGTCTGGAAGCGCAGGTCGACCTGCGTGACGATCGCGAGCGCGGTGAGCACCATCACCACGCCGAGCGTGCGCTGGAGCGCCAGCGGCGGCACGCGGGCGAGCGCGCGCCGGCCGCCGAGGCAGAACACCAGCAGCACGACCGCCGTGCCGAGCGCGTAGGCGAGCGCGACCGCGAGCGAGCTGCCCGAGGCGGCGCCGACCGAGATCACCGCCGCGAGCACCGGCCCCGCGCACGGCGCGTAGACGAACCCGAGCGCCGCGCCGACCCCGATCCCCGACCAGAATCCCTCGCCGCGCGAGCGCGGGCCGAAGCGCGCGAGGCGCGACAGCGGCGCCTCGATGCGGTCGGCCAGCTTCGGCGCGAGCAGCGCGACCCCGAACACGAGCAGGGCGATGACGGCGAGCGTGCGCAGCGTCCCGTTGCCCAGCCCGACCCCGTCGATGACGCTCGCGAAGCCGGCGACGGTGATCGTGAACGTGGTCGCGAGCCCGAGCACCACGCCGAGCGGCCGCCGCCGCCCGCCGCTCGCGCCCGCGGACAGCAGCGCAGGGAGCACCGGGAGCACGCAGGGTGACAGCGCGGTGCCCGCGCCCGCCGCGATGGCGAACAGCACGAGCAGGGTCATAGAAGCGACGGTAGCGGGCGGGGCGGGCGGCCATTTAGGGCCGGGCGCGTAGGCGCGCCCGTCAGACGCAGCGCGCCGACGGCGGCGGCGAAGCGGCCGGCGGGCGCCGCGTCGGCGACCGCGCGGGCGTCCTCGATCGTGTCGACGTCGCGCAGCGGCGCCAGCTCCGCGACCGACAGGCCGAGCTCGGCGAGCCGCGCGCGCTGCGCCGCGGCGGTGCCGGGGTCGCTCATCGGGATCCCGTCGAACGCGCCCGCGGCCGGTCGGCGCAGCCCGATCGCCCAGTAGCCGCCGTCGTGGGCGGGGCCGAGCACGGCGTCGTGCTGCGCGAGCGCCGACAACCCGGCGTCGAGCAGCCGCGGTGTGACCTGCGGCGCGTCGCTGCCGATCAGCAGCGCCGGCGTCGCGACCGCGGCGAACGCCGCCGCCATCCGCGCGCCGAGGCCACCGCCCGCCTGCGGCTCGACCTCGAAGCCAGCCGGCAGCCACGCACCCGGTTCGCCGTCGAGCACGACGACCCGCCGTGCGGCGGCACTCGCCGCGACGGCGGCGAGCGTGTCCTCGAGCGCGGCGAGCGCGAGCGCGGCCGCTTCCTCGGGCGTGAGCGGCGGGCACAGGCGCGTCTTGACGCGGCCCGGCACGGGCGCCTTGGCAATGACGAGAAGAGCGGCGGTCAAGCAGCGACGGTACCGCTCCCGGCGATCTGCACCACCGCGGCGCCCTCGATCGCACCGGCGCGCAGGCGCTCGAGGGCCGTCTCGGTCTCCTCGAGCGCGAACGTCGTGACCGTGGTGCGAACCGGCACGCGCGGCGCCAGGGCGAGGAACTCCTCGGCGTCGGCGCGGGTCAGGTTGGCGACCGAGCGCAGGACCCGCTCCTGCCACAGGTCGCGGTAGGCGAAGGAGGGGATGTCGGACATGTAGATGCCCGCGCAGACGACCGTGCCGCCCGGCGCGACGGCCCGCAGCGCGGCAGGTACGAGCGCGCCGGCGGGCGCGAAGATCAGCGCGGCGTCGAGTGGCTCCGGCCCGGGCGCCAGCGCGTCGCCCGCCCACTCGGCGCCGAGCGACCGGGCCAGCGCCTGCGCCGCGGCGTCCTCGGCGCGGGTGAACGCGAAGACGCGTCGGCCCTCGTGCACGGCGACCTGGCAGATGATGTGCGCCGCGGCGCCGAACCGGTAGAGCCCGAGCCGCTCCGCGTCGCCCGCGAGCCGCAGCGCGCGGTACCCGATCAGCCCGCCGCACAGAAGCGGCGCGAGCGCCAGCGGGTCGGCCTCGGCCGGGAGGGGGAAGCAGTAGCGCTCGTCCGCCACGGCCCACTCGGCGTAGCCGCCGTCGACGTCGCGGCCGGTGAAGCGGGCGCGCACGCAGAGGTTCTCGCGCCCCGAGCGGCAGTACACGCATTCGCCGCAGGTCCAGCCGAGCCACGGCACGCCGAGCCGCCGCCCGTCGTCCGCGATCCCGACGATCTGGTGCCCGAGCACGAGCGGCAGGTGGCCGGGGGCGAGCTCGCCGTCGCGCAGGTGCAGGTCGGTGCGGCAGACCCCGCACGCCTCGACCCGGAGCTTGAGCTGCCCCGGGCCGGGCGCCGGCTCGGGCACGTCGGCCACACGCAGCGGCCGGCCCGGCTCCTCGAGCAGCGCGGCCCGCATCAGGTGAACATCGTCAGCACCCCGGCGAGCACGAACGCGCCCGCCCATACCCAGTCGAGGTTGATCCACGCCTTCTTGAGCACCGACACCCCGACGTGGTCGTAGACCATCAGCGCCACCACCGCCATGACCGCGAGCATCGCCGCGACGTGGAGCGTGATGCCGAGCACGCTGCCGGGGATCGAGAGCCCGTTGGCCTGGACCGCGGCGATCGCATGATCCGAGGAGGCGGCCGCGTCGGTCGCCGCGCCGGCGCCGATCAGCACCGGTGCGACCATCAGGCCCGCGCCGTGGGCGCTGGACATCAGGAACGACCACCAGGTCAGCTCGCGCCGGTTCACCGTCCCGCGGACCCAGCGGAAGTGCGCGCGCGGCTTGATGAACCGGAACAGCCCGAACGCGATCAGTGCGATGCCGGCGCCGAGGTGCAGCACCGACGGGTCGGTGATCACCCCGAGACCGAGCACGACCAGCGCCACGAGCATGATCGACGCCTCGTGGCCGATCGCGATCGCCGGCAGCGCGCGCAGCACCGCGCCGCGGTCGCGCTCCTGCATCCCGAGCGCGACCGCGAACAGCCAGCCCATGGCGGGGTTGAGCCCGTGGTACGCACCGAGCAGCCCGAGCACGATCCAGGGCCAGACGTCGTGGAACATCTCAGTGGGCCACTAGCCGTCCGGGAAGCAGTACGAGTCGCTGGACGCGTCGCCGCCGCCGAGGCGGACCTGGTGCGGGCGCTCGCCGCTGTACTCGACGAACACGTCGGGGTCGAGCGTCAACGAGCCGTCCTCGCCCGCGTCGAGCTTGACCAGCCAGCCGTCGATCCCCTCGGGGTAGAACTGGGCGTCCCACGACGCGTAGAGCGAGTTGGTGAGGTAGACCCGCTTGCCGTCGCGCGAGAGCTCGACCATCTGCGGGCCGCCGTTCAGCGGGCCGGAGGCCGGGTGCGGCGCGCGCTCCACGATGCCGCCGAGGCGCACCGAGCCGGTCTCGCGCGGGTTGTGCGGGTCCGACACGTCGTAGCGCTTGAGCTCGCCGGTGCCCCAGCAGGAGACGATGAGGGACTTGTCGTCGACCGACAGCGCGATGTCGGTGACGAGCGGGGGCACGGCGCCGAACGGCTGCAGGGCCGGCGGGAGCTGGTCGGTCTCGGCGGGCTCGGCGGGGATGGTGATCACCTTCTCGGCCTTGAACGTGCCGTCGCCGTTGCGCTCCCACAGCCAGACCGAGGCCGAGAGGTCCGCGGTCGAGGTGACGACGCCGACGAAGCCGTAGGCCTTGCGCGGGTCGTGCGCCGGGCGCAGCTCGAGCACCATCTGGTGCTCGGCGCCGAGGTCGATCTCCTGGACGTGCTTGCGCTTCTCGAGGTCCCAGATATGGAGCTTGTGGCCGTACTGGTTGCTCAGCAGCAGCTCGGGCTGCAGGCCGTCCTCGACCATCTTCGGCGTGCCCCACTCGGAGGTGATGAC
>JAXDGC010000344.1:0-19186 GCA_034665245.1 Solirubrobacteraceae bacterium | reverse complement strand
AGCGAAAGCGGTCGGTCGGACTGGGCGAACTCGACGAGCTCGGCCAGCGTGGTGCGCTGCAGGGAGCGGATGACCCCCATCTGCACGCGCGTCCACATCAGCTTGGTGGCGCAGTGGGTCTCGTCGGCGCCGTGCGAGCAGGACACGCGCGGCCCCTCCTTGCCCTCCGTGAAGCACTCCATCGGAGCGATCGCGCCCTCGAGCGCGAGCACCACCGCGTCCATCGTGATCTCCTCGGCCGGGCGGGCGAGCACGTACCCGCCATGGGCGCCGCGCGTGGCCGCCACGAGGTCCGCCTTCTTGAGCAGCGCGGCGATGCGCTCGAGGTAGGCGAGCGGCAGGTTCTCCGCCGCCGCGACCGCCTTGAGCGACACCGGACCGGACGCGCCCATCAGCCCCAGCTGGATCAGCAGCCGGACCCCGTACTCCGCCTTGGTCGTGAAGATCATCGGGCGCTAATCCTACCAGCGCGGTAGGAGTTGGGCCTAGGCCTCGGCTCGGTCCCCGCCCGCCGCCTTGGCCCGGTACATCGCCGCGTCGGCGGCCTGGGCCAGGGCCTCCAGATCCTCTCCGGCGTCGGCCGCCACGCCGACGCTCGCGGTCACGCGGAGGTCGGGATCGATGTCGAGCCAGCGCTCCTCGCGGATCGCCGCCGTGATCCGCCCGGCCCGGCCCTGCCCGACCGGCTCGGACGCCGCCTCGAGTACGACCAGGAACTCGTCGCCGCCGACCCGGACCGCGAGATCGGTGGCGCGGATCTGGCCCGCGAGGATGCGCCCCACGCGGCGCAGGACCTCGTCGCCGGCCGCATGGCCGTGCCTGTCGTTGACGAGCTTGAAGTGGTCGAGGTCGATGGTCAGCATCGCCAGCGGGTCCTTGGTGCCCAGCTCGCCCCGCGCGGCCAGGTAGCGGGCGTAGCCGCGGCGGTTGGCCAGCCCGGTCAGCTCGTCGATCAGCGCGTCGCGGACGAGCGCGTCGCGGTCGGCCCGCATCCGCTCGGCGTGCAGCCGGGTGCGGACGGAGCCGAGCAGCGTCAGCCGGTCCTGCCAGCGAAGCTGGGCGAGCTGCTCGCCGTAGCCCAGCGCGGCCCGCCGGCCGGAGGAGTCGCCCGCCGCCTCGGCCTCGGCGGCGATCCGCAGCGCCAGCAGGCGCCCCGACGTCGCGTTGCCGCCCGTGAAGCTCTCGAGCGCGACGGCGACGGCGCGGGCGGCGTCCGCGTGGCGGCCCGTGTCGAGCGCGGGCAGCGCGCCCGCCAGCCCGACGAAGCCCGTGAAGTACGGCTCCCCCCCGGCCTCCAGCCGCGCCAGCAGCTCCGCTCGGCGCTCTGCGTCCCAGGACTCGCCGGTCCCCGACATCGCGTCCAGGAGCAGGCACATCGAGAGGCTGTAGTCCCGCCACAGCTCCGGCATCGGGACCTCCCCGAGCCGACGCGCGGCCTCGAGGCCGCGCGCACTGCGCTCGCGCGCGGCGTCCACGTCGCCGAGCTCGCGCAGGGCGCTGGCCCACTCGAGCTCGATCTCGACGAGGTTGTGCAGGACGACCGGCTCGAGCCGCGGGTCCTCGCACTCGGGCAGGAGGGCTTCCGCTCGGGTGAGCACCTCCTCACACAGCTCCCACAGCCGGCGGCGCTGGTAGACGAGCGCGCACTGGACGAGCGCGGTGGCAAGCTCCATCGCCGGGCCTTCGGTGCCGTCGAGCAGCGTCACGGCGCGCGCCATCGCGTCGTCGCACTTGTCGATCTGCCCGACAGCCAGCAGGTAGCCGGCCTGGAAGGCGAGCGCCGTCGCCATCATCGTCGGCTCCCCGTCGGACGCGCAACGCTCGAGCATGCGCTCGGCGGCGGGGCCGGCATGCTCGTTGCCGGCCATCGACGCCTGCACCGCCAGCGCGTAGAGCAGCACGCGGGCCACCTCGGGCCAGCCCTCGGCATCGGCCTTGTCCAGCCGCCGCTCGAGCTCCTCCGATGCCGGCGCCTCGTCGGTCTGCACCGCCTCGATCATGTGGAAGGCGTGCAGCCGAGCGTCGCGGCGCGCGATCTCCATGCCGGAGTTGTAGCGGGGCGGCGCCAGGTTGAGCGGCCTGGCGGTGAGTGGCGATCCCGGGCCACGCCGGATAGCGTGAGGCGAGCTTGCTCGCCGCGATCGTCGACATCCCCCCCAACCTCGGCTATGCCGCGGTCTTCGCTCTGATCGCCGTCGAGACGATGGGCATCCCGGTGCCCGGGGAGACGGCGCTGATCGCCGCCGCGCTGCTCGCCCATGACGGACAGCTCCAGATCGTCCCGCTCGTCGCCGTCGCCTCCGCGGCGGCGATCATCGGCGACAACGTCGGCTTCGCGATCGGGCGCCACGGCGGGCGGAGGCTGTTCGAGCGGCCCGGGCCGTTCCTTGAGCACCGGCTGCGGGTGCTCGAGCGGGGGGAGCCGTTCTTCGCGAAGCACGGACCGAAGGCCGTGTTCCTGGGGCGCTGGGTGGCGGGCCTGCGGATCGCCTCCGCGTGGCTGGCGGGGATGAACAAGATGAGCTGGCCGACGTTCCTGTTCTGGAACGCGCTCGGCGGCATCGTGTGGGCGTGTGCGACGGGATTCGCCGTCTACGCGCTGGGCGACGTCGCCGAGAGGATCTTCAAGGTCGCCGGCCCGGCCGCGGCGGGGCTCGGCGTCGTGGCGCTGCTCGCGTTCATCGTGTGGCGCCGGCGGCGCGCGCACAGCGGTGCCGCGAGATGAGCCGCGCGCTGCTCGCCCTGCTCGTCCTGGGGCTGTTCCCGGCCGCCGCGGCCGCGGGGCCCGTGACCTTCGTGCGCGGCGCGTCCGGGCCCGGGCCGTCGCGGTATGACCGCGTGAGCTACGAGCGCTTCGGCCCCGCCTCGGCCAAGCGCGTGCTGATCCTGGTGCCCGGGACGCAGGGCGGCGCCGGCGACTTCTCGCTCGTCGGCCCGGAGATCGTGCGCCGCGTGCCGGGCCTTCAGGTGTGGGCCTCCGACCGCCGCTCGCAGGCGTTCGAGGACCACACCGGCCTCGCCACCGGCGACCCCGACCGCGCGTTCGGCTACTACCTGGGCGGCGAGGCGATCGGCGCGCGCCACTTCGCGCCCGTCGACGGCGCGAAGGTGCCCTACGTGCGCGAGTGGGGGCTGAAGCTCGCCCTCGAGGACCTGCGCCAGGTCGTCAAGCGCGCGCGCCGTGGCGGGCGCAAGGTGATCCTCGGCGGGCACTCGCTCGGCGCGTCGATGGCGGTCGCCTACGCGGCGTGGGACTTCGACGGCCGCGCCGGGCACCGCGACCTCTCCGGCCTCGTGCTGATCGACGGGGGCCTGCTCGGGACGTTCGGCTCGCCGCGTCTCGCCGGCGTCAAGCAGCGCCTGGACGCGCTGCGCGCGGGCGACCCGTTCCTCGACCTGCTGGGCCTGCACGTGCCGTGGGCGTCGGGGGTGGTGAGCGCGATCGGCGGGCTGTACGCGCGCGTGCTTCCTCAGGCGCGGGCGAGGCTCACCGACTTCGCGCTGCTGCCGGCGTCGCTGCGCGCGCCGTTCCCCGTCACCAACGAAGCTGCGCTCGGGTACGCGTTCGACCGCACGACGTCGCCCGCGGCGCTGGCGCTGATCCAGGTGCGCGCCGGCCGCGTGGCGCCGGCGGGCGACCCGCGGCCGTGGCAGGACGGGGAGGTCTCGCCGATCCAGAACGTCGCGCGGCTGTTCGGGCGCTCGCCGGTCGACGCGACCGAGTGGTACTTCCCGAGCCGGCTGTCGCTCGACGTCGAAGGGGCGAGCAGCCTCGGCCGCAACGCGGTCACCAGGCTTCTCGGCCTGCGGCTCTCGCACCGCCGCACGATCCGCGTGCCGCTGTACGCGTTCCAGACCGAGCTGACGCGCGGCCGGGTCCTGCGCGGCGCGCGCCGGCTCGTCGCGTCGTCGCGGATCCCGCCGCGGCGCGTGCGGCTCGTCGACGCCACGGCGACGAACTCCCACCTCGACCCGCTGACCGCCGCGCCGGCGCGCAGCGCGTTCCTCAAGAGCGTCATCCCGTTCCTGCGCAAGGACCGTGGCTGAGCGCGCCCGCGCGACGTCGGACTCGCCGTTCGAGGGCCCGATCGGGTTCTCGCGCGCGATCCGGGTCGGCGACCGGGTGCTGGTGTCGGGGACCGGCCCGGTGTGGCCCGACGGGTCCTGCGACCCGGACCCGTTCGCCCAGGCGATGCGCTGCTTCGAGGTCGCCGGCATCGCGCTCGCGGACCTCGGCGCGTCGCTGCGCGACGTGGTGCGCACGCGGATGTACCTGCTCGCCGCTGACGACTGGGAGGCGGTGGGCCGCGCGCACAGCGCGTACTTCGAGGCGGTCCGGCCGGCCGCCACGATGGTCGTCGTGGCGGGGCTGCTCGACCCGCGCTGGCGCGTCGAGGTCGAGGTCGAGGCGATCGCTCAGGCGGGGAGCGCGTAGCGGGCGAACAGGTAGCCGCCCGATTCGTGGAGCGAGCGCAGCGCGAGCTCGCGCGGCGGGTCGAGCGTGTCGCCGCTGAGGATCGTGAGCGGGTCGCGGCCGCCGGCCAGCTTCGGCGCGATCACGAGGTGCAGCTCGTCGACCAGCCCGGCCGGCACCAGCGTCGCGTTGAGCCCGGGACCGCCCTCGCAGTCGATCGAGTCCACGCCGTGCTCCTCGCGCAGGCGCGCCAGCGCGACGCCGACGTCGCCCTCGCGCAGGTAGCTGACGGTCGCGGCGCACGGCGGCAACACGCGATCCGGCGACGGCGTCACGATCACCACCCGGTTGCCCTCGGCGGCGAGGAGGCCGCGGTCAACCGGCAGGTCGACGGAGCGCGAGACGACGACGGCGAGCTGCTCCATCGCCCCGTAGCCCTCGACGCGCACGGTCTCCGCGCCCACCATCACCGCGTCGACGCGCGCGCGCAGCGCGTGGAAGAGCTCGTAGTCGGCACGGTTGGCGATCGTCGCGGTGCGGCCGGCGATCGTCGCCCGCCCGTCGGCGGTGGCGATCATGTTGAGCAGCACGAACGGCCGGTCGGCGGCCGAGCCGAGCGGCACGGCCGCGGCGAGGTCGGCGGCGGTGACGCCATCGGCGAGCGGGGCGGGCAGGAGCCGGCGGAACAGCTCCATTCAGTCGCCGACAGCCATAGGCGACGACGTCGAACGTGAGCTTGAGGATGTCGTGCGGGCCGGCGGCCCGGTCACGCGTCGTCCTCCGGCTGCATCCACTCGTCCGGTGGAAGCTGAACCGCGCCGAGCAGGGCGTTCGTGAGGTCGCCGGCGCTGTGCCGGAGCTCCTCGAACGCGCGCTCCAGGTGGTTCGCGCTGACGGAGAGCGCGCCCTCGGACTCCTCGGCGACCAGCAGCGCCGCGCGGCGCAGCAGCTCCCGGATGAAGGCGGGGCTGACGCCCTCGAGCGCCGCGATCAGCGGCTCGTCGCCGGTGAGGGCGAGCTCCAGCCCCTCCCCGTAGAGCTCGAGCAGCCGCCGGCGTCCCTCGGCGTCCGGGAGCGGGAGCTCGACCGCGAGGTCGATGCGACCGGGGCGGGAGGCGAGCGCCGGCTCGAGCAGGTCCGCTCGGTTCGTGGTCAGCACGAAGAGCACGTCGTGGTCCTCGTCGAGGCCGTCCATCCCGTTGAGCAGCTCGAACAGGATCGGGTTCGTCTCGTGGTGAGACCGGTCCATGGCGACGAGATCGACGTCCTCGAGTACGACCATCGCCGGCTGCAGCGCCGTCGCCAGGTCGATCGACGTGCCGACGGCGCCGAGGCTCTGCCCGGTCAGCAACACCGCCGTCCGGCCGGGCATCTGCGCGGCGAGATACATGGCGGTCAGCGTCTTGCCCGTGCCCGGCGGGCCGTAGAGCAGTAGCCCGCGGCGGAGGTGTCGCCCGCTCGCACGGAGCCGCTCGGCGTGGTCCGCGATGCCGAACGCCTGGCGCTCGATCCGCTCCAGCACGCCCGGCGGTAGCACGATGCGGTCGCGCGAGATCTGCGGCAGCGTCCGCACGGTCAGCGGCGCGCCCTCGTCGTCGTGGAAGTGCCGCGAGCGCAACTCGAGCACCCGGCCGCGATAGACGTTGCGGGCGCGCATCAGGTTCCAGAGGTCGGCGAGCACGCGCTCGCCGCGCTCGCGGTCGGTCGCCATGATCTCCAGCCCGAGGCTTTCGCCCATTCCGCGGTCAGTGCTCGTGAGCATCGCGACGAGTGGCCCTTCGTCATCGCGGACGAGCCAGAGGCCGGACTGTACGCAGGTGATGCTCTCGTGCTCGCCGAGCGGCACGGTCACGTGCTCGACGGCACCGAGCTCGAGCCCCTCCCCCCACTGCGCGGTCCGCACCAGCTCCGCCAGCCCCGCTCGGTAGCCCTGGATCACCGGCAGGCCGGCGACCTCGACCTCGCGGCCGGCGGACCACGCGTCGACCGCCACCTGGAAGTTGGGCCGGTCCCAGGCGGCGAGGTCGCGGGAGACGATCGGCAGATCGGCGGGATCGCTGCCGAGATGATCGCGCAGGCGCCGCCGCACCGCCGACTCCGGCTTCGGCGCGTGTTGCTCGGCCCACTCCATGAGCCGCTTCAGGGTGTCGGCCAGCTCCTCCGGCTCCACTTATGCCTCGTGCCCGGGCTCGATCCGCTTCGCGCGGTGGAAGGTGAACTCGTCGGCGTCAGTGCCGCGCTCGGCGAGCACCGGCTCGAGCAGGAACGCGTCGTGGTCGCCCGCGTCCATGCGCTCGACCACGCGGCCGACGAAACGGTTGGGGCAGGCGTCGAGCAGGGGCGTCCCGCCCGGCCCGGGGCGCCACGCGCAGCGCTCGAACTTGTCGACCTCGTCGCCGGTCTCGCCGCCGAACAGCTCGGCCAGCCCGCCCTCCTCCGCGGGCACGAAGTGCACGCCGAGCAGCTCGGCGCGGATCCCCACGCGGTAGGTGCGGTTCTTCTGCGACAGGCAGACGAGGAAGCGCGAGGGGTCGATGCTCGCCTGCGTGGCGAAGCCGATGAGGCAGCCCGAGCGCTCGCCGCCCGCGCAGGCCGTGACGATGAACATCGGGTAGTCGAGATCTCCGACCAGCGAGTTGAACGCCGCCTCCGCGCCCATGGCGGCTAGGTCCAGTTCCAGCGCTTGATCACGCGCCGCTCGCGCTCGAAGCCGAGCACGCACAGCGCCGCCGTGCCGAGCACGAGCTTGCCGCCGCCCTCGGGCCCGATCCCGATCCAGCGCGCCCCGAGCGTCCGCAGCAGGTGCGAGTGGGCGAACACGAGCGTGTCGCCCTCCGCCGCCAGCGCGCGCTCGATCACGCGGTCGGCGCGCGCGCCGACCGCCGCGAGCGTCTCGCCGCCGGGGAGGTCGTCGCGCCAGACGTCCCAGCCCGGGCGCTCGACGCGGATCTCCTTGGTCGTGAGCCCCTCGTAATCGCCGTACTCGCGCTCGCGCAGGTCGTCGTCGGGCTCGGCGCGGTCGCCGTAGCCGGCCAGCTCGGCGGTCCGCCGCGCGCGCTGCAGCGGCGAGGAGAGCACGAGCGCGAACTCGCGGCCCGCCAGCCGTTCGGCGACCGAGCGCGCCTGCGCCTCGCCCTCCTCCGTGAGCGCGAGGTCGGTGTTCCCGGTGTGCCGCATCGTGCGGCTCCATTCCGTCTCACCGTGGCGGACGATGACGAGCTCGCTCACAGCCGGCTCCGGTAGCGGCGCATCGCCGGGCGCGCGAAGTCGCCGTGGGTCTGGGTGCGCAGGCGCGCGACGCGCTCGTGGTGGTAAGGGCTCGAGAGGCTCTCGGCGTGCCCGATGACGTCGCGGCGGCGGATCCCGTAGCGGCCCTGGAGCCAGCGCGTGAGCCGCAGCGAGGCGCGGATCTGCGCGGGCCGGCCGAGGATCTCGGCGTCGGAGTAGCCGACGTGCTCGACCCCGATCGCGACGTCGTTGAGCCCGACCGTGTGGCGGCACATCCACCTCAGCGAGACGAGCTGGTAGATCGTCCCGTCGCGGTCGACCACGAAGTGCGCGCACACCCCCGGCCGCTCGTGCAGCTCGACGTCGGGCGCGTTCGACGCGAACGTGTTGTAGGCCGACGCGAAGGTCCCCGACGCGGTGAAGTGCTCGACGATCACCTTCGGGTCGCGCAGCTCCGCCGTGCCGATGCCGTAGTGGCGGCGCGCGTAGGCGCGCATCTGCGCGCGGCGGGCCGCGCCGAACGGGATGCGGCGCTGGACGATGTGCGGGCGGGGCGCGGCCGCCGCGGCGGTCGCGGAGGCCACCGCCTCGCCTGCGGCCAGCACCGCGTCGGCGTGCCGCGTCACTGCGCGCGCGGGCAGCGGGCCCGCGGGAAGCTCGACCACAAACGCGCTCGTGCCCGGGAACGTGTGGTTCTGCCAGCTCGTCGCGGTGCCGGAGAGGAGCGGGAGCGTCCGCGGCGGCAGGCCGACGCGCCGCGCGTAGTCGCGCACGAGCGCCTTGTCCGAGCCGCGCGTCACGTCGACCATCCGCAGGTGCTGGTGGTAGTAGACGGTGACGTCGGGGCGGATCCTCCGGACGAGCCGCCGCACGGCCTGCGACTCGGGCTCGGAGTACGGGCGCGGGCCCGGGAAGTAGGTGTCGAAGGGCCGGCCTCCCCCGCGCCAGCGGCGCGCGAAGTTGCGGTTGAGGTCGACGCCGCGCGCGTTCTGGCGCGTGCCGCGCCGCACGCCGTCCGGGTTGACGGAGTCCACCAGCCACAGCTCGACCCCCGCGGGCGGCCGCACCCGCCGCAGGCGCGCCACGACCGCGCGACCGGCCGTCTCGTTGCCGTGGATCGAGCCGACGACGAGCACTTTGGCCGGGCCCGCGCCGACGCGCGTCGCGGTCAGCGGGCGGTGCTCGGCGGAGTGGCCGAACAGGAGGACGGCCGCGGCCAGCAGGAGGTGCACCCGCCGCACGGTACCGTCCGCGCGGCATGGACTCCGTGGTGATCGTCGGGGCGGGGACGTTCGGCGCCTCGCTCGCCTGGTGGCTCGCGCGCGAGGGGGCGCGCGTGACCCTCGTCGATCAGTACGAGCCCGGCGACCGCCGCGCGACGTCCGGCGGCGAGACGCGCCTGATCCGCTGCGGCCACGGCGCGGACGCCGGCTACACCGCGTCCGCCCGCCGCGCCCGCACGCTGTGGCGGGAGCTCGAGGCCGAGTCGGGCACGGATCTCCTGATCGAGTGCGGGCTCGTGTGGTTCGCGCGCCGCGCCGACGGCTGGGAGGCGGCGTCGGAGCAGACGATGCGCGCGCAGGACATCCCGGTCGAGCGGCTGAGCGCGAGCGAGGGCGATCGCCTGTTCCCGAGCTTCCGCGGCGAGGACCTCGAGTTCCTGCTCCACGAGCCCGAGGCCGGCGTGCTGCGCGCCCAGCTCGCGGTCCAGGCGCTCGCGCGGCAAGCGGCCGCGCACGGGGCTCGCGTCGTGCGCGGCCGGGCGATCCCGGACGGAGACCGCGTCGCGCTCGAGGGCGAGCGCCTCGAGGGCGACGCGGTCGTGTGGGCATGCGGCGGCTGGCTGACCGCGCTCTTCCCCGGGCTCGTCACGCTGACCACCACGCGCCAGGACCTCTTCTTCCTCGACGGCGGCGAGCCGTGGACGCGCGCTCCCGGCTGGGTCGACTACGACGGCGCGGTCTATGGCACCGGCGACCTCGACGGCCTCGGCGTCAAGGGCGCGCCCGACTTCGAGGGTCCGGCGCTCGCGCCGGACGCGGAGCTCCCGCAGGCCGATCCGGCCAACGAGCGCTGGATCCGCGACTACTGCACGCGGCGCTTCCCGGCGCTCGCCACTGCTCCACTCAAGAGCTCGACCACGTGCCGCTACGAGCTCTCGCCCGACTCGCACTTCGTCGCCGCGCAGCACCCCGAGCACCCGGCGGTGTGGCTGCTCGGCGGCGGCTCTGGCCACGGCTTCAAGCACGGCCCGGCGATGGCCGAGCGGATGGCGGCCGCGCTGCGCGGCGGCGAGCCGATGCCGGAGCGCTTCAAGCTCGGCGAGCGCGCGGTCGGCCAGTCGATGCGTACCGCGGGTTCGGGGCGCTGACAGCCGGGTACATTCCGGTGCGATGCGCGCCGCCCTCCTCGCCCTCGCCCTCGGCCTGCTCGCCGCGGCTCCGGCGTCCGCGCAGGAGAACCCGATCTTCCATTCGCCCGGGATCCCGCCGCCGGGCGCCAACAACCCGGCCTGCAAGCCCGCCGCCGCGCACCCCTATCCCGTGATCCTCGTGCACGGGACGTTCGCGGACATGACCGTGTCCTGGAACACGATCGCCCCGGCGCTCGAGTCGCGCGGCTTCTGCGTCTGGGCGCTCGACTACGGCCACCGCGGGACGGACGAGATCGACCGCTCCGCCGACCAGCTCGTCGCCTTCATCGACCAGGTCCGCGCGAAGACCGGCGCCGCCAAGGTCTCGCTCGTCGGGCACTCCCAGGGCGGGATGCTCTCGCGCTACGTCGCCGTGCGCCGCGACCGGCTCAGCGTCGTCGACGACATCGTCGGCCTCGCGCCCTCGAGCCACGGCACGACGAACCCGCTCGCCGGCCCGGGCGGCGGCTTCGGCTGTACCGCCTGTGCCGAGCAGATGGCCGGCTCGGCGTTCATGCGCAAGGTCAACGAGCCGCCGCCCGAGGCGCCCGGCCCCGCGTGGTACACGGTCGTCACCACCACCCACGACGAGGTCGTGACGCCCTACCGGTCGCAGGCCCTGGCCGGCGACCACGCCACCAACGTGATCCTGCAGGACAAGTGCCCGGCCGACCCGACCGAGCACGTCGGGATCGTCGGCGACCCGATCGCGCTCGAGTGGACGGTCAACGCGCTCGAGCGCCCGGGCGCGGCCAACCCGCGCTTCCAGCCCGACTGCAGCGGCAAGACCTACGGCCGCGACCCCGACGCGCCGCGCGGAGGCGGCGGGAGCCACAGCGGCCCGCCCGCCGCCGGCACGCCGCTGCGCGTGCGGCTCGCCCGCCGCGCCCCCGCGGTCAAGCGCCGCCGCGCCGGGATCCGCCTCATCTGCGAGGGCCCCCGCGGCGCGATCTGCGCCGGCCGGCTCGAGCTGCGGCGGTCCCATCCGAAGCGCCGCTACGGCGTGCGCAACTTCCGCCTGCGCACCGGCACCACGCAGACCCTGCGCGTCCGCCTCAGCCGCACGGCCACCCGCAGCCTCGCCCGCCGCCACCGCCTGGCCGTCCGCGCGCGTGCGCTGCTCCCCCGCCCCGGCGGCGGGATCGCGGTCGCCTCGCGCCATTACCGGTTGCGCTGAGCGCCCGCGCCCGCGAGGATCGGGCCATGTACGACTACGTGATCGTCGGCGCCGGCTCAGCCGGCTGCGTCCTCGCCAACCGCCTGTCCGAAGACCCGGACGTCTCCGTCTGCCTCATCGAGGCCGGCCCGCCGGACACCGAGGAGGGCCTCCACATCCCGGTGGCGTTCTCCCAGCTCTACAGGACGCCGTTCGACTGGGACTTCGCGACCGAGCCCGAGCCCGCGCTCGACGGCCGCAGCGTCTACCTGCCGCGCGGCCGCGTGCTCGGCGGCTCGTCGTCGCTCAACGCGATGGTCTACATCCGCGGCAACCGCCGCGACTACGACGAGTGGCGCGACCTCGGCAACGCCGGCTGGGGCTGGGACGACGTCCTCCCCTACTTCCTGCGCGCGGAGGACAACGAGCGCGGCGCGTCCGAGTTCCACGGCGCGGGCGGCCCGCTGTCGGTGTCCGACTCGCATTCGATGCACCCGCTCGCGGATGCCTTCGTCGAGGCGGGCACGCTGTCGGGCATCGAGGCCCGTGACGACTTCAACACCGGAGAGCAGGACGGCGTCGGGCGCTACCAGGTGACACAGCGCAACGGCATGCGCTGCTCGACCGCGGTCGCCTACCTGCACCCCGTGCTGGCGCGGCCGAACGTCACGCTCGTGCCGATGGCGCTCGTCACGCGGGTGCTGTTCGACGGCTCGCGCGCGTCCGGCGTCGAGGCCGTCGTCGAGGGCAAGCCGGCCGCGCTGGAGGCCGAGCGCGAGGTGATCCTGTGCGCGGGCGCCTACCAGTCGCCGCAGCTGCTGATGCTCTCCGGCATCGGGCCGGCCGACGATCTGTTCGCGCTGGGCGTCGAGGTGCGCCTCGACCAGCCCGCGGTCGGCGGCAACCTCCAGGACCACCTGAACGCGGGGATCATCCTCTTCACCGACGACCCGACCACGCTCGAGACGGCCGAGACGGAGGAGAACGTCGCCCTGCTGCAGACGGAGGGCCGCGGGCCGCTGACGTCCAACATCGCCGAGGCGGGCGGCTTCTGGCGCTCGCGCGACGGGCTCGACGCGCCCGACGTGCAGTTCCACTTCGCGCCCGTGATGTTCGCCGACGAGGGCCTGATGGAGCCGTTCGACCACGCCTACTCCTACGGCGCGTGCGTCGTCAAGCCGAGCGCGCGCGGGCGCGTGTCGCTGCGCTCGGCGGACCCCTCCGACAAGCCGCGCATCCTCACCAACTTCCTCGGTACCGAGGAGGACTGGGCGGTTCAGGTCGCGGGCGTCCGCAAGTGCCTGGAGATCCGCGAGCAGGCGCCGCTGAAGGCCTACGAGCGGGCGCCCTACGAGGTGCCGGACTCGGACTCCGAGGAGGACATCCGGGCGCACGTGCGGGCGAAGGGGCACCACCTCTACCACCCGGTCGGCACGTGCGCGATGGGCTCCGTCGTCGACGCCGAGCTGCGCGTGCGCGGCATCGACGGCCTGCGCGTGGTCGACGCCTCGGTGATGCCGACGCTCACGCGCGGCAACACCAACGCGCCCACGATCATGATCGCGGAACGCGCGGCCGACCTGGTCCGCGGGACGGTGCCGGCGCCGGAGGCCGCCGCGACCGCCTGACCGGGCGCTACACCGCGGTCCCAATTGTGCCACGGCGCTTGCGCATGGCTGAATGCGCAGTACATTTGCGCATGGCTCGGGTTTCGCGCCCAACCGTCTCCCGCGCCGGTCCCGAAGGTGAGGACGCGCGGCCCCGGCGACTGGGGATCGGGCGGACAGGCCTCCTCTCTGCACGAGGAGGTACGCGGTGCCAGCACGACGAGAAGAGGAGCTGAGGCTCCTCCGGGCGTACCACTCCACTGGTGACCCGCGTGCGCGTGAGGCCGCCGTGGAGCGCTTCCTGCCTCTGGCCCGCAGCCTCGCCCGCCGCTACAGCGGCGGCAGCGAGCCGCTCGAGGACCTCGAGCAGGTCGCCTGCCTCGCGCTCGTCCGTGCCGTCGACGGCTTCGACCCCGCCCGCGGGACCGCGTTCACGTCCTACGCGGTGCCGAGCATCGCCGGGGCGATCAAGCGCCACTTCCGCGACAACGGCTGGTCCGTGCGCGTGCCGCGCGACCTGCAGGAGCTCGCACTGCGCGTCGAGCGGATCAGCGATGATCTGCTGGCGGAGACCGGCCACGCCCCGACCGCCGCGCGCATCGCCGATCGCGCCGGCGGCGACATCGACGTCGAGAATGTCCTCGAGGCGCGCGAGGCCTTCCGGGCACTGCATTCCGACTCGCTCGACCGGCCGCGCGGAGGGCGCGACGACGACGACGCGGCCTCGCTGCTCGACACGCTCGGCGACGCCGACCTCGAGATCGGGCGCGCCCATGACCGCGCGGCGCTCGCCGCCGTGCTCGACACGCTCGACGAGCGCGACCGCACGATCATCCACCTCTACTACCGGGACGAGCTGACCCAGGCCGAGATCGGCCGCCGGCTCGGCTACTCGCAGATGCACGTCTCGCGGCTGCTGCGCCAGGCCGTCGAGCGCCTGCGGCTCGCCGCCTGGGAGCAGGAGCGGAAGGTCGCGGAGCTGGTGGCCGCCGACGCGGCCTGACCTCAGCCGCCCAGAGTGCTCGCGCGGCGGCGCTCACCGCGCTTGTAGGTGCGCATGACGATCCGGCGGCGGGCGATGCGGTTGCCGGCCTTGGACCGCATGTGCGCGACGACCGTGATGCCCGCGCGACCGCGGCGGTGGAGCTGGCGCTTGAGACGCTTCAGCGCGCGCGGCGTGAGCTTGAGGAACACGCGCTGCGTCCGGCCGGCGCGGATGCGGCGGACGTGGCGCTGCTTGCGCAGCACGCGCTTGGCGAGCAGCGTGCGCCGCTTCTTGGCGCCCTTGGGAGCGGAGTCGATCTTCGCGGTGAAGCGCAGCGTGCAGGTGACCTCGCACGTCGCGTAGACCTTGAGCCCGCGCGGGCCGATCACGCGCTGCGCGGGGATGCGCAGGAACACGAGCACCGGGCGACCCTTCCCGATCGGCAGCGGTGCGGGCTGCGCGACGGGCGGCACGGGCGACGCCGGCGACGCGGCCGGGGGCGCGGCGGGCCCCGCGTCCGCGGTGAGCTGCCACTGCAGCGCGACCTCGACGCTCGAGCCCTGCTGCAGGTTGTCGCCCGCGAACGGACCGGCCGGGATCCCGCCGTCCGGGAAGGTCGCGCTCACGCGGTAGGACCGGGTCTCCTTGCCGCTCAGCGTGCCCAGCGGGAAGCTCCCCGCGCGATCGACCTGCGACTCGCGCGGCGGCACCTTGCCGCTGAGGTCCTCGACCCGCAGGCGCAGGACGTGCGAAAGGGGGCCGCCGCGGGCACCCGGGCGGTCGCGGCGGCCCGTGACGCTGAGCTGGAGCGCGCCGGGCCGATCGCCCTTGTTCGTCAACGAGATCACGCCGGAGACGCGGTCGCCCGGCTTGACGTGGTCGGCCTTCAGGAGCGCCGTGCCGGGGAGGCTGGAGGCCAGCGTGACGGGGCCGTCGGCGGACAGGCGTCCGAGCTCCGCGTCGCGCGGGCCGGCGGAGGCGACGGCGGCGATCGCCAGCAGCAGGACGGCCGCGGGGATCGCGACGAGCGGCCCGCGCATCAGGCGGTTCCGCGGGCGGCGACGAGCTCGCCGCCCTCGCGCCAGAGCCTGCCGAGCATCGCGAGCGCGATCAGCAGCGCCGGGAGCGCGAGCAGGATGAAGCGCGCGTGCGGCGTGCCGAGCAGGATGAACGCCCAGCCGAGGTAGGGCACGGAGAAGCGGTAGCGCGCCTGCGTCGCCTGGTTGAGCTTGAAGGGGCGCATGTCGGCGGCGGCGTTGGCGTCGCCCTGGGTGCGGAAGATCGGGCTCCCCGTCTTCTGGCGCGTGGCGGAGATGAGCCGGTGGGTCACGGGCCGGCGGAACCCGGGCGGCGTGTAGGTGATCACGTCGCCCTGGCGCAGGTCGCGCACCCGCACGATCTCGTCGAAGACGAGCGAGCCGCGGTGGATCGTCGGCTCCATCGAGCCACCCACCAGCACGTAGCGCTGGTAGCCCAGGAGCCCGGGGAGGAAGGTCACCGCGAGGGCCGCGAGCGTGAGCACCAGGAACAGCGACACGAGCCCGCGGCCGGCCAGATCGGCCAGGCGGCGGGCTCGTGAGCGCACGGTCGGGACTGACGACCCCATCTAGTTGCTGACCGACTCCCAGTTGTAGTCGACCGTGACGTTGTCGCCCTTGTAGGCGTTGTCGCCGGTGGTCGGCCCGGAGGGGGTGCCGCCGTCGGGGAAGCTGACGGTGAACCGGTAGCGGTGGGCCTCGCCCGTCGCGTACGTGCTGAGCGCGGTCACGCCCATGGCGCCGAGCTTGCCGCTGTACTTCGTGACGGGAGCGCTCGGCGACGACGGGTCGCCGAGGTCCTCCACGACGAGGTCGAGCTTCGACGACAGCGGGTTGGCGGCGTCGGAGTTCGCCACGTTGGACTTCGAGAGCGTGAACACGCCCGCGACGTCGCCCGTGTTGGTGATGTCGACGGTGCCCGTGTCGGTCTGGCCGGGCCGCAGCCCGGAGACGTTGAGAACCGCACCCGGAGCCTTCGAGTTCGAGTGCGTGAGGTTGCCGGCGGTGACGATGTTGCCGGCGTTGGCGGAGGTCGAGGTGAAGCTGGCGCCTGAAGCCACGGCCATCATGGCCGCGAGCGAGAGGACGAAGAGTGCGCTGACGAGCTTCAAGGGCGACGCGTGCCAAAGGGCGGTGATGCGTTGCATGGTGCCGCTCCTTTCGAGCGTGGAAGGGGGATCTGGACCCCGTTATCGGCCACGCGGCGGCGATATCTTGAGCGTCGAACTACAACGTTCGTCGAGTCTGGCCCGACGTACTAGGGCCGGTCAGTCGACGAGGCGCCGCTCGACGGCCCAGCGGCTGAGCTCGTGACGGTTCGACAGCTGCAGCTTGCGAAGCACCGCGGAGACGTGCGCCTCGACGGTCTTGGCGGAGATATGGAGCCTCGCCCCGATCTCCTTGTAGAGGTAGCCGCGGGCGATGTGCTGGAGGACCTCGCGCTCGCGGGCGGTGAGCTGGTCGAGCTCGGGGTCGACCGCCGACGGGATCGGGTGCCCCGCCCCCGCGAACGCGTCGAGCACGAAGCCCGCCAGCCGCGGCGAGAAGACGGCGTCGCCGTCGGCCACCCGGCGCACCGCGTCCGCCAGCTCGGGCCCGGAGATCGTCTTCGTGACGTAGCCGCGCGCGCCGGCGCGGATGATCGCGATCACGTCCTCGGCGGCGTCGGAGACCGAGAGCGCGAGGAAGCGCTGGGCGGGCCGCGCCTTCGCGACGTCGCGGATCACCTGCACGCCGCCGCCGCCCGGCATCTGGACGTCGAGCAGCACGACGTCGGGCGCGAGCTCGACGATGCAGCGGACGGCGTCCTCCACGGTGGCGGCGTCGCCGAGCACGTCGACGAGCCCGTCGAGCTCGGCGCGCACGCCGGCGCGGAACAGCTGGTGGTCGTCGACGATGACGACGCTCGGGGGCGCCGGCGTCATCGCGACCGCTCCAGCCGCAGCTCGACCTCGGTGCCCGCCCCGGCCCCGCTGTGCACGACGGCATCGCCGCCATGGCGGCGCATGCGGCCCACGATCGACTCGCGCACGCCGCGCCGGTCGCCGGGGACCGCGTCGGGATCGAACCCCGGGCCGCGATCGCGCACGAAGACCTCGACCCGCTCCTCGCCGACCTCCGCGTAGACCGAGACGGGCTCGGGGCCGGCGAACTTGGCGGCGTTGACGAGCGCCTCGCGCGCCGCCGCGACGATCGCCTCGGCGCCGGCGTCGAGCGGGCAGTCGCCGACCGTGACGACGTCGACGGCGACGCCGTGGTCCTCCTCCACCTCGGCCGCGGCGAGCTCGAGCGCCGCCGCGAGCGTGCCGCGCTCACCCAGCGGGCGCCCGCCGTTGAGCCACGCCCGCAGCTCGCGCTCCTGGCGGCGCGCGAGGCCGGCGACCTCGCGCGGGTTCCCCGCCCGCCGCTGCATCAGCGCGAGCGTCTGCAGGACCGAGTCGTGCAGGTGCGCGGCGAGCTCCGCCCGCTCCTGGGAGCGGATGCGCTCGGCGCGCTCGTCGGCGAGCCCGCGCACCAGCCGGATCCACCACGGCGCGAGGATCAGCGCACCCGCCACCACCACCACGACGACGGGCAGCAGCACGTCGCGCGCCGGTCGCAGCGCGTCGTTGAAGTAGAGGAACAGCAGCGCCGCGCCGACGACGAGCGCGACGCCGAGCGCGGCGCGGCCGAGCGCGTTGCCGGCACCCGCACGCGCCGGCGCCTCGGCGGCCGGCGCGGGGTCGGCGGCGTTGGCGGACTGGCGCCAGATCAGCGCCCCACCCGCGGCGGCCAGCACGACGGGCCAGACGAGCCCGTCGCCGACCCACAGCCCCCACTGGCGGAACAGCAACAGCAGCGCGAGCACGAGCAGGCCCATGCCGCCCGCGACGCTCAGCGAGTCGCGGCCGCCGGGCACGCGCGGGATGCGCAGGCCGCTGGCGCGCGACTCCCCCTCGGCGGGCACGAGGATCCAGGCCAGCGCGTAGAGCAGGACGCCGACGCCGCCCGCCGCCGTGGCGGCGATGAAGACGACCCGCAGCACGATCGGGTCGATCCCCAGCCGCCGGCCGAGGCCGGCGCAGACGCCGCCGAGGACCGCGCCCTCGCGGTCGCGCCGCAGCGGCGGCGGCTGCGAGGCCTCGGGGTGGGCGGCGCTCATGTCCGCCATGTTCTCTGACGCCGGCGCTCAGCGCCGGCCGGTGAGCCCGACGGCGAGCAGGATCGCGCCCACCACGCCGATGATGGCTGGGAAGAAGTAGCCGAACTGGAGGTCGATGGTGTCCAGCTGATCGAGCAGCAGCAGGACGCCGAGCGCGCTGATGGCGAGCCCGGCGGCCAGCGAGGCAGGGTCGAAGCGACGGCCCATCACGCCGGCGCCTGGCACGCGGGGTCGTCCTGGATGGCGCCGCTCAGCGCGGGATCGCCGAAGTCGCGCCCGAACTGCCCGCGGCTGACGTGCCGGTCGAACTCGCTCACATCGTGGGCGACCTGGAGCTCTCCGATGCCGACGTTGCCCGCGATCTCGAGGCGCTTGACGCCCGTACCTTCGAGCGGGCTGTTGCGCCAGTCGACGTCGAGGCCGGCGCTGTCGCGCTCCAGCACCCGGGCGTAGCCGGCCCCGACGCGCAGGTGCGAGGCGACGCAGACGTCCCGGGGCACGAGCACGCGCACGCTGCCGACGCCCATGTGGAGCTTCAGCGGCGTACGCCCGGCGGGCAGGTCAACGCCGCGCAGGTCGACGCGCAGCTGACCTGCGCCGAGCTTGTAGCCGTGCTCGAGCTCGGCGAGGCTCGTGGGCCGGTAGTCGCGGTCGCCGACGCCGCCCTTGATGTCGATCCCCGCCGCGGCGACGAAGCCGAGCGGGATGGCGATCACGAGCGCGGGCAGCACCAGCCAGCGCGCGCTGCCGCCGACGAACGCCGACACGATCAGCGCCCCACCGAGTGCGATCACGAGCCCGGCGAACACGGCGCCGCCGCCGGCGGCCGCCCCGATCGCGACGGCGACGAAGCCGATGCCCGCGACGACCAGCAGCAGGATGCCGAGACCCGCGCGCCGGAGCGCCAGGTTGCCGTCACCGCCACGACCCTCGGCGACGCGCCAGAGTGCGGCGCCGAGCAGCGCGATCAGGGCCAGGACGAACAGCGGCGGCCCGATGAAGAAGAGGCCAGGACCGAGCATCACGCACGCGGCGACCAGCAGCAGCGCGCCACCGGCATAGGTGAGCGCACGGTTCCGAGGAGCGGGCTCCACCCCGGCGACGGGGTCCGCGGGGACGAACAGCCAGGCGGCGGCATAGGCGAGCAGACCGGCGCCGCCGACCAGCGTGAGCACGACGAACCCGATGCGGAAGATGATCGGGT
>JAXDGC010000343.1:0-4994 GCA_034665245.1 Solirubrobacteraceae bacterium | reverse complement strand
CTCGGCGACGAGCGCGGCGAGCAGCGCCTCCGCCCCCTCGCCCGCGGCGTCGGCCAGCGCGTCCAGCCGCGCGAGCGCCTCCGGCGCCCAGCGCGCCGCCGCCTCGCGCGCGCCCGCGACCTCGGTGCGGCGCACCTTCGCGTCGAGCTCGTCCGCCGCCTCGGGCGCGAGCGACATCCCCGGCGTCCGCAGCCACGCCAGCAGGTCGGCGGCACGCCCGCCGGGGAGCGCCGCGCGAACGCCGGCCAGCACTCCCGAGCCGAGCCGGGTACGGCCCAGCGGCACGCGCCGCGAATGCCCGACCGGGATCCCGTAGGCGCCGAGGACCTGCGCGAACAGCGCCGCGCCGCCGGAGCCGCGGACGAGCACCGCGATCTCCTCGGGCGCCACGCCGTCGCGCATCAGCTCGAGCACCTCGGCGCCCACGATCTCCGCCTCGGCGCGCTCGCCGCCCGCCTCCAGCAGCCGCACCGCGCCGTTGGGCGCCCGCTGCTCGCCGCCGGCCTCGAACAGGCCGCGCTCGAGGTGATGCAGGGCGGGCCGGGCGAGGCCGGCGTAGTGGTCGGCGCGCTCGGGCAGCTCGACCACCTCCGCGCGCGGGGCGAGCTCCTGCACCGTGGCCGCGCTGCCGGCGAGCGCGTGGCGCCCGGGCTCGTACGGCAGCGCGACGCAGACCTCGGCCTCGGCGAGCCGCGCGAGCGTGTCCACAGCGTCGAGCTGCGTCGGGTCGAGGTCGTCGAAGCCGTAGAGGAAGACGGGCCGCCGGCCCCAGCGCGCCGGGTCGGCGCGCAGCGCGTCGACCGCCGCCCACGCCGCGCCCTCGCGGTCCGGGCGCCCGAGGGCCTCCAGGCGCCGGCGGTAGGCCGAGTACAAGGCCGCGAGCTCGTCCGCATACGGCGCGCCGCCCCATGCGCGCAGCGCGCGCGTGAAGCGCGCGGGCTCGACCAGGGAGCGCTGGAGCTCCGCGAACAGGGCCCCCGCGGCGGCGGCGAAGCCGGGCGCCGCCGCCGACGGCGCGAGCCGCCGCAGATGAGCGTCCGCGATCGCGGCCCGGACGATCCGATCGCGTGCGACCCCCCCGAGCGGGCGAGCGGTCACCCCGGCGACGCGCCCGATCTCCGCCACCAGCCGCTCGAAGGTGAGCACCTGCGCGCCGAACACGACGCCGCCGGCCGCCAGCTCCTGTCCGTAGTGGGACACGTCGGCGGCGGTCGGGACCACCAGCAGCGGCTCGCGGTGCAGCACGGCGCGCAGCCGCTCGAGCACGTAGCCGGCCTTGGCGGCATTGGCGGGTCCGGTGACGAGCGTGAGGGACATCGACGCACCAGGGTTGCGCTCGGGCCCGACGGACTGGACTTCCGCCCAGCCCCTTTAGCTCAGATTTAAGCGCGCGCGGCGCTCAAGTTGAGAGGGTGGGTGGCCGTTAGAGAACCAACGCGCAACTCCACCTCCCGGGAGCCTCCCCATGTCGCACCTGTATCTGCCGACCGACCACACCGACACCGACCTGGCCCTTGCCAGCGCGGTGGCCGAGGCGATCAACTCCAACGAGCTCTTCGTGGCGTGGACCTGTGAGGGCGGCATCGTCGCCGCGCCCGAGGTCAAGGCGCTGCTGCGCCGGCTTCCGGAGCCGGAGCTGCGCAACCCGCTCGCCGAGGCTCTGAGCGAGATCGCGGGCGCGTTCCTCGCGTTCGGGAGGCTCGTGTTCCGGCGCCGCGCGCACCGCCCCGTCGACACGAACCTGCCGGTCCGCACGTCGCGCTCCGAGCTCGAAGAGGCCGCCTAGCCCGCAGGCAGCAGCGCGGCGAGCCTGCCCACGCCCTCGACGAGGACGTCGGGCGGCGCGCCGCCGAACGTCAACCGCAGGCGCGGGCCGGTCGGCTCGTGCGCGAAGCTCGGCCCGCCGCCGCTGACGATCAGGCCGGCGCGAGCGGCGGCCGCGATCAGCGCCGGCTCGTCCGTACCGTCCGGCAGACGGACCCAGAGGTGCAGCCCGCCGGTCGGGATCCGCTCGATCGCCTGCGGCCCGAGGTCGCGCTCGACCGCGCCGATGAGGGCATCGCGCCGCTCGCGCAGGCCGACGCGCAGCGCCTTGAGGTGGCGGCGCCAGCCCGGAGAGGACACGAGGTCGAGGGCGGCGTGCTGCAGCGGCGCGCTCACGAACAGGTCCTCGACGACCCGCGCCGCCCGCAGCCGCGCACCGGCCGGGCCGCGCGCGGCGACGGCGGCGACCCGCAGCCCTGGCGAGGCGGCCTTGCTGAGCGAGCGGACGTAGACGACGTGGCCGTCGACGTCGTCGGCGGCCAGCGGCGCGGGCGCCGGGCCGTCGATGGTCAGGTCGCGGGCCCAGTCGTCCTCGACGAGGAACGCGCCCGCCCTCGCGGCGATCGCGATCACCTCCGCGCGGCGCGCCGGCGCCAGGTCGGCGCCGTGGGGATTCGCGTGCAGCGGCTGCAGGTAGACGACGCGTGCCCGGGTCCGCTCGAGCGCCTCGGCCAGCAACTCCGGGCGGATGCCGTCGGCGTCGCTCGGCACGGGCAGGGGCGCCAGGCCGGCGGCGCGGACCCCCGCCAGCGCCCCGCGGTACGTCGGGGACTCCACCAGCACGGTGCCGCCCCTGCCTCGGCCAGAGGCCTCGTCACCGCTGTCGCTCGTGGCGAGCGCGCGCACGGCCGTGACGAGGGCGGCCTGGCCACCGGGGCAGATGACGACGTCGTGGGCGGCGAAGCGGCCGCCGGCCTCGCGCGCGAACCACGCCCGCAGCGCGGCGACGCCCTCGATCGCGGGGCGCTCCCACGCGCCCGGCCGGCGGCCGGCGCGGGCGAGGGAGGCCGCGAGCGCCGCCGTCGGCTGCAGCGCCGGATCGAGGTAGCCGGAGCTGAGCGCCAGCGCGCCCTCGGGCGGTAGCGCCAGCAGCTCCATCAGCCCGTCGGTGCCGGGGCCGGGGCTGCCGAGGGCGACCTCCTGCCAGCCCAGGTCCGGGTGCCCGTCGCTCGGACGCGCCGCCGCGACGAACGTCCCGCGCCCGGGCCGCGGCGCGACCAGGCCCTCGGCCGCGAGCCCGGCGATCGCGCGCTGGACCGTCACGGGCGACGCGCCATGGACGCGCATGAGCTCGCGCACCGACGGCAGCCGGGCGCCCTCGGGCAGGGTCGAGGCGAGCTCGCGCAGGGCGATGGTGATCCGGTCGGGCGGCATCTGCGTTACTCTAAGTCATGGAGAGTTCGAGTAACGTTATCGCGCCGCTGACGGTAGCGGCATCCGCCCGGCGTGACGAGCTCCGGGGGCTCGCGCTGGCGCTGCTGGGCGTGGTGTTCTTCTCCTTCTCGCTGCCTGCCACGCGGCTCGCGGTCGCCGACCTCGACCCGATGTTCGTCGCGTTCGGGCGCGCCGCGGTGGCGGCGATCCTCTCGGCGGTCGTGCTGGCCGTCTGGCGCGCGCCGCGGCCGAGCCGCGAGCAGTGGCGCTCGCTGGCGATCGTCGCGTTCGGCGTCGTCGTCGGCTTCCCGCTCCTGACCGCGCTCGCGCTGCGCGACGTCGACTCCTCCCACGGCGCGGTCGTGATCGCGCTGCTGCCCGCCTGCACCGCCGTGTTCGCGGTGCTGCGGGCGGGCGAGGACCCGTCGCGCGGCTTCTGGGTCGCGGCCGGCGCCGGTCTCGTCGCGGTGCTCGCCTTCATCGCCTCGCAGGGCCTCGGGGAGATCGGGCTCGCCGACGTCGAGCTGCTCGTCGGCACGGTCATGTGCTCGCTCGCCTACGCGGAGGGCGGCGCGCTCTCGCGCGCGCTCGGCGGCCCGCAGACGATCTGCTGGGCGCTCGTGCTCGCCGCGCCGCTGAGCGTGCCCGTGGCCGTGGCGTCCGCGCCGGGCGGGCACGTGGGAACCGACGCGTGGCTGGGCTTCGCCTACGTCTCGCTGTTCTCGATGTTCCTGGCCTTCTTCGCCTGGTACGCCGGGCTCGCGCTCGGCGGCGTGGCCAAGGCGGGGCAGACGCAGCTGCTGCAGACGCCGCTCACGCTCCTGCTCGCCGCGCTCGTCCTGGGCGAGCACGTCACCGTGCTCGCGATGGTCTGCACCCTCGCTGTGCTCGCGAGCATCGTGGGCACGCAGCGGGCGCGGGTGGTGCGGCGGGTCTAACGTCCTGCGGGTGCGGCTCGAGCCCTTCGCCGAAGACCATCTGCCGGCCCTCGACGCGCTGATCGCGGATCCTGTGACCGTCCGCTTCACGCGGATCCCCGAGCCGACGCCACCGGGCTTTCCCCGGCTGTGGCTCGACATGTACGAGAAGGGGCGCCGCGATGGCACGCGCGAGGCGTTCGCCGCGCTGGACGACGACGGCACGTTCCTCGGGCTCGCGCTGGCGCCCGAGATCGACCGCGACGCCCGCGAGGTCGAGCTCGGCTACATGGTCGCTCCGGACGCGCGCGGCCGCGGCGTCGCCACGGCGATGCTGCGCGCGCTCACGACGTGGGCGTTCGAGCAGGGCGCCCTGCGTGCGGCGCTCATCATCAACGCCGACAACCCCGCCTCCGAGCGGGTCGCGGCGCGCTGCGGCTACGTGCGCGAGGGCGTGATGCGCTCGATCCACCTCAAGGGCGCGCAACGCGTCGACGCGACGCTGTGGTCGCGGCTGCCCTCCGACCCGGACGGCGCTTAGGCGGCTTCGACTGACGCCACGGCGTCGGTCGCGGGCGTCTCGGCGTCCGCGGTGGGCTCGCCCTCGACCTCGGGCGGCTTGGCGCCCTCGCGCGCCCACGGCTCGTCGAACTCGACCCGCCACTTGCCCTCGGGCGTCTGCTCGAGCGCGAGGCGGGCGCGGAACGAGCGCCCGGAGCGGCCCTTGAAGCCGGTCACCGCCTTCGCCGTCTTGCCGGTCGCGATCAGCTCGCGCGCGACGGCGTTGGGGAGCTGCTTGCCGGCCTTGCTCTTCCAGATCACGAAGCCGCAGCCCGGGTCCTCGCGCGACCAGCACGAGTAGCCCTTGCGGTTCTCGAC
>JAXDGC010000342.1:0-15296 GCA_034665245.1 Solirubrobacteraceae bacterium | reverse complement strand
CCCGACCTCGACGCCACCCAGCGCACCCTGCTCGTGCGCGAGCCGTTCGAGGTGCCCCGCGACGCGGAGATCGTCCACACGGTGCGCGCGACGGCGGCGGAGGTGCTGGGCTCGCCGCCGGCGGTGGCGGGCGCGCCGTACTGGGCGGACGCCGCGTTCATCGCCGCCGCCGGGATCCCGACCGTGATGTTCGGCGCGAGCGGCGCGGGCGCGCACGCGATCGAGGAGTGGGTCAGCATCGACGACAGCGTCCGGGTCACGCGGACGCTGATCGCGGTCGCCGAGCGCCTGTGCACCTGAATCTCCGGCGCTGACCGCGGGCCGTCCGTATGCTCGCCCGGAACGGCGGAATGAGCGCAGGCGAGCCAGACACCAGGACGGAGGCGGGCTCCACCCTCGCTCGTCTCGGGCTGGCCGACCTTCGGCCCGTCTACCAGCCGGTCGTCGACCTGCGCGACGGCCGGACCGTCGGCTATGAGGCGCTCGTCCGCGGGGGGCCCGGGTCGCCGCACGAGTCGCCCGCGGAGATGTTCGCGGCCGCGCGGGCCGGCGACGCGGTGGCCGAGTTCGACGCCGCCTGCCGTGCGGCCGCCGTGCGCGGCTTCGAGCTCGACGGCTCGGGCCCGTTCGCGCTCTTCCTCAACGCGGCGGCCGACACGCTCGGCGACGCGGCGGAGATCGTCGTGCCCTCGCGTCACACGATCGTGATCGAGATCACCGAGCAGGCGCTCGTCACACGCCCCGACGTGCTGCTGCGCGCGCTGACCCAGTTCCGGACGCAGGGCTGGGGCGTCGCGCTCGAGAACGTCGGCGCCGACTCGCGCTCGCTGGCGCTGATGTCGCTGCTCTACCCCGACGTGATCAAGCTCGACCTGCGCCGCCTCCAGCAACGCGCGCCGGAGGACATCGCGCGGATCGTGGGCGCGGTCGGGGCCGAGGCCGAGCGCCGGCAGGCGATCGTGCTCGCCGAGGGCATCGACTCCGAGGAGCAGATGGCGGCGGCGCGCGCGTTCGGCGCGCAGCTCGGCCAGGGCTTCCTGCTCGGTGATCCCGTGCCGCTGCCCGCCACGATGCCCGAGGCCGGCCGGCCGCTGCGACTGACCTCCTCCGGCGGCGATCCGGGCGGGGACAGCCCGTACCTGCGCGTGACGAACTGGAAGCGCCCGGCCACCGGCTCCCGCGAGCTGGCGGAGCGCACCGCCGGCCTGATCCTGCGCCACGCCGCCGCGCTCGGCGAGACCGCCGTGGTGCTCGCCGCCTATCCGCATGAGGACCACCTCAGCCCCGCGGAGGCCGCCGAGCTGCGCGAGCTGGCGGGCAAGCTCGCGTTCGTGGGCGCGCTCGGCGCCCCGGCCAAGCTGGCCGGGGACGGCATCCGCACGGGCCCGCTCGCACCCGACGACACGCTGCGCGGCACCTGGACGGTGGCCGCCCTGGGACCCGGCCTCGCCGCCTGCTTCGTGGCGCGCGAGACGGCGGACGGGAGCTACGAGCTCGCGACCTCCTACGACCGCGACCTGGTCGTGGAGTCCGCGTTGCTGATCATGGCGCGGCTCGCTCCGCTAGCTCCGCAATGACCTTCGAGAGCTGCCCGCCCTGCCAGGCGAGCGGCGAGGTCCCCGGCTCCTCCGAACGCAGCTCGGCGCCCGCGATCCGCTCCGCGTAGGCCTCGCCGACCGCGTAGGGGTGGCCCGGGTCCGCCTCGTCGCGGCTCGCCACCACGACCGTCGGCACTTCGATCGCGCCGAGCTCGTCCCAGCTCTCGAACACCCGCGAGCGCGGCACGGCGTGCAGGGCGTCCGCCACCGCGTCGGGATGCTCGTGCGCCGACAGGCGCTGGCGCAGCACGCGGTCGATCGTCTTGTGGAACCGCTCGGGCACCGGGGGCTCGCCGTAGGCCTCGACGAAGCCCTCGACGCCGCCTGAGCGCAGGCCCTCCGACAATGCGTCCCAGCGCTCGAGCTCCTCGTCGCGCGGCGCGTCTGGGTCGAAGGCGGGCGTGATGACCACGAGGCCGGCGACGCGCTCGGGCGCGTCGAGCGCCAGCCGCACGGCGGTGTGCGCGCCCATCGAGGCGCCGGCGAGGACCGCGCGGTCGATCCCGCGGTCGTCGAGCACGGCCTCGAGGTCGGTGACGAGATCGTCGTAGTCGTAGGCGTCGGGGTCCGGCGCGGGCGTCGACTCGCCGTGGCCGCGCGCGTCGTAGGCGATCACGCGGTGGCCGCCGCGCTCCAGCGCCCGCGAGCCCATGACGACGTAGCGACGCGTCGCGGTCAGCCCGTGCATGAGCACGACCGGGATCCCCTCCCCCGCCTCCTCGCCGGCGAGGGTCACCCCACCGGACTCGATGCTCAGCTCGTCCACGGCGCCCGGAGTTCTACCCTCAACGCCATGATCACCGACGTCAGCGACGCCACCTTCGAGCGCGACGTCGTACAGCGCTCCCACGACGTCCCCGTCGTCGTGGACTTCTGGGCCGCCTGGTGCGGGCCCTGCCGGCAGCTCACGCCGGTGCTCGAGAGCGCGATCCGCGAGCGCGAGCCCAACCTCGACCTCGCCAAGCTCGACACGGACGCCAACCAGCAGGTCGCCGCCGCCTTCCGGATCCAGGGCATCCCGGCCGTCAAGGCGTTCCGCGACGGCAAGGTCGTCGACGAGTTCGTCGGCGCGCAGCCGCCCGCGCAGGTCGCGCGCTTCCTCGACGGTCTCCTGCCCTCCGAGGCCGACGCGCTGATCGCCGCCGGCGCCGAGGACGACCTGCGGCGGGCGCTCGAGCTCGAGCCCAACCGGGCCGATGCCGCGGTCGCGCTCGCCCGGTTGCTGCACCAGCGCGGGGAGTCCGCCGCGGCGCTCGAGCTGCTCGGCAACACCGCCGGCTCCTATGCGGCCGAGGGGCTGGCGGCGCGGATCCGGCTCGAGGACGACCGTGAGCTGGCCGACGCGTTCGCCGCGCTCGACGCCGGTGAGCAGCAGCGCGGGCTCGACGCGCTGATCGCCGCGATCGCCGCGACGGCCGACAGCGAGCGCCGCGACGACCTGCGGCGCGCCGTGGTCGGCGTGCTCGACGAGCTCGGCGCGGCCGACCCGCTGGCGCGCGAGTCGCGGCGCAAGCTCGCCACGGCGCTCTACTAGAACCGCACTTGCAGCGGGGACGGGCCCGCTGAGAGGATCGCGCCGTGAGCGCGCACGCCGAGAGCCCTGCGAGCGAGCCGAGCAGCGGCGCGCGGCTGCTGCTCGCCGGCGGCATCGGCGCCGCGATCGCGCTGAGCCTCGGCATCTACGGCAACGAGCACGCGCCGGCGACCGATCTCGCGATCACGCTGGGCTTCGCGAACACGATCACGATGAAGGTGTGGCTGGCGAGCGTCGCCGTGCTCTTCGCGCTCGTGCAGGTCGGGTCGGCGCTCTGGCTCTACGGGCGGCTGCCGTTGCCCGCCGGGCCGGCGTGGCTCGGCAGCCTGCACCGCATCTCGGGCCGCGTCGCGTTCTTGTTGAGCCTGCCGGTCGCCTACCACTGCCTCTACCAGCTCGCGTTCCAGGACTCGACCACGCGCGTGCTCCTGCACTCGCTGCTCGGATGCGCGTTCTACGGGGCCTTCGCGGCGAAGGTCGTGATCGTGCGCTCCCACACGCTTCCCGGCTGGGCGCTGCCGGTCGCCGGCGGCCTCGTGTTCACGATCCTCGTCTCGGTCTGGCTGACGAGCGGCCTGTGGTTCATCTCGAGCAATGGCTTCCCCTCGCCCTGACCCACTCGCGCGGGTCGATCGCGTGCTCGCGCCGCTGACCGCGCTCGCCGCGGCCTTCGCGGTCGTGGTGCTCCTGCTCGGCCCGGAGCTGATCGGGGCCAAGCAGGCCGGCGCGGGCGCCCAGCCGCGCTCCGGCAAGCAGATCTTCACCGCCGAGGGCTGCGGGGGCTGTCACACGCTCGCGGCCGCCGGCGCGTCCGGCACGTCGGGACCCAACCTCGACGAGCTGCGACCGGACGCCGCGGCGGTCGAGGCCAAGGTGCCCGGCGGCAGCGGCTCGATGCCGTCGTTCGACCTCCCCGCGCCGGAGCTGCACGCGCTGGCGCAGTACGTCTCGAGCGTCGCGGGGCGCTAGGAGGGGACCGCTTCCGGGAGGCCGTGCGTAGCGACGGCACGGTCGTAGTTCAGGCGCAACATGGCGATCACGTCCCGGACGTCCTCGTCGGTCTCGATCCGGCGCGCGGCCCAGCCCTTCTTGTCCGGGAAGACCGGGTGATAGGTGATGCGGTCCGCCGCGTAGAGCTCCTCCCATACGGGCTTCGGAAAGCCGAAATGCGCGACGTGGTCACCGTGCAGGTGGCCGAGCTGACGGCGCCCGAGCGCGAAGCCCCACTCGCCGCGGCTGCCGGTGCCCGCCTCGACACCGGGCCACGAGGTGACCTCGTCCGTGATGCGCTCGCCGGCTGTGCGTGTGTCGGTCATATCCGACATGGTGGACCCGCGACGGCCGCGCCACCAGGGGCAATTGGTCCTAGGCCCGCCCTACAGCGAGAGCGACATCTGAGGCTCGCCCTCTCCGCTCTCGGCGCTCGGCTCCGCGAACGCCGCGACGCGGACCCCGAGCAGGCGCACGGGCCGCGGCGGCGCGTACTCGTCGAGCAGCGCGCAGGCGATGTCGGAGACGACGGTGGCGTCGTTCGTCGGCGCCGGGATGGTGCGGGCGCGGGTGACGGTCGTGAAGTCGTCGAGCCGCACCTTGATGGCGATCGTCCGGCCGCGCCGCTCGTGCTTGGCGAGCCCGGCGCAGAGCTTGCCCGCGAGCTCCCGCAGGACGGCGGCCTGCTCCGCGCGGTCGGCCACGTCGGTCGGGAAGGTGGTCTCGCGCGACTCGGAGACCGCAATGCGCTCCGAGGTGATGGGGCTCTCGTCCTCGAACCGCGCGCGGGCGCACAGATAGGGGCCGAGGCGGCCGCCGAAGCGCTCGGCCAGCGTCTCCGCGGTCGTGGCGGCGAGGCCGGCGATCGTCACGATCCCCAGCGCCTCGAGCCGCTCCGCGGTCTTCGCCCCGATCCCGGGCAGCAGCCGCGGCGAGGCGCCGGCGAAGCGCTCGCACGCCTGCTCGCGCGTGAGGACGACGAAGCCCTCGGGCTTCTCCGCATCGGAGGCGACCTTCGCCACGAGCCGGTTCGGGCCGATGCCGACCGAGCAGCGCAGGCCGGTGTCGGCCTTGATCTCCGAGATCAGGCGGCGCATCGCCGCGCGTGGCGAGAGGATCCCGGACAGGTCGAGGTAGGCCTCGTCGAGGCCGGCGACCTCGACCGTGTCCACCTGGGCGCGGACGCGGTCCATGACGCGCTTGGACATCGCGCGGTAGGCCTCGAAGTCGGGCGGGAGGAAGATCGCCTCGGGACACAGCCGCCGCGCCCGCGCGGCCGGGATGGCGGAGAACACGCCGTAGCGGCGCGCCTCATAGGACGCGGTGGTGACGACCGCGCGCGGGCCTGAGCCCGCGACCACGACGGGCCTGCCCCGCAGCTCGGGCCGGCGCATCAGCTCGACGCCCACATAGAAGGCGTCCATGTCCAGATGCGCCACGCACCGCTGCATGCGAGGCAGGCTACGCCGCGGATCGGATCCTCAGCGGGTGCTGAGGATCGTCCCGTAGCCCTTGAACTTCAGGCGCCGGGCCGTTGCGGCCGTGAGGTCGAACTCGCGCGCGCCGGAGTACGGCCCGCGGTCGATCACGGGCACACGCACGACGCGGCCGTGGTGGCGCAGGGTGACCTTCGTCCCGCACGGCAGCGTCTTGTGGGCGACGCCGAGCTGGGACGTGCCCAGGGTGCCGCCGCACCCGGTCCGCATGCCGTACAGCCCTGGGCCGTACCAGGAGGCGAGCGCGTGGCGGTAGACGTTGAGCCGACCCAGGCCGTGCTTGCCGGCCGGGCCGTGCACGACGCGCACCCGGGCGCGCGCGCTCATGGGGCTGGCCATGCGGTTGCGCAGGACGTAGCGCCCCTGCGCGTCGGTGCGGTCACGGTCGAGCGTGACCCAGCGCCGGTGGCGCCGGATCTGCAGCGCGACGGTCGACCCGGCGGGCCGGATCACGCCGCGCACGACCGCGCGCGAGCCCGCCTTCACGTTCAGGCGGCGGTCGCTCACCCCCACCTTGGAAGCCGTGGCGGTCGGTGTGGTGCCCTGGGAATCGGCAGACGCACGAGGCGAAGCCGGTGGTGAGGCGCCAGCCGAGACAGAGGGCATGGCGGCCGCGCAGAGATATGCGATAAAGAGCGCGCCGCCGGACAGCACGGCACGCCAATCGAGATTGGGCCTCAAGGCGAGGTCCTCCTTCGGTTGTCGGACGTCCAACCAGGCGCCTGTGAGTGACGGCCGCCGGCCATCGGGCCGCGGCTGCGCAAGCTGTCCCCCACCCGGCCGGGCATCGTGCCCTGCCGGCTCGGCGGTCGAACGGACGTTCGATTGTAGCGAAGGGTGGCTAGGCCGCCTCGAGCGCCAGATCGGGGCAGTCCTGGCGCAGCTTTGTGAGTCCGAGCCGGATGCGGCTCTTGGCCGTGCCCAGGGGCACCTGCTTGCGGCGGGCGACCTGATCGGCGGTCAGACCGCCCCAGTAGGCGAGCACCAGCGCCTCGCGCTGCGGCTCGGGCAGGCGCCCCAGCGCCTCGCGCACGCGATCGCGCGTGTGGTCGCGCTCGGCGGCGATCGCCGGGGAGTCCTCGACCTTCCGCTCCGCCTGCGCGGCGACCCTCAGGCGGTCCGAACCGCGACCCGCGACCTGGCCCTCGCGCCACAGGTCCAGCGCGCGCGAGCGCGCCACCAGGCGCAGGTAGGTGCCGATGTCGCCCCGGGCCGCGTCGAAGGCGTGCGGACGGCGCCAGAGCCGCAGGAAGACGTCCTGGACGACGTCCTGCGCCTGAGCGCCGTTGTTGAGGATGCGCATCGCGGCGGCGTGCACGCCCCGCTCATGGGCCTCGAAGAGCTGTCGGAACGTCATCGGATCGCGGAGGTCCATCGACATGGCCAGCATTGTACACAATGTTGAAGGTTTGCAAACGAACCGTTGAAGCTATGGCGAGCGGGACGAATGGTGGACAATCGCCCGCGATGGCCAACCCCGACCGCCTCACAGGGCTCGACAACTCCTTCCTCGCGCTCGAGAACGCCGGCGCGCACATGCACGTGGGCTCCTGCATGCTCTTCGAGGGCGAGGCGCCGCCCTATGACGACTTCGTGGCGAAGGTCGACTCGCGGCTGCACCTCGTCCCGCGCTATCGCCAGAAGCTCGCGTTCCCGCCGCTGACGCAGGCCCGCCCGGTCTGGGTCGACGACCCGCACTTCAACCCGGGCTACCACGTGCGCCACACCGCGCTGCCCGAGCCCGCCAGCCTCGAGCAGCTGCGCAACCTGACGGGGCGCGTGCTCGCCCAGCGCCTGGACCGCGGCAAGCCGCTGTGGGAGCTGTGGCTGGTCCAGCGCGTCGAGGGCGGCCGCTTCGCGATCATCTCGAAGACCCACCACTGCCTCGTGGACGGTGTCTCGGGGGTCGACATCGCGACCGTCCTGTTCGACCTCGAGGAGGCGCCCGCGCCGCCGCCGGAGCCGCCGCCCGCGTGGTTCCCGCGACCCGAGCCGACGCCGGCGTCGCTCGTCGCCGACGCGCTCGCGGAGCAGGCCGCCGCGCCGCTCGGCGCCGCTCGCCTCGCGGCCGGCGCGCTCGCGCATCCCGAGCGCGCCGCCGGTCAGCTCAGCAAGGCGGTCGCGGGGCTCGGCGCGGTGCTCGCGGCCGGGCTGCAGGGCGCGCCCGCAAGTCCATACAACGTGCCGATCGGACCGCACAGGCGCTTCGCGTGGGCCGATGGCGATCTCGCGCACTTCAAAGCGATCAAGGACGCGCTCGACGGCACCGTCAACGACGTCGTGCTGAGCGTCGTGACGGGGGCGCTGCGCTCCCACATGCAGGCCAACGGCCACGAGGTCGACGGCGTGGAGCTCAAGGCGATGGTCCCGATGTCCGTGCGCGCCGAGGCCGAGGAGGGCGCGCTCGGCAACCGCGTGACCGCGATGTACGCGCCCCTGCCGGTCTACGCCGCCGATCCGGTCGAGCGCTTCCAGATCGTCCACGAGGCGATGAAGGGCGTCAAGGAGTCCGGTCAGGCGGTCGGCGCGGAGCTGATCACCCAGCTCGCGGGCTTCGCGCCGCCGACGCTGCTGTCCCAGGCCTCGCGCCTGCAGTCCGCGCAGCGCGTGTTCAACGTCGTGGTGACGAACGTGCCAGGGCCCCAGTTCCCGCTCTACATCCTCGGCCGGCGCCTGCTGCGGATCTATCCGCAGGTCCCGCTGGTCACCAACACGGCGCTGGGGATCGCGATCATGTCCTACGACGGGACGCTGAACTTCGGCCTGCTCGGCGACTACGACGCGCTGCCCGACCTCGACGACCTCGCCGCCGCCCTGCGCGACGCGATTGCCGAGCTCGCGAGCGCCGCCGGTGTCCCGCGGCACAACGGCCGCGCTCCGCGGGACACGGCTACGGCCCGCTCGCGCCAGTAGTGCGGCGCCTCCTCGGCGGGCTGGTCGTGGTGGTGCTCGCCGTCGCCGCGGTGGCGGGGGCGGTGCTGCTGCTCCAGTCGCGCGACGACGCGGGGGTGCAGAAGGCCGCCGGTCCGGGCGAGCGGGTCGCGGACCGCTGCCCGGCGCGGTCGGCGCCCGTGACGCACGACCGGCGCGTTCTGACCCGCGACCAGCTCCAGACCGCGCTCGCAGCGGGAAACGTGGTGATCCTCTACGCCGGGAGACCGGTCGTGGAGCTGCGCCGGCTCCAGCGCGACTACACCGGCGGCGCGTTCGACGCCGAGATCGCAGCCGCCGGCCAGGCCGTGATCCTCGCGGAGAGCCGGGACGTCCCCATCGGCTACGAGGCACGGGCGTGGGGCCGGCGGCTGACCGTCGAGGTCCCGCAGGACCAGAAGCTGCGCCAGTTCACCGAGGCATGGCTCGGCAAGGGCGCGCCGAAGCCATGCCAAAATTGAGGCGATGGCAGGCCGCCTCACACCTCTGCGCCTCGCGCTGGCCCAGATCGACACCCGCGTCGGCGACATCGACGGCAACGCGGAGACGATCCGCGAGCGCACCGCGGCCGCGCGCGAGGCGGGCGCCGAGCTCGTCCTCTTCCCCGAGCTCGCGCTGACCGGCTACCCGCCCGAGGACCTGCTGCTCAAGGAGCACTTCCTGCGCAAGACGCGCGAGGCCCTCGAGGCGCTCGCGGCGGACACGCACGACATCGTGGCGCTCGTCGGCTTCCCCGAGCGCACCGCGGACGTCTACAACGCACTCGCCGTGCTCGCCGACGGCAAGATCGCGGCGATCTACCGCAAGACGCTGCTGCCCAACTACGGCGTCTTCGACGAGCAGCGCTACTTCCAGGCGGGTGAGGGCGGCGCGGTGATCGACTTCGGCGAGGCGCGGATCGGCCTGACCATCTGTGAGGACATCTGGAGCCCCGGGCCGCCCGAGTCCGACGAGGCGCTCGCGGGGGCGTCGCTGATCGTCAACCTCTCGGCCTCGCCCTACCACCGCAACAAGGGCGTCGAGCGCGAGCGGATGATCGTCCAGCGCGCGCGCGACAACCTCTGCGTCGTTGCCTTCTGCAATCTCGTCGGGGGCCAGGACGAGCTCGTCTTCGACGGCCACTCGCTGGTGGTCGACCACAAGGGCGAGGTGCTCGCACGCGGGCCGCAGTTCGCCGAGGGGCTGATCGTCGCGAACGTCGACGTGCAGGCCGCGGTGACCGCCCGGCTGCGCGACACGCGCCTGCGCCCGCCCGTCCACCGCGCGCTGCCCGACGTGCGCCACCTCGGCCAGGTCGAGCGACCCGAGCGCCCCGCGATCCGCGAGCTCGGCGGCGAGGTCGTCCCGTTGCTCGAGCCCGAGGCCGAGGTCTACGCGGCGCTCGTGCTCGGGACGCGCGACTACGTCCAGAAGAACGGCTTCGAGCACGTCGTGCTCGGGCTCTCGGGCGGTATCGACTCGACCCTCGTCGCCCTCGTGGCCGTCGACGCGCTGGGTGCGGAGCGGGTGACCTGCGTGACGATGCCCTCTCGCTTCTCCTCGGAGGGCACGCGCAGCGATGCGGAGAAGCTCGCGGGCAACCTGGGCGTGGAGCTGCTCGAGATCCCGATCGGGCCCGCGATGGAGTCCTACGACGAGCTGCTCGCCCAGGCCTTCGAGGGCCGCGACCCCGACATCACGGAGGAGAACCTCCAGGCGCGCATCCGCGGCAACCTGCTGATGGCGCTCTCGAACAAGTTCGGCTGGCTCGTGCTGACGACGGGCAACAAGTCCGAGAACTCGGTCGGCTACTCGACGCTCTACGGCGACTCCGCGGGCGGCTTCGCGGTCATCCAGGACGTGCCGAAGACGCTCGTCTACCGGCTCGTCGCCTTCCGCGGCGAGCGCGATCCGGAGAGCCCGGTGCCCGAGTCGATCGTGACGCGGCCGCCCAGCGCCGAGCTGCGCGAAGACCAGCAGGACACGGACTCGCTGCCGGACTACGACACCCTCGACAAGATCCTCGAGGCCTACATCGAGGAGGACGCCGACCGCGAGCAGCTCGAGATGATGGGGCTGCCGACGGAAGCCGTGCAACGGGTGCTCTCGCTCGTCGACCGCGCGGAGTACAAGCGCCGCCAGGCCCCGCCCGGCATCAAGATCACCACGCGCGCGTTCGGGCGTGACCGGCGGATGCCGATCACGAACCTCTACCGCGGCTGACGCACCGCCACGGTCATCCGGACGAGCGCGCACAACCGGCCCTCGTCGTCGGTGATGTCGACCTCCCAGACCCAGGTCGTGCGGCCGCGGTGACGGCGGCGGGCGGTCGCGTGGATCGTGCCCTGCACGATCGGGCGCAGGAAGCTCGTCTGGTTGGAGAGGCCCTGGGCGGACATGCCCTCGTGGCTCACGACCTTCCAGGTGGCGATCGAGGTCAGGCTCTCGGCGATCGAGGCGTAGACCCCGCCGTGGACGAGCCCGGCCGGCTGCTTGACGTCGTCACGGACCGCCACGCGCGCCGTCGCCTCCTCCTCGCCGAGCGAGAGGATCTCGAGCCCGTAGAGGGCGTCGAAGCCCATCACCTGCAGGGGGAACTGCGTCTTAGACATGGGCGTCACACTACCCTCAGCACCCGCCATGCCGCTCCAGACCCTCGCCCCAGACCAGCGCGCCGTCGTCCAGCTCATCCTGCAGCGGGAGCGGTCCTACGCGGAGATCGCCGAGCTCCTGAACATCTCCGAGGACGCGGTGCGGGCACGCGCCCACGCGGGACTCGCCACCCTCGCGCCCGACGTCGAGCTGCCCGCGGACAAGGTCGCCCAGATCGCCGACTTCCTGCTCGGCCAGCAGAACGGCAAGCCGCGCCAGGCGACGCGGCGGCTACTGCGCAGCTCCAACGGCGCCCGCGCGTGGGCCGAGTCGGTGCGCGCGCAGCTCGAGGACGTGGGCGGCGCGTTGCCGGCGCTGCCGGAGGCGAAGGAGACACCCGCGGCCGACGCTCCGGCCCCGGCTGCGGTCACGTCCGGCTCGCCGCTCCCCGCCGAGCCCGCCGAGCCCGACAAGCCCGCTCCCCGCCCACGCCCGCTGCGCGAGAAGCCGCGCACCCGCTCCGGCGCCGGGCCGGCCGTCGGCCCGCCGAGCTCCTCGGGCGCGATGGCCGCGGCCTCGTCGCGGGTCGGCGGGGCGGTGCTGATCGGGCTCGCCGTGCTCGCGATCGTCGTCGTCGTGCTGGTGCTGTTCGTCTTCAACGGCGACGACAACAAGCCCGCCGCCGCGGCCAAGGCGACACCGACCGCGACCGCAACGGCGACCCCGCAGGCCGTCGGCCAGATCCAGCTCAAGGGCGTCAACGGCTCGAAGGCCACCGGCGTGATGCGGCTCTATGCCGCGCAGCAGCAGCTCGCCTTCACCCTCCAGGGCACCGGCGTGCCCGCCAATGGCGCCAACGAGGCCTACGCCGTCTGGTTCACGACCCCCGGCAAGGGCTCCCAGCGGCTCGGCTTCGCCCAGCCGGTCGGTTCCAACGGCCAGCTCGGGACGACCGGGCCGCGCACCGCGGACCTGGCCAAGTTCCCCCGCTGGCTGGCGCGCTACCGCCAGGTCGTCGTCTCGCGGGAGACCAACGGCAACGCGAAGAAGCCCGGCCCGGTCGTGCTCCGCGGCACCCTGCCGCGCGGCTCCGGCTAAACCCGCAGCAGCTTCCCCGGGTTCATCACCCCGGCCGGGTCGCAGCGCTCCTTGACCGTCCGCAACACGTCGTGCCCGAGCGGGCCGACCTCCTCCGGCATCCACGCCGCGTGGTCCGCCCCGACCGCATGGTGGTGCGTGATCGTCCCACCGGCCGCGACGATCGCGTCCGTGGCGGCGCGTTTCGCCCCGCGCCACTGACCGAACGGGTCCTCGCGGTCCTGCGCCGCCAGCGCGGTGAAGTACAGCGACGCGCCGGTCGGGTAGAGGTGGGACAGGTGGCAGACGACGAGCGGCGCCGCCAGCGCGCCTTCGAGCGCCCGCGTGACGGCGGAGCGCAGCGTCTCGAGGTTCGACCAGCTCGTCGCGGTCTCGAGCGTCTCGACCAGCACGCCACGGTCGAGCAGGTCGTCGCGCAGGTGCGGCCCCGCGTAGCGACCGGCGAGCCACGCGCGGCCCGCGCCGCCGCCGACCGGCACGGCACCCGCGCGCCGCAGCATCCGGACCGCGGGAGAGCGGCGGCGCGCGATCGCGTCCGCGGTGTCCTCCCAGCCGCAGATCAGGAGGCAGCCGCCTCCGTACCCCCGCGCGCGCAGCAGAGCTCGCCCCGCACGCCCGGTCAGCCCGACCGTGCCACCGAGCGCGAGCGACATCTGCGTCTCCGCCTCGTCGGAGAGCCGGGCGACGTCGGGCTCGACGCCCGCCTGGACGAGCCTCCGCAGCGCGTCGGCGCCCTCGGCGAAGGAGCGCACGAACCAGCCCTCGTAGCGCTCGACGGCGGGTCGCGGGAAGACCCGGAGCGCCACGCTCGTGATCGCGCCCAGCGTCCCCTCGGAGCCGATCACGAGCTGCTTGACCGACGGCCCGGCCGCGGTCGCGGGCACGGAGAGCGTCGCCAGCTCCCCCGCCGGGGTCGCGCAGCGCAGCGCCACGACGTTGTCCTCGATCCGGCCGTGCCCGGTCGAGGACTGGCCGGCCGACCGTGTCGCGACGCAGCCGCCGACGGTCGCCCACTCGTAGCTCTGCGGCGTGTGGCCGTGCGTGTAGCCGCGCTGCGCCAGCGCCTGGTCGGCCTCCGGCAGCCGCGTCCCGCCGCCCAGCCACGCGGTCTGCGAGCGCTCGTCGAAGGAGAGCAGGCCCTCGAGCCGCCCGAGGTCGAGCGAGACCAGCGCGCCGAAGCGCCCGCGCAGCGGCTCCAGGCCGCCGACGACGCTCGTGCCGCCCCCATACGGCACGACCGCGATCTCCTCCTCGGCGCACCCGGCGAGCACCTGCTGCACCTCGCGCGCGTCGCCGGGCGCCACCACGGCGTCGGGCGCGTCCTCGCAGTCGCCCGCGCGCTGGCGCAGGAGGTCCAGGTAGGACTTGCCGCGGCAACGGCCGACGCGCGCGGCGGCGTCGTCGCGCACATGCCCCTTCCCCACGATCGCCGCGAGCCGCTCGCGCGCCGAGCCCGAGAGCGCCGGCGGCGCCAGACGCACCTCCTCCAGGGCGACGGGCCGCGACACCACGGAGCCCTCCACACCCAGAGTCGAGCGCAGGAAGCCCGCGGAATTATCTGGCAGCGACGGCCCGGCGCCGGGCTCGCCCCAGCCCCAGAACACGCCCTCGCGGCTCACGCCTCGGCCTCCAGCAGCCCGGCGAGCCCGTCGAGCGCCTCGTCGAGCTGGCGGCGCGCGGCACGCCGCAGCATCAGGCCGCCGAAGCGCGCCCACCCGACCGGCCTCTGATGCACCGCGAGGCCGACCTGCGTCCCGGCGCCGGCGGGCGCCAGCGCCACCTCATAGACGACCTCGCGGAACAGCTTCTCGAACGGCGTCCCCGTGACCTCCTGTGACCACCGGCGCCGCTCACCGCCCTTGGACGCATCGACGCGGTAGTCCGCGCGCACCGAGCGGCCCTTGTCCGTGACCAGCACCGACGTCCAGCCGCCCGAGCTCACGCCCTCCACGCGCTGCGTGCGCGGCCACCAGCGCGGCAGGTGGTAGGGATCGCGCACGATCCGCCAGACGTCGTCGACCGGCGCGGCCACGGTGCGCGAGCGGCGGACGTCCACTTATTCGTCGTAGCCGATGAGCGCGCAGACGTCGAAGCCCTCGAGCCGCCGCCGGCCCTCGAGGAACCCGAGCTCGACGAGGAACGCGAAGCCGACGACGCTGCCGCCCAGCTCCTCGACCAGCTCGGCGAGCGCGCGCGCCGTGCCGCCGGTGGCGAGCAGGTCGTCGTGGATCAGCACGCGCGCGCCGTCGGCGAGCGCGTCGGCGTGCATCTCGAGCGCGTCGACGCCGTACTCGAGGATGTACTCGGCGGAGATCGTGTCCGCCGGCAGCTTGCCGGGCTTGCGGGCGGGGACGAAGCCGGCGTTGAGCTCGAGCGCGAGCGCGGCGCCGAGGATGAACCCGCGCGCCTCGGCCGCGACCACGTAGTCGACGTCGCGCGGGCGCGCCCAGTCGGCCAGCTCGCGCACGGCGAAGCGCACGGCCTCGTGGTCGAGCAGCAGCGGCGTGATGTCCTTGAACACGATCCCGGCCACCGGGAAGTCCGGGATGTCGCGGATCAGGCTCCGCAGGTCCGGATCCGTCACTTCGCGATGCGGCGGAGGTCGCGCACGAGCAGGAGGTGCTTGAGGTGCGAGGCGACCGCCGCGAGGTTCTCGAGCGCCTCGACCGCCTCCTTGCGCCGCTCGGGATTGCGCGAGCGCAGGGACGGGGCGAGGATCTGCTGCAACAGGCCGGACTCGCGCTCGGCCGAGGTCTTGAACACGCGCAGGTTGCGCCCGGCGACGCCGTAACGCGAGAGCTCGGTGACGGCGCGGATGATCTCGCGCTCGGTCTCGTCGTAGTAGCGCACGTTGCCGCGCATCTCGCCGGCGACGATGCCGAAGTCCTCGAGCTCGCTGACCAGGCGGCGCTCCGCCCCGGTCTCCTCCACCACGTCCTCGAGCGAGTACAGCGCGCTGTTGGCGCGCAGGGAGAACGTGAGGCGGCGCAGCGCCGCGCCGGGCCGGGCGTCGGAGCCCGCCTGCGGCGAGGCGACCTCGGTGTCCGTGCTGCGCCCGGTCGCGAGCTCCTGGCGGAT
>JAXDGC010000341.1:0-6763 GCA_034665245.1 Solirubrobacteraceae bacterium | reverse complement strand
CGACCATCGTCTCCTCGAGCTGCATCTCGATCAGCCGGCCCTCGGTGCCGAGCTCGACGATGTAGCGCTCGATCTCGACCGCCATGCGGGTCACGAGCTCGGCGCGCTGGAGCACGGTGAGGACGTCATGGAGCGTCACCCCGCCCTCGAACTCGAGCGCGGTCAGGCGGGTGGAGACCTGGTCGAGGCGGGTGCGGTACTTGTCGAGCGTCGCGAGCGCCTGGTTGGCCTTGGCCAGGACCGCCGGGATCTCCTCGAGGATGTACTTGGCGCCGTCGACATAGAGCGAGACGACCTCGCGCCGCTCGGAGATCGCGATCACGAGCGCATCCGCCTGCTTGGAGACCCGCTCGGCGGTGCGGTGGCGGGTGCCCGTCTCGGCGGTCAGGATCGTCGGATCCGGCATCAGCTGGACGTTGCACCAGGCGATCTTGGTCGCCGAGGAGTTGAGCGCGATCGCGCCGTCCATCTTCGCGAGCTGGTAGAGCAGCTGCGGGGTGTAGTCGATGTCGAGCTTGATGCCCCCGGAGAAGAGGAACGAGAGCTCGTCGGGATCGCCGATGACGATCAGGCCGCCCGTGCGCGCGTGCACGATGTTGTCGATGCCCTCACGCACCGCGGAGCCCGGCGCGACCATCTCCAGCGACTTCACGAGGCGGGGCTCCTGCCGCGCTTCGAGCTCAGCGAGCTCTTCCCCTGATCGCGGCGTCATCAGTACCTATTCTAGCAGTCCTTTAGCCTTACTTGAGGGGCAAAATCCCTGCTCTAGAGCCAATTCTAGGGGTTGACTCCGAGATGTGAAGCTGCTAGCGGCCGCCGCCGCGGCGCGCATCGCGCGCTGGGTCGTGACGCCGCAGGAGCCGCCCTCCCAGTGTCCGTGAACCCGCACGAGGTAGAGCGCGATCCGGCGCCGCGTCGGCAGGCCACACGTCTCCTCGCCGCGCACGGTGCGCACCCACACCGTCCGGAACAGCCTGCCCTTGTAGCGCCGGTCGAGGCGGTAGCGGTGGGCGAAGGGGTCGCCGGAGCTCTGCACGCCGCCGGGGTCGGGATCGATGGCATGACGCGAGACGAGCCGGCCGGTGAAGGCGGCGTCGGCCTCCTTGAAGCGCTTGGCCTCCGGCTCCTTGGCGCAGGAGCACGCCGACGCCGTGGCCGGCAGCGCGAGGCCGATGACGGCGGCAAGTGGCAGCCAGAGGGCGGCGCGCATCGGTCAAGTATCGCCGTCAGGCGGCGCGGGCGCGCTGGGCGGCCGGCAGCACCGCCCGCAGGGCGGCGCGGATGGTCGGGGCGCTGTCCGGCGAGACGACCGGGATGAGGCCGAACTTGCGCGCCTCGGCCTCCCGGCGGTCGGGGTGCGCGACGGAGCGCAGCTCGCCGCTGAGGCCGAGCTCCCCGAAGCAGGCGATCGGGCGCTCGCCGTCGCCCGCCACGGCGCCGCGCTGGGCGCTCGCGACGGCCACCGCGACCGCGAGGTCGGCCCCCGGCTCGTCGACGCGGACGCCGCCCGCGACGTTGACGAAGACGTCCGCGCTGCCCACGCCGATGCCGGCGTGGCGGCCGAGCACGGCGAGCACGAGCGCGAGGCGATTGCGGTCGATCCCGTTGGCGATCCGGCGCGGCGGCACGAGCTCGGAGGGCGAGACCAGCGCCTGCACCTCGACCAGCAGCGGCCGCGAGCCCTCCATGGCCGCGAGCACGACGCTGCCCGGCGCGCGCGTCGCCTCGCCGACGAAGCGCGCCGAGGCGTCGGCAACCTCGACGAGCCCGCCGCCGGCCATCTCGAAGACGCCGGCTTCGTTGGTCGAGCCGAAGCGGTTCTTGAGCGCGCGCAGCGTACGGTAGGTGCGCTCGCGCTCGCCCTCGAACTGCAGCACGCAGTCGACCAGGTGCTCGAGCACGCGCGGGCCCGCCAGTGCGCCCTCCTTGGTGACGTGGCCGACGAGCATCACCGCCATGCCGCGGGCCTTGGCCAGGCGGGTGATGCGATCCGCGACCTCGCGCACCTGGCCGACCGAGCCGGCGGCGCCGCTCAGCTCGGCGGCGTGCAGGGTCTGAACTGAGTCGATCACGCAGACGTCGGGTCGCTCGGCCTCGAGCGTCGCGAGCACGATGTCTAGGTCGGTCTCGGCGACGACGGGCACCTGCAGCGCGGCGCCCGGAAGGCGCTCCGCGCGCAGCTTGATCTGCGCCGCGGACTCCTCGCCGGACACGTAGAGCGTGCGGTGGCCGGCGCCGGCGAGGTTGCCGAGCGCCATCGAGGTCAGGGTCGACTTGCCGATCCCCGGCGAGCCGCCGAGCAGCACGAGCGAGCCGGGCACGAGGCCGCCGCCGAGCACGCGGTCGAGCTCCCCGATCCCGGTGCGCAGACGCGGGATCTTCGGCGCCTCGACGTCCGCGAGCGTGACGGGCCGCACGGCGCGGCCCTTCGGCGCGCCCCCGCGGCCCGTAGGCGCCGCCGTGGTCTCCTCGGTCAGCGTGTTCCACTCGCCACAGCCGGGGCACTGGCCCATCCAGCGCGGCGAGTCGTGGCCGCACTGGGAGCAGACGTGGCGGGTGGTGGGGCGCGGCACTCCCCGAATCTAGGCGCGAGAGCGGACGGGTTCGCCCCCGCAGGGTGGCGCCGACGGCGGCATCGAGGGGGTGGGTGCCAACCGCGCGGGGTCCGGTACGCGACGAGCGTCGTCTCGATGGGCTGTGAGCCGGTCGACGCGACATTCGTGCCCGCGTGGCGCCTCGCACGAGCCGTCCGGTTGGCCCAACCGCGACGAGTGTCGTCTCCACCACCCGGGGCGGGGTGGAGACGACATTCGTCCCGCCGCGGCACCACGAGTGTCGTCTTAACCACTCAGGGCGGGGCAGAGGCGACATTCGTGCCCGCCGTGGCCGCTTCGCACCCACCCCTACCCAGCCGGTGTTGACGTTCGCCGGCGCTAAGCGCGAGCGCGGGAGCGGACGGGTTCGCCCCCCGCCACGAGCGCGCGGGCGCGCTCGGCGACCGCGACCATCCCGAGCGCGTCGGCGAGCACGATCGCCTCGGCGAGCCGCTCGCGGGCCGCGGCCTCGTCGCCGGGCTCGCCGCGGGCCAGCAGCATCTGCGCCCAGGCGAGCTCCGTGCGCGCCAGCCACGGCCGGGCGCCCATCCGCACGTGCATCTCGCGCGCCTCGGCGAACCGGCGCTCGGCCTCTTCCCACTGGCCGAGCACGGCGGCGAGGATCCCCAGCAGCCGTGAGGCCGAGCCGTTGCAGCTCGCCGCGCGCCCGACGATCACGTTGCGGCCGCCGTACGGCGCGAGCATCGCCTGCAGCTCCCCGGCGCGGTCGGCGTCGCCGAGCGCGCCGCAGACCTCCGCCAGCAGCGTCACGGCGATCAGCCAGTTGGCGTCGCGCGGCAGCGCGTCGAAGCCCGCCGCCGCCACGCTCTCGAACGCCTCGCGCGCCTCGTCGTGACGCCCCAGCGCGATGTGCATCAGCGCCTGGCAGCAGCTCCAGGCCGGGATCGCGGGATACATGGCGATGAACTGCGCGACCGCGTCCTCGACCTCGGCGAGCCGGCCCTGCTCGCGGCGGATGTTGAACATCGCCATCGCGTAGTAGTGCAGGGCGTTCTCGGCGTGGCCGCGCTGGCCGATCGCGAGCGTCTCGGCGGCGAGGCGCTCGGCCGTCTCGAACTCGCCCGCGAGCTGGGCGCGCGTACAGCGGAACAGCGACGTCCACCACAGGTACAACGGCCGCTGCACGACCGCGGCGAGCGCGCTGGCGGCCTCGATCTGGATGTCGGCGCCCTCGACGTCGCCGAGCTCGAGCAGGTTCACGACCGTCCAGCCCGCGCCTTCGAGCTCGAGCTCGAGGTCGCCGATGTCCGCGGCGATCTGGCGCAGCTCGCCCGCCACCGCGAGGCGCTCCTCGACGTTCTCGGGGCGCCACAGCACGTAGTGGCGGGCGTCGAGCGCCGCGGCGAGCGTGGCCGGGTCGCCGATCCGGCGGGCGATCCGCACCGAGGCCTCGCTCAGCAGCAGCCTCCGCTCGGGCTGGCCGGCGTAGTAGAGCTCGAGCGAGAGGCGTGCGAGCAGGCGCGCGCGCAGCGGCGAGTCCTCCTCGCCCAGCCCCTGGAGCGCGTGCTCGAGCAGCTCGACGACCTCGGGGTCCTCGCGCCCGAGCGTCGACCACGGGCCGGCGACGCCGAGCGCGGCGTGCGCGAGCAGGACCGGGTCGCCGAGCTCGCGAGCGAGCGCGGCGGCCTCGGCGAACGTCGCGCGCGCCTGCTCGAGGCCGGCGCGCTCCTCGGACGCGCCGAGCGCCAGCAGCAGCTCGCCGGCCGTGCGGTCGCCGCCGCTCGTGGCCTGGCGGGCGCGCATGGCGCCGCGGTAATGCGCCGCCGCCTCCTCCCATGCCAGCAGGCGGTCGGCGCGGCGGCCGGCGGCGAGCGCGAAGTCGATCGCGCGGGCGGGCCCCTCGACCGCCGCGGCGCGCGTGAAGTGTCGCGCGAGCTGCGGGAGCCACGGGTCGAGATCGTCCTGGTGGCGGGCGAGGATCGTCTCTCCGACGCGCGAGTGCAGGCGCGCCCGCCGCAGCCCCGAGAGGCCGTCGTAGAGCGTCGCGCGGACGAGCGCGTGCGCGAACGTATAGCGGCCGACGCGGCCCTCGACCTCGCGCAGCACGCGGGCGCGCACCGCCTCGTCGAGCGCCGCGACGAGGTCGTCGCCCGACAGCGGGCCGAGCGCCTCGAGCAGTCCGAAGTCGAACTCGCGCCCGATGACCGACGCCACCTCGACCGCCTCGCGCGCCGACGACGGCAGCCGCATGATGCGCCGCGAGGTGACCTCGCGCACGCCCTCGGGCACGCCGGCCTCCTCGAGGTCGACCGTGCCCTCGAGCGCGCCGGGGGTGTCGCGCAGGTGGCGCATGACCTCCTCCACGAAGAACGGGTTGCCCTCGGTCTCGCCGTGCAGCTCCGACACGAGGTCCGAGGAGACCGCGTCCGGGCCCAGCGCCTGCATCATCTCGCCGACCTCGGCGCGCTCGAGGCCGTCGAGCGTCACCTGCGTGAGGATGTCCTCGCGCCGCAGCGAGGCGATCAGCTCCGGCAGCGGGTGGCTCTCCTCGAGCTCGGCGTCGCGGTAGGTGCCGATGAACATCGTGCGGCGCGGCTGCGGCGCGCGCACGAGGTGGCGCAGGAGCTGCACCGTCGGTCCGTCGGCCCAGTGCAGGTCGTCGAAGACGAGCAGCAGCGGAGCGCCGGCGGCGAGCTCGGCGAGCAGCGCCGCGAGCGCGTCGAAGAGACGCTGGCGGTCGGTGCCGGCGGCGCCGCGGACGCCCCCGGCCGTGGGCGCCCCGAGCTCCGGCAGCAGCGCGGCGAGGTCGGCCGAGCGCGGGCCGAGCCGCTGGGCGGGTCCGGTGAGCGCGGCGCCGCCCGACCAGCCGCGCAGCATCTCCAGCACCGGCTGATAGGCGCCCGGCCCCGTCTCGTCGAAGCGGCCATAGAGCACCACGGCGCCGTCCGCGTGCACGGCGCGCGTGAACTCCGCGGCGAGCCGCGACTTGCCGATCCCCGCCTCGCCCACCAGCATGACCAGGCGGCGGTCGTCGTGGAGGGCCGCGTCCCACGCCTCCTCCAGCACGGCGAGGTGCTCGGCGCGGCCGACGAACGGGAGGCGCCCGTTCGCGGCCGCGAGCGGCGCGGGCAGCGGCGCCGGCGTGACCGAGCGCGCAGGCGGCTGCTCCGGCGGCGGGCCGTCGCCCCGCAGCAGTCGCTCGTGGACGGCCATCACCCGCGCGCCGGGCCCGGTGCCGAGCTCGTCGCGCAGCAGGCGCCGCAGCTCGTCGAAGGCGCGCAGCGCCTCGGCCGGGTTGCCGCCGGCCTCGTGGATCTCCATCAGCAGGCGGTGCGCGGACTCGCGGAACGGCGCGAGGCCGATCGCCGTGCGGGCGGCGTGCTCGGCCGCGTCGAGCTCGCGGCCGCCGAGGCGCAGCCCCGCCTCCCCCAGCGCCTCGAGCGCGCGCAGGCGCAGCGCCTCGATCTCGCGCCGGCGCTCCTGCACCCACGGGCCGTCGCACTCGGCGAGGAACGGCTCGGTCGCGAGGGCCAGCGCGACGCGGGCCTGCGCCGCCGCGTCGGCCCAGCGGCGTTCGTCGAGCGCCTGCGTGGTGACGTCCACGGCGTCGGCGAGCGCCTCGGTGTCGACCCACAGCGGCTCGGGCAGCGCGAGCCGGAGCTCGGCGCGGCCGGTCAGCGCGTCGGGGCCGAGCGCGCGCCGGAGCTTCGAGAGCAGCGAGCTGAGCGCGGAGTCCGATGCCGCCGGCGCACGCTCGGGCCACAGCACGTCCTCGAGCTCGTAGCGCGGACACGCGCGAGTCCGATGACAGACCAGGTAGGCCAGCAGCAGCTGGCCCTGGCGTCCGGGCAGGGCTCGACCGGCCAGCCCGTCCTGCGTGCTGACCGCTACGCGCCCACAGAGGCGGATCTCCCACCGGGTATGTCGAGCCACCGGAGAGCGGACGCTACCGGGCCGCCAAGCTTTCGCCAAGGTCTGGCCAAGGCGGCGAGCGGCCGATCTTGCCCGTTCCGTCGCTTAACGCGCTACCTTCGGCGCGTGAACGCAGCAGCGCCGAGCACGGAGCTCGTCGGCGGATATCGACTCGGACCGCCGGTGGCGCAGGGTGCGATGGGCAGCATCTACGAGGCCGTCGATCCCGACGGCCGCCGCGTCGCCGCCAAGCGGCTGCTCGACGAGCGCCACGCCGCCCGCTTCGAGATCGAGGG
>JAXDGC010000340.1:0-4636 GCA_034665245.1 Solirubrobacteraceae bacterium | reverse complement strand
AGCGAATCCTCCTGTGTGGGATCGGTCACGGTGTCGGCGAGCAGACCACCACTCGATCGCACCGTCGCCGCCAGCGCCTGAAGAGCAGTCATGCGATCTCCGCGAAGGCGGCGGTCGCGGCCTCGAGCGTGCGCTCGACGTGCTCCGGCGTGTGGGCGAGCGACGGGAACCAGGCCTCGAACTGCGAGGGCGGCGGGTAGACGCCGCGCGCCAGCAGGGCCCGGCACCATCCGGCGTGCGCCTCGGTGTCGCAGGCGGCGGCGCCCGCGTAGTCGCGCACGGGCTCGGCGGAGAAGAAGACGGTCAGCAGCCCGGGCGCCTCCGCGACCTGCACCGAGTGCGAGCCCGCGGCCTCGCGCAGGCCCGCGGCGAGCGCGCGCGTGGTGTCGGCGAGGCGGACGTAGGCCTCGTCGTCGAGCGCCTCGAGCGCGGCGAGGCCCGCGGCGACGGCGAGCGGGTTCCCGCTCAGCGTGCCCGCCTGGTAGACGTCGCCGGCGGGAGCGATGCGCGACATCAGCTCGGACGGGCCGCCGTAGGCCGCGGCCGGCAGGCCGCCGCCGATGACCTTGCCCATCACGGTCAGGTCGGGCATGACGCCGGTCAGCTCCTGGGCGCCGCCGGGGCCGACGCGGAAGCCCGTGATCACCTCGTCGAAGACGAGCAGCGCGCCGCTCTCGGTGGCGAGCTCCCGCAGGCCCTCGAGGAAGCCCGGGGCGGGCGGGACGAGGCCCATGTTCGCGGGGTAGGGCTCGGCGAGGATCGCGGCGGGCGGGTCCGCGAGCACCGCGGCGCGCACCGTCTCGAGGTCGTTCCAGGGCACGACCGTGGTCGCCGCGGTCGCCGCGGCGGGCACACCCGGCGAGGCGGGGATGCCCTGCGTGGCGAGGCCGGAGCCCGCCTCGGCGAGCAGGCCGTCGACGTGGCCGTGGTAGGCGCCGGCGAACTTGACGAGGCGCTCGCGGCCGGTCGCGGCGCGGGCGAGCCGGATCGCGCTCATCGTGGCCTCCGTCCCCGAGGAGGTCATCCGCAGCATCTCGACCGAGGGCATCCGGTGGGCGACCAGCTCGGCGAGCTCCACCTCGGCGGCGGTCGGCGCGCCGAAGGTCGTCCCACGGTCGGCCGCGGCGTGCACCGCCTCGAGCACGGGCGCGAAGGCGTGGCCGTGGATCAGGGGGCCCCACGAGCAGACGTAGTCGACGTAGGTGTTGCCGTCGACGTCGGTGAGCTCCGCGCCGGCGGCATGGTCGACGAAGACCGGCTCGCGCCCGATCGACTGCATCGCCCGCACCGGCGAGTTCACCCCGCCCGGGAGGACGCGGACGGCGCGGCGGTAGAGCTGGGCGGAGCGGGTGTCGGTGAGGGACGCGGGCACGGGCGGCGGGTCAGGCGTTGTCCCGCTCCCAGTCCCGGAAGGCGTCCGTGAAGTAGAGCATCCGAACCTTCTTGAACTCGGTGCTCGAGTACAGCGTCGCGCGCTCGGTGATGCCCTCCTGCTCGGCGATCGAGTCGAGGATCGCGTCGCACTCCTCCTTCGAACGGCCGTGGGCCATCGTGAACACCGAGTACGGCCAGTCGGCGTAGGTCGGGCGCTGGTAGCAGTGGGAGATGCCGCGGAACGCGGCCATCCGCCGGCCCGTGTCGAGGATCTGCTCGTCGGGGACGGCCCACACGCCCATGCCGTTGGCCGAGAAGCCGGCGCGGCGGTGGAAGAGGATCGCGGCGACGCGGCGCAGGGCGTTGCGCTCGCGCAGCGACTCGAGCCGGCGCAGCACCTCCTCCTGCGGCACGCCGAGGCGCTCGGCGGCGGGCGCGTAGGGCTCCGGCACGACCGGCATCGGGCCCTGCGTGGCGCGGATCGTCGCGACGTCCTCGTCGGAGAGCTCGATCGGGTCGAGCTCGCGCGGCTCGACGGGCTCGACCGTCGCCGACAGCGCGTCCGTGCCCTTCTCCATCTCGAGGTCCATGCGGATCTTGAACAGCTTCAGCGTCGGCAGCTGGCGGATCGAGTGCGCGCCGGTCTTGGCCTTGATGATGTCGATCGTGCCGTCGAGGCCGAGCGGCGAGCCGGGCTCGGTCGCGAGCGTGAACCAGAGGTTGAAGTCGTGGTCGCGCAGGTAGTTGTGCGTGACGCCGGGGTGCGTGTTGATGAACTGCGCCGCGCGGTGCGGGTACTCCGGGTCGACCTTCGCCGCCACCAGCATCGAGGAGTAGCCGAGCGCGCGGGTGTCGAAGATCGGCGTGATCTCGCGGATGATGCGCCCGTCGAGCAGGCGCGCGATGCGCGTCAGCACCTCGTCCTCGGGCAGGCCCGCGAGCTGCGCGACGTGGGCGAACGGGCGCGCCGTCAGGTCGAAGGAGCCCTGCATCAGGTTGAGCAGCTTCTTGTCGGTCTCGTCGAGGGGGATCGCGCTTCCGTCCTTGCGCGACCGCACCTTCGGCTGGGCTACTGGAGCCATCTGGCGACGTCCTTGGCGTGGTAGGTGATGACGATGTCGGCGCCGGCCCGGCGGATCCCGGTGAGGGCCTCCAGCACGGCGGCCCGCTCGTCGAGCACGCCTGCCGCGGCGGCAGCCTTGATCATCGCGTATTCGCCGCTGACCATGTACGCGGCCACCGGGAGGCGCGTGCGCTCCTTGACCCGGCGGATCACGTCGAGGTAGGGAAGCGCCGGCTTGACCATGACGACGTCCGCGCCCTCGGCGGCGTCGAGCTCCGCCTCGCGCTCGGCCTCGAGCGCGTTGGCCGGATCCATCTGGTAGCCGCGGCGGTCGCCCTCCTGCGGCGCGGAGTCCGCGGCTTCGCGGAACGGGCCGTAGAAGGCGGAGGCGAACTTCGCCGAGTAGGCGACGATCGGCGTCTCCGACAGGCCGTGCTCGTCGAGCGCCGAGCGCAGCGCGCCGACCCGGCCGTCCATCATGTCGCTGGGGGCGACCGCGTCGGCGCCCGCAGCGGCCTGGGAGACCGCGGTGCGCGCGAGCAGCTCGAGCGTCGCGTCGTTGTCGACGACGCCGTCCGCGCGCAGCACGCCGCAGTGGCCGTGGCTCGTGTACTCGCACAGGCAGAGGTCGGTGATCACGAGCAGGTCGGGATAGGCACCCTTGATCGCGCGCGTGGCGAGCTGGATGACGCCCTCGTCGTCCCACGCCCCCGAGCCCTCCTCGTCCTTGGACGCCGGCAGCCCGAACAGCAGCACGGCGGGGATGCCAAGCGCATGCGCCTCGCCCGCCTCGCGCACGGCGGCGTCGATCGAGAGGTGGTCGACGCCCGGCATCGACGGGATCGGCGTGCGGCCGCTGCTTCCGTGGGCCACGAACATCGGGTAGACGAGGTGCCGCGCCGCCAGCTCGGTCTCGCGCACGAGGTCGCGGATGCCGGTGGTCGCGCGCAGGCGGCGCAGGCGCGTCGCGGGAAAGGCCATGGGGCGATGGTAGCTACGCGAAGCGCCGCAGCGAGAGGCGGGCGAGCGCGGAGAACACCAGCGCGAGCGCCGCGAGGTGCAGCAGCGGGACGAGCAGCTCGCCCCCGCTGATCGCCGCGTCGAGGGCCTGCATGCCGGGCCGGAACGGGAACGCCGCCGAGATCACCCGGATCAGGTCATAGAGCCCCTGGGATACGGCGCCGGACGGCACGAGCGCGAGCGCCGCCACCGGCAGCGACACGACGAACGCGGCCAGCGAGGCCGAGCGGACCTCGCGCGTGGCGCCGCCGATCGCCACCCCCATCGCCCCGAACGCGAGCGAGCCCAGCGCGAGCACGACGACCCACAGCGGCGAGCGCGCGAAGTCGAGGCCGAGCAGCGCGCCGAGGATGCCCAGCATCACGGTCGTCAGCGCGAACGCCGCCAGCGCCGCGAGGCTGACCTTCTCGGCGACGAGCGCGGTCCGGGTCACGAGCCCGCGTATGAGGCGCCCGAACGCGTTCTCCTCCCGCTCGAGGGCGAGCATGCCGGCGGCCAGCAGCAGCGCGACGAACATCATCGAGCCGATCACGGCCGCCTCCGCCGCGAACGCGCTGAGCGAGGACTTCGAGCCGGAGACCACCGTCTGGCGCACGCGCACGGGCGAGCTGATCGAGGCGAGGATCGGCTTCGAGAGGTCGAGATTGTCGGCGGCGAGCCGCGCGAAGCGCGAGACCTGCTCGAGCGCGGCGCGTTCCGGCGCGTCCGCCGGCAGGCCGGCCCGCGCCGCGTCGATGATCGTCCGGGCGTTGCGCAGGCCGAGGATGTCCACCGACCCGACGATCGGCAGCGCGACCTTCCCACCCGCGACGATGACGTTGAGGTAGCGCGCCGACTCGCGCAGGACCTCGGCGGAGATCGCCTGGTTCGCCTCGGCCAGCGTCGAGGCGATCGTGTCCTGCACGAACTGGCGCTTGAGCGGGTTGTCGGCGTTGTAGTACACCTCGACCGTCGGCCGCCCGGCGCCGCTCAGCCCCAGCGTCCCCTGCAACTTCTCCGTGACGTCCGCCGGCACCACGAGCGCGCCGAGCGCCTCGCCGGAGCGGACCTTGGCGATCGCCTCCGCCCGGGTCTTCACGCGGATCGGCTCGACCTTCGCGAACAGCTTGTCGGCGTACTTGGTCGCGTCGACCTGCCGGCCGCCGAGCGCGACCTGCGACTTCTCGCGTGGAACGAGGT
>JAXDGC010000339.1:0-3667 GCA_034665245.1 Solirubrobacteraceae bacterium | reverse complement strand
GACGTCGACCTGCTGATCAACAACGCCGGCGTGATGGTGCCTCCGCTCACGCGCACCGAGGACGGCTTCGAGCTGCAGTTCGGCACCAACCACCTCGGCCACTTCGCGCTGACCAACCTGCTGCTCGACCACGTGAAGGGGCGCGTCGTGACCGTCTCCTCGACCGGCCATCGCATGGGCAGGATCGACTTCGACGACCTCAACTGGGAGCGCCGGCCCTACAAGGCGGTGCGCGCCTACGGGCAGTCCAAGCTCGCGAACCTGTTGTTCACGGCCGAGTTGCAGCGCCGGCTCACCGCCGCCGGCTCGAGCGTGCTGGCGAATGCCGCGCACCCCGGCTACGCCGCGACCAACCTCCAGTTCCACAGCGGGCGCCGCGTGCTCGACCTCGTCTCGGTCGTGGGCAACCGCGTGCTCGCGCAGGACGAGGACGGCGGCGCGCTGCCGACGCTCTACGCCGCGACCGCGGAGATCCCGGGCGACAGCTTCGCCGGCCCCGGCGGCTTCATGGAGCAGCGCGGCGCGCCGAAGCTCGTGGACCGGACCGACGCCGCGAGAGACGCGGACGTCGCGCGGCGGCTGTGGGACGTCTCGGAGCAGCTGACCGGCGCGCACTTCCCGCTCGGCGCCGCGGCCGCGGCCTGAGCGTGAGCTCAGCGATGCTCGGGGTTGGGGAAGTCGAAGCGCGCGCCGGCGTCCCACTCCGAGCGCTGGTTGCCGTGCACCGGGATGCCGCCGGCGTCCTTGAGCATGCGCGCCATGTGCAGCAGGTTCCAGGTGGCGAACGTGGTGTTGCGGTTGGTGAAGTCGTTCTCGGGGCCGCCTGAGCCCTCGTCGAGGTAGGACGGCCCCGGGCCGGCCGCGCCGATCCAGCCGGCGTCGGCCTGGGGCGGGATGACGTAGCCGAGGTGCTGGAGCGAGTAGAGCGTGTTCATCGCGCAGTGCTTGACGCCGTCCTCGTTGCCGGTCACCAGGCAGCCGGCGGTGCGGCCGTAGTACCGGTACTGGCCCGCGTCGTTGAGGAGGTGGGAGTTGCCGTAGAGGCGCTCGATCACCTGCGTGGCGACCGACGGCTTCTCACCGAGCCAGATCGGCATCCCGAGGACGAGGATGTCGGCGGCGATGACGCGCTCGAAGATCTGCGGCCAGTCGTCGCGCTCCCAGCCGTGCTCGGTCATGTCCGGCCAGACGCCGGTGGCGATCTGGTGGTCGATCGCGCGGATGCCGTCGACCTCGACCGCGTTGCGGCGCATGATCTCCGCGGAGATGTCCATCAGCCCCTGGGTGTGGGACAGCTCGGGGCCGCGTTTGAGCGTGCAGTTGATGAAGAACGCCTTCAGGTCCGAGTAGTCGGTGGTGCTGGTCTCGCACAGCGCGGCCTGTCGGTCGGTGAGCTTGGTCATGCGCCCCTCGTATCGCGAGCGACCGGTTCGTTACACGGCCGAGCTGGGCTCCGCGCGCGGAGCGGCGAGCACCACCTCGAGCTCGATGACGGGGGCCGGCATCGGCGCGGTCGAGCGAGCGAACACGTCGCGCTGGCCGAGCAGGTCGAAGCCCGCGAGCACCCGCTCGTAATAGTCGCTCGCGATCGCCAGGCGGCCTTCGCGCCGGCCGCGCGCGAGGCGCTCACGCGCGGCGTCGAGGCCGACGTAGGCCCACACGCGACCGGGCAGGTCGCCGTCGAGGTGCGCGGTGACGTCGACGCGCGTGTAGTTGCGCTCACGCTGGTCGAGCCCGGGGAGCTCGGCCTCGGAGACCGGGAGGGCGGCGCCGTTCACGGCGGCGCCCGCCTGCCGGGCGATGTCCAGGAAGGCCACCATCAGCGCCGGGCGCTCCCCGTCCGGCGCCACGAAGTGCTTGTAGCCCGGGAGGTCGACGCTGTTGTCCATGGCCACGCCCCAGGAACGCATCCATCCGGTGAGGCTGCACGGCCGCGCCTCGGGCGCCAGCGTCGCGGCGCCGGCGGGCAGCAGGGAGCCGTAGGCGAACAGCCAGCTCACGCGGCGCGAACCGCGATGCCGGGATAGTCGAGGATGAGGCCGAACTCGTCGTAGGAGAGCTCGCACTCGAACTCGAAGGCGGGCGCCGTATAGACGTAGCGTTGCCGCTCGCCGTCATCGTCGAGGCGGAGGTAGCGCTGTTCGAGCCGCTCGACGCTGAGATCGAGCGCGCGGACATAGGCGGCGGGAGCCTCGGCGAGCTCGCCGACCTCGAGCCCGAGGCGGTGGACGGGGAACGCGTTCGTGAGCGAGGACGACTCGAGATCGACGTCCAGGCAGCCGTCCAGATGGCCCGCGGGCATGTCGCCGATGCGCCAGTGGCCGGCTCCGTCCGCCTCCAGGCTCACTTCGTGCAGGCCCGAGGCAGCGCGCCCCCACACCCGCGCGCTGCGGGTCCTCCAGCCCGCGTCGACGGTGATGTCGTAGCCGACCGCCCAGGCCACGTCCGCCTCGACGGCGGCGGTGTCGCCCTCCAGCCGGCAGCCGTCGCCGGAGCGGAGGAAGACGACCTCGAACCCGTCGCGGACCTCGCGGTGCTGCCAGGCGGCGCACCGGGGCGGGTCCGCGAAGGGCATGCCGTCAGCCTATTGGGACCGTCCTGCGACCGCTCTCGGGCGGACGGCGACGGCACTGAGCTTCGCGGAGGCGAGGCCGAGCAGGGCGCCGATCGTCAGCGTGACCAGGACGTTGACGAACACCCAGCCATACGGGGTCGAGATGACCCCGCCGAACGCGCCCGCCCCGGCGGTCGCCGGGCTCCCCAGCGCCTTCACGCTGTTGCCGACGCCGCCGCCCTTGTCCGCCCAGCCGTCGAGCCCGGTGGCGATCCACCAGAACACGACCGACGCGAACGCGGCGAACGTCGCCGGGATGAAGTACCAGTCGCCGAGCGCCCCGAGCAGGACGAGGACCATGGCCATCACCGCGACCCACAGCGAGATGCCCCAGAAGTCCGGCAGGCCGGCGGTCGCGCTCGCGAGGATGATCATGATCAGCGCCGCGACGGCCCCGAAGACGTTGCCGAGGCCGACCTTGGTGAGCGCGGCGTTGTCGCCGCCGGCGGCGAAGAACATGCCCCACGCCACGAACGCCGCGGGTGCGACCAGATGGAAGTTCTTGGGGAGGGCAAGACCGTTGCCGAGATCGCCGTCGGTCGCCCAGTGAAAGGTGAAGTTGAGCGCGACCTCGACGTAGATGAAGGCGAGGATCGCGATCGCCACAGCCAAGGGGAGCAGACCCTTCATGCGTACGGCCATGCACTGAACCTAGGGCCGGCGATGCGGCGAAAGCAAGAATTCGCCCGATTCCGCACATGGCTGGAATCGGGGCCCGGAGTCAGCCGGCGAGCACGTCGTGCGCGAACCGCACGACCATCGCGCCGTCGCCGACCGCGCCGGCCACGCGCTTCGACGCCCCGGAGCGCACGTCGCCTGCGGCGAACACGCCCGGTCGGACCGTCTCGAGCAGATGCGGCTCGCGCTCGGTCAGCGGCCAGCGGAGGTGCCCGTCGCACTTCGCCGCCCCGGCGCCGCATTGCAGGTAGCCGGCGGCGTCGACCGCGAGCATCCCAGTCGTCGCCTCGGTGCACGGCGCCGCGCCGATCATCACGAACACGGCGGTCGACGGCACCTGCTTGACGCTGCCGTCGCCGTTGCGCAGGCTCACGG
>JAXDGC010000338.1:0-13862 GCA_034665245.1 Solirubrobacteraceae bacterium | reverse complement strand
CGGCTGGATTCCCAGAGCAGCGCGGCGGCGGGCAAAGACGTCGAGATGGTCCTCGACGTCTCCCAGATCAAGCTGTTTGACCCCAACGGCGGCCGCAGCCTCACCGCAGAACAACCACGCGAGGCCGCAACCGCTTCCTAGGACGACGAGGGAAGGCTCAGGGCACGAGACGCTGCCTGGCGGCCGCGGCCTGCGCCGCGTCGCGCACGACGCGGGCCGTCGGGTGGGCGCCTCTGAGCGTCAGCTGGCTCGTGTGAGAGCCGGGCAGCACCTCGTAGGTCGGCCAGCGGATGACCTGCGGTGGCTCGCTCGCGTCGTGCCCGGGATCGCGCAGCTCCAACGGCTTCCCGTCCGCGGCGGCGACCCAGAGCGTCCACACCGGCCGGCCGGCGTTCGCCTTCAGCGAGATCGCCCACCCCTGCGTGCCGTTGTGCATCTCACGGCCGGTGACCGCCATGTGGCCTTTTGGAGCAGGATCCTGACCTTGGCCACGATGGAGTCGCCGGGCGGCATGGTGTTGCTGCCGGGCTTGCCGGGCTTGCCGGGCGCGGCGACCTTGCCGGGCGCGTCGTAGATCGTGTCGGTTGCCGGGTCGTAGACGCTGTCGCCCGAGGTCTCGACGGTGGGCGTCCCCCCTTCGATCCGCAGCCGCTCGGCATTCGGATGGTCCGCTGACTGCCAGAACTCCCGCGTGGTCGTCCGCCCGCCCTGGGCTTCGACGCTGCGGGCGTGCAGGATCGTGCCCGACGGTGGGTTCAGCCAGTGCAGGGCCTGCGTGACCGCGGAGACCGAGGACGGCCCGCCGACCTCGCCCGGACCGCCCCCGAGCATCACCGCCGCGGCCGCGGTGAGGGTGACGCCGGCCGCCGCCGGCACCGCGCCGACGCGAGGGACGGCGCTCCGGCGGGCGATCGGCTGATCGCGCACGCGGGCGAGCAGTTCAGCGTCGAACGCGTTCTCGTCGGCCCGCGCCGCGGCAGGACGGGCCGCCCGCAGGCGCCGTTCGAGGTCGTCGATCATGTCTCGTTCCATCGTGGACGCTCCTGGCTCGTGGTGGGATTGAGGGCGATGTGCAGCCGGCGGCGCGCTCGCGCCGATCGCATCCGAAACGCAGCCGGCGTGATGCCCAGCGCCTCGGCGGCATCGGCGCTCGAGAGGTCGAACCAGGCCGTCAGCACGACGGCCTCCGGGTGTTGGCCAGGACGCGGCGCGTGACGCCGATCAGCCACCCCAGCTCGGCACTGCGCGGGATGTCGCGCTGGCGGCGCCAGGCGATCGCGTACGCCTCGGCGACCGCATCGTCGGCGTCCTCGCGCGACGCCACGGACCGGGAGTAGGCGAGCGCGCGGGGGTAGGTCGCGCGATAGAGCTCCTCGAAGTCCACGTCGGGTAAGTGTCCACCCACCCGCCGAACGCAACCGGCGACCCGATGTAGGCTGACGCCGGCAGGGACCCATGGCATTCGACCTGGTCATCGACATCCAGAACACGCCCGGGGCGCTGGCGCAGGTGGCGGCCTCGATCAGCGATGCCGGCGTGAACATCGCGGCGGCCACGTGCATCGGCGCAGGCGAGCGGGCCGAGCTCCACATCCTCGTCCCGCACGCCGAGGCCGCGAGGCACTCGCTGGCGATCTCCCATCTCGCGGTCACCCGCGAGCGCGAGGTCGTCGTAGTCGACGTCGAGGACCGCCCCGGCGTGCTGGCGGACCTCACCCGCAGGATCGCCCGGGCCGGGGTCGACCTCGATCTCGTCTACGTCGCCACGCGCAATCGCGTGGTCTTCGGAGCGCCCGACCTCGCGGCTCTCCGGACCGCGCTGTCAGCGGCGTAGACGATCCCGAGACGGTCCGGGAGCGCCTGCAGGTCTATCAGCGCGAGACGGAGCCGCTCGTCGCCTACTACGGGGACCGCGGGCAGACCTGGGCTTCCGCAACCGACTCGGTCAGAGCGGCAACCACCCTCGGGTCGAACTGGGTGCCGCTGCAGCGCTGCAGCTCGGTCAGCGCCTCCTGCTGCGATACCGCGGAGCGGTAGGCGCGGTCCGTGGTCATCGCGCAGAACGCGTCGCAGGCGGAGCAGATGCGAGCCTCGATCGGGATCGCCTCGCCGCTGAGGCCGTCGGGGTAGCCGGCGCCGTCGAAGTCCTCGTGGGAGGCCCGCACGATCAGCCCGACGCGGGTGAGCGCTCCGCCGACCCCCTCGAGCATGCGCTGACCCTCGAGGGTGTGGCGGCGTATGACCGCCCATTCGGCGTCATCCAGGGGTCCGGGCTTGTTGATGATTTCCTTCGGCACCGCGATCTTTCCGACGTCGTGAAGGAGCGCGCCGAACTCGAGGTTGCGCAGTTGTGCCGGGCCGAGGCGCAGGCGTTCGCCCACCGCGAGCGCGAGATCGACCACGTCGCGGCTGTGGGAGCCGGTGTACTCGTGGTCGAACTCCACGACGTTGCCGAGCAGCAGAGCGGTGCCGCGGTAGGCGCCGCTGAGTTCGATGGCCTGGTCGATTCGCCACGAGCGCTCGCGCGCGAACAGCCACAGGAGGCCGGTGAGGGGCATGACCAGCAGAACGCCGATCAACGAGTCGGCGGCGAGATAGGCGCACAGGAACCCGATCGGTGCGAGCGCGGCGTCGACGGCATAGACCCACAGCGTCGGCCGGACGATGGTTCGCAGCGATACCCCGAGACCGACGCGGTCCGCGAACGACGAGACCGCGGCGTCGGTGACCAGCATCGCGCCCAGCGCGAGGAGGTACACGGGCCAATCGCGGAGGTCCGGCGTCGTCACGCCGGCGGCGACGAAGACGAGGGCCGGGCCCACCGAGTGCCACGACTGGCCGATCGCAAGTACGGCGCGGGCGCTCGTACGGCGCCCGCGAGCGCGGGTGACGAGAGCGCCGAGCAACAACCCCGCCGCGACGTGCGCGGGTATGAGCTGCGCCGGCAGGAGGAACAGCATCGGGACCAGCACGAGGACGACCGGGCACGTGTATCCCGTGGCGATCTCGAAGCCGACCTGGCGCGCGACGGCGTAGAGCAGGACCAGCAGGAGGCTGGTGCCGATGGCGAAGGAGCCGTCCCCCAGGAATACGGCCATGGCGACCGCAACGGCGGCGAGGGCGAAGGCGACGAACCCTTCGACGACGAGCTCGCGGCGATCGAACGCGGTGCCCATACGGGCGCGGGAGGCCTCGAGCAGGAGCTCGGCCTCATGGTCGTGCGTGGGTGGAAGGATCGCGGTCGACATGCGTGCGTGCGTAGCGCCTCTTCAGGGTCCATCGGAACTTGGCCGATGGCCCTTGACCGGTGCGTCCACCATCTGTCCGTTTCCTTCACTTCCGCACCGGCAGATGCCGACACAGAGCTGGACGGACTCGATCCGCCGCACCGCGCGGCCCCCCGACCACATGGACGTGAAGTCGCGCATGAAACGCCTCGCCCTTGTACCTCTGCTGTGCGCCGGCCTGCTGTCCCTCGCGCCCGCGTCCGCGCTCGCGCTGCAGGCGCCGAGTCCGGACGCCGCGGTCGGCTGTGCCACGCCGACGCTGGCCCCGGCGCTGGCCGCATTCGGCGACGCGCGCTCCTACTTCCTGGCCCCGGGCGGCGACTTCGAGTCGACGACCAACGGTTGGAGGCTGACGGGCGGCGCGTCGCTCTCGCCCGGCAGCGGGCCGCTGGGTCTGGGCGCGGCCGCCAAGTCGCTGCGCCTCCCGGCGGGCGCGTCGGCTACGAGCCCCGTGTTCTGTGTCGACCTCGAATACCCGACGCTCCGCTTCTTCGCGGCGAAGGGCCGCATGCCGCTGAACGTCGACGTGATCTATCCCGTGCTCGGCGCGAGCAGGCCCAAGGTGGCAACCCTGCCGGGCGGCACCGCCGCCTGGGCGCTGTCGAAGGACGTCAGCCTGCGCCCCGAGACGGTCACCAGGGACGCCGGCTGGCGTCAGGTCCAGCTGCGCTTCGTCGCCGTCCCTGGCGCGACGGACGACTGGTTCGTCGACGACGTGCTCGTCGACCCCAGGATGCGCGGCTGATTCAGCCGGCCGTCGCCGCAAGTACGACGAGGCGCGCCCGGATCGCCGTCGCGACGTCCGCGAGGTCGATCTGAGCCAGGAAGGACTCGTGCCGCTCGTCCGGTTCGAGTGCTCGCAACGCCTGCCGGTAGGCGCGTCGTGCGGCCGGGAGGTCGCCGAGCGCCTCATGGGCGCCGCCCAGCTTGAAGGCCGCGAGCCCGAACTGCGGCTCCACGTAGAGCGCCCGGCGCAGCGAGCTCACGGCCGCGGCCGCGTTGTCGCTCTCGAGCTCCGCGAGACCCTGCCTGAAGTACTCGGCCGCGTCGAGCGGGCCTTCGACGGGGGCGGCGGCCGGCAGCCGGCCCAGCGGGCGGCGCAGCCCGCGCAACGGTTGTGGCCGGGCCGCCGCGGCGGCGGGGCCGGCGGCGGTCGCCATGCGGCTCGCGCTCGCGCACAGTACGTCCGCCGCCCCGAGGACGAGCGACCCCGTGCCGGCGCGCGCGCGCTCGAAGGAGTCGAGCACCTGCGCGACGGTCTCGCCGTCGAAGTAGATGAGCACGTTGCGGCACAGGATCAGGTCGAAGGGCGCCTCACCGAGCGGCGGGAACGGGTCGCGGATCAGGTTGTGCGGTGCGAACGTGACCAGCGCACGCAGCTCGTCGCCGACGATCAGGCCGCCGGCCTCCTCGCGCAGGTAGCGCGCGCGCGTCGCCGCGTCGAGGTCGCGGACCGAGCGGGACCGGTACCTGCCGCGGCGGGCGCGGGCGAGGGCACCGGCCGAGATGTCGGTGGCGAGGATGCTCACCGGCGGCGGGGCCGGCGCGAACGCCTCGCAGGCCAGCAGCGCGAGGCTGTAGGCCTCCTCCCCTGTCGCGCACGCCGCGGCCCAGACGCGCACGCGCTCCGCCCCGCGTGCGCGCGCCTCCGTGACCAGCTGCCGCCAGTCGATGCCCGCGAGCTGGCCGCGGTCGCGGAGGAACGACGTCTCCTTGACGGTGACCTCCTCGATCAGCCGTGTCACGGCTTCCCTGCGCTGCAGTGGATCGGCGACTCGGCGCAGGAACGCGGCCGGCCCGGCTCCGGCTTCCACGCGCTCGAGCGCGGCGAGGAGGAACGGGTGCTGGCGCTCCGCGAGCCGGATGCCGGTCTCGCGGTGGACGAGGGCGGCGACCTGGGCGAGCGAGACCGTCAAGACGCGAGCCTCACGGGGCTCAGTGCCCGCAGCCGCCGCCCGATCCTGGCGGGTCCGAGCACCAGCTCGACCCCGCACTCCGCAGCCGCCTTGGGCATGCCGAAGACCGCGGAGCTGGCTTCGTCCTGGGCGATCGTGAGCCCTCCGGCGCGCTTGACCTCCGCGAGGCCGCCGGCGCCGTCGCGGCCCATGCCGGTGAGCACCACACCCACGCCGTGCGCGCCGGCGCGGGCCGCGACGCTGCACAGCAGGACGTCCGCGGACGGCCGGTGGGGCCCCGGGTCGCCGTGCGCGTCGAGCGCGAGCCGGTTGCCACGGTCGAGCGCCAGATGGGCGCCGTCGGGTGCGACCCAGATCCCCGCGGTGATGGGACCCGGGCCCGCGAGCCGGACGGGCAGCGGCACCTGGTCGTCGAGCCATTCCGCGAAGCCCTTGATGAAGCCGTGGCCGATGTGCTGTACGACGAGGATCGGGATCGGGAACGTCGCCGGGATCTCGGCGAGGACGGTGGCGAGTGCGTGCGGGCCGCCCGCGGAGGCGCAGATCCCGATGACCGAGGCGCCGCGCGGCGGGATCGACCCGTCCGCCGAGCGGCGCTGCCGGTTGAGGCCCGCGCGGGGGTGATGGAGGACGCGGACGCCGCTGAGCATCTTCACGCGCTTGCGGAACGCCTGCGCGTCCGCTCCGTTGGGATCGCGAAGGTCGAGCGCGTCCTTGGAGAGCACTTCGAGCGCGCCGGCTGCGAGCGATGCGAGCGCCTTCTCCGATCCGCGCTCCACGCCGCCGGCGAGGACGAGCACCGGGACCGGCCGGTTGCTCATGATCTCCTCGATCGCGTCGCCGCCGGACATCCCGGGCAGCTCGAGGTCCATCGTCACGAGGTGCGGCTTGGGCTCGACCTGCGCCAGCCGGGCGATCGTCTCCTCTGCGCTCGTGCACACCCCGACCACCTCGATCTCGGGGTCGCGCCCCAGCAGCCGCGACAGGCCCGTCGCATACGTGACGGAGTCGTCGCAGATGAGCACGCGGCGGGCCTCGCCACCGGCGCCGTTCACGGTCATCTTCCGACGAGCCGTTCGACCGTCTCGAGCAGGTCGTGCTGGTCGAAGCTCTGCTTGACCATATAGGCGTCGGCGCCGGCGTCGATCCCGCGCTGGCGGTGTTCGTCGTCCCCGAGCGACGTGACGATCACGACGGGAAGGGCTGAGCGGGTGGCGTGGGCGCGGATCGCGCGCGTCAGCTCGATGCCGTCCATCTCCGGCATCTCGACGTCGCTGACCACGAGGTCGAGCGCCGCATCGCCATCGATGTGCGTCAGCGCGTCGCGGCCGTTCCGTGCGGTCTGCACGCGGTAGCCGGCCGCCTCGAGGATGCTGCGCTGGAGCTCGCGGATCGTCAGCGAGTCCTCGACGACCAGGATCCTCGGCAGGCTCGGCTCGGCGGCGGAGACGACCGGGGCGGCGGCGGCGCCCCGCTCCGTGGAGGAGCGCACGAGCACCGCCGGGTCGACGAGCAGCGCGATCCGGCCGTCGCCCAGGATCGCGGCTCCGAGATAGATCGACAGCGATGAGAGCAGCGGCCCGAGCGACTTGACCACGACCTCCTCCTTGCCGAGCAGGCCGTCGCAGATGATGGCTACGCGCCTCCCCGACGCGCTGAGGACCACGACCGGCGCCCGCGCGGGCGGCTCGGCCGACTCGCCCAAGAGGGCCGCGAGATCGGCGAGCAGGATCGAATTGCCGCGCAGCTCGATCGAGGGCCGCCCCGCCAGCGACAGCGTCGCGCCGAGCGACAGGACCTCCTCGACGCTGGCGAGCGGGAATCCGTACACGTTGCCTGCCCGTTCGACGAGCAGCACCTCGATCAGCGCGAGCGCGAGCGGGAGCCGCAGGATCACTTCCATCCCGGTCCCCGGCTCGCTGCGCACCTCGATGCTGCCCCCGAAGCCCTCGACCTGCTCCTTGACGGCGTCGAGGCCGACGCCGCGGCCGGAGATGCCGCTGACCTCGCGCGCGGTCGAGAAGCCCGGCTGCGTCAGCACCTCGGTGAGCGAGCCCACCCTGCGCGCTTCCGCGAGCGTCTCCTCGGAGATGCCGCGCCCGTCGTCGGCGACGGTGATCTCGACCATGCCGCCACGCTGCTCGGCTCGCAGCTCGACGCGCCCGCGCGCCGGCTTGCCCCGCCGCTCACGCTCCTGCGGCGTCTCGATCCCGTGGGCGATCGCGTTGCGGATCATGTGGATGAGCGGGTCGGGGAGACCTTCGAGAATGGCGCGGTCGAGCTCCGTCTCGGCACCGACCACGACGAGCTCGACCTCCCGGCCGGTCTCGGCGGCGAGGTCGCGCACGACCCGCGGCAGCGGCGTGACGATCGACGAGAGCGGGAGCGTCCGCATGCCGATCGCGGCGCCCTTGAGCTCGTCGAGCAGCCGCTCGCCGAAGTCGAGCTCGTCCGCGACCGGGCCGTGACCGCCGGTGCCGCCCTGTGCGCCGAGCTCGTGCTCGAGCCGCCGGCGATGCAGGACGGTCTCGCCGACGAGGTCCAGCAGCGTGTCGATCTTCTCCGCGGGAACCCGGATCGAGCGGCTCTCGGCCGGCGCCGTCTGGCCCGCGGCCGGCGGCGCGGGGTTGTGGGCCTCGACCGCCGGGCCGGCGCCCGGAGCCTGCGCCGCCGCGAGCTCCGCGAGCAGCGCGTCGGTCGGCTCTCCGTCGCCCTCGACGTGCCGGCGCAGCGAGTCGGACGCGCGAAGCAGGGGATCGACGAGCCCGTCGGGCAGCGCGCCGCCCTGACGCGCACCGGCGAGAAGGTCCTCCATGACGTGGGCGAGCGCGCCGATCTCGTCGAGCCCGACCATGCCCGCGGCGCCCTTGATCGTGTGGACGTCACGGAACAGCGCGTCGACCGCGTCGGCTGCGGCGCTGCCGTTCTCGAGCGCGAGCAGCGTGTCGACGATCCGGTCGAGGCGCCCGCGCGCCTCGTCGCGGAAGATGTCCAGGAACTCGGAGTCGACGATGCTCATGCCGCGGCGCCGGCCAGTGAGCCGAACAGGCGCCCGACGTCGATGATCCCCACGAGCTGGCCGTCCTCGAGGACCGCGCCACTCAGATGGTCGGCCCCGGCTTCCTCGGCCTCGCCGTCCAGTTCACCCACGTCGGTGACCTCGTCGACCGCGAGCCCGGCCAGCCGGCCGTCGCACTCGGTGACCACGACGCGCGACGATGAGCCCTCGCCGGCGATCGCGAGCACCTGCGCGAGCTCGAACACCGGCAGCACCTGGCCGCGCAGGTTGCGTACGCCCAGCACCGTCCTCCCGGCGCCCGGCACCGCGCTGAGCACGCCCAGCTCGGCAACCTCGAGCACGTTCTCGATCGGCACGGCGTAGCGCTCGCGGCCCACCCGCAGCCGCACGTGGACGCCGTTCATCGGGCCGACGGCTCGAACTGCCCGGCGGCGCCGTGGTCTCCGTCCTGAACGCCCGCCTGCAACGAGCGCTCGAGCTCAGCGACGAGCTCGTCGACGCGCCGGGAGGTGACGGCCCGCTGCGTCTGCTCGGCGGCGGACTGGTCGGCCGAGGCCCGGATCTGCACGATCGCGGTCGCGACCTGGTCGGCGGCCGACTTCTGCTGCTGCGTCGCGAGGATCGACTCGTCGAGCATCGTCGCCGTCGAAGCCATCAGCTCCCCGACCTCGCGCGCCTGGCGCGTGCCCTGCTCGGTGGCCATGATCGTCGAGTTCGTCTCGTCCTGGACCGAGGCGATGATCTGCCGGATCGACTCGGTCGAGTCGATCGAGCGCTCGGCCAGCTTGCGCACCTCGGCGGCGACGACCGCGAACCCGCGGCCGGCCTCGCCGGCGCGCGCCGCCTCGATCGCGGCGTTGAGCGCGAGCAGGTTCGTCTGCTCGGCGATCGCGTTGATGAGCTCGAGGATCTCGCCGATCTTCTGACTGCGCTCGCCCAGCGAGAGCGAGCGCTCGGCGATCGTCTCGACCTTGTCCTGCATGTCGCGCATCGTGTCGCCGGTCTGCTCGGCGGCGCCCGCAACGGCGCGGGCGTTGTCGGCGATCGAGGTCGCCGTCACCGCGAACTCCTCGATCGTCGCCGAGGTCTCGGTGATCGCGGCCGACTGCTCGGCCGTCGTGGCCTCCGCCTCCTGGGCGGCGGTCCGCAGCTCCTGGGCGACCTCTCCGAGCGCGCCGATCGACGACCGCGTCTGCACGACGAGCGCCGCGAGGCGCGCCACGCGAACGGTGGTGCGGCGGATCAGCCGCAACGCGGCGAACGCGAATCCGGCGATTCCGACGACGGCCAGCAGGCCGCCGAGCAGCGCCGCGATCAGCGCCTGGCGCTTCGCGGCGGCAGCGGCGCGGACGTTGCTCGCGACCTCGCCCTCCTGGAGCTTCTGGAGCCGGTCGATCGGCCCCGTGACCGTGGGCTCGAGCTCGTTGAGCCTGCGGAGCGCGTCGGCCGGCCGGGTTCGCACCGCGAGAAACGCCTTGACGTAGCCGTCATTGGCCGCAGTCGCCTTGGCAACCAGGCCTTTCTCTTCGGCGTGCTGGGCGCCGGCGCCGAGCTGGTCCTCGACACGACGGAACACCGCTCGCGTCGCCTCGACCTCGGCCAGCATCTCGGGGTCGCGAGTGAGGAGGAACTCGTTCATCGCCTCGCGCTCGTTCCAGAACGCGGTCTCCGCCCGCTGTGTCCGGTACTCCTCGGAGCTCGACACCCGCGCCGACCCGGACTTCGCCAGGGCATGGTCGTAGCGCCAGATCGTGATGCCGACGGCGGCGGCGAGCAGCGTGACGAGCACGATGATCGCGAGCGCGATCCTGGCGACGGGGCTATGGGCCTTGCCTCGGAGCATGCGGCACCTCTCACGGCTGGACGGGATGGACGCGCGAGCACGTTTCCTGGACGTCAACTGTCCATCGACCATCCGTGGAACCTGCATGAGCGAGCCGCGGTCAAGGCCTTGCGGGAGGCCGTCGATAGGAGCCCATGACCCGTGACGACCAGACCTCCCTCGTCCTCGTCGCCGACGACGACGGCGTCACGCGGGCGATCGTCACCTCTTGGCTCAAGGGCGCGGGCTACGCCGTCATCGCCGCCTCCGACGGCGACCAGGCGCTCCAGCTCGCGCGAGAGCAGCAGCCGGACCTGCTGCTCGTCGACGTCACCATGCCCGGGCGCGACGGATATGAGGTGTGCCGGGCGATCCAGGCCGAGAGTGCGACGCCGCCGCCGGTCATCTTCCTGACTGCGCACGCACAGACCGACGCGCGCGTCGCCGGGCTCGACGCCGGCGCCGTCGACTACATCGTCAAGCCGTTCGCCAGCGAGGAGCTGGTGGCGCGCGTGCGCGCCGCACTGCGCACGAAGGCGGTCCACGACGGGCTCGCGGACCGCGCCGCGCGCGACGGGCTCACCGGTCTGTTCAACCGCCGCGAGCTCGACGCCCGCGCCGAGCAGGCGGTCGCGCTGGCCACCCGCCACGGGCGCCCGTTCTCGTGCCTGCTGCTCGACCTCGACCACTTCAAGCAGATCAACGACACCCACGGACACGCCGCCGGGGACACGGTCCTCCGCGATGCGGCGCAGCGGATCTACGACGCCTCGCGGGTCTCGGACATCGTCAGCCGCTACGGCGGCGAGGAGTTCGTCGTCCTCCTGCCCGAGACCAACGGCGAAGAGGCGGTGGCGGCGGCCGACAAGCTGCGCGCGCTGCTGTCCGCCACCCCGGTCGCAGTCGGGACGACCAGCATCTCGATCGCCGCGAGCATCGGCGTCGCGTCATGGAGCGAGGGGATGCGGACGCCCGGAGACCTCTACGCCGCCGCGGACGAGGCGCTCTACCGCGCCAAGGAGCTGGGCCGCGACCGCACCGAGCTCCACGACCCGCGCAGCGCGCGCTGGAGCCCGGCGCCCACGACCTCGTAGCCGAGGGCAGCCCGCCGCTGCCGAGTCGTCCGCCGGCCGGCACCCCACTGAAGCGATAATCGCCCCATGACCGATGCTGCGCCGGGGGTCAAGCTGGTGACCGAGGCGGAGGCCGAGCAGGTCGCCGAGCTGTTCGCGCTCGCGTTCTACGACGACCCGATCTGGAGCTGGGCCTTTTCGGATCCGGGCACGCGGGTGGAGCACCAGCGCGCATGGTGGAGGCTCTTCCTGCACAGCGCCCTCCCCTACCGGTCCGTGTGGACGACCGAGGACGGCGGCGCCGCATCGCTCTGGATCCCCGCGGGCGAGCCCGAGCTCAGCGACGAGGATGCCGCGCGCGTCGAGCCTCTGCTGCGCGAGCTGACGGGCCCACACGCGGACCACGTGTTGACCCTCCTCGACCACTTCGAGTCCAACCATCCGAGGCAGCGACCGCACGCCTACCTGAGCCTCCTCGGGACGCATCCCGACCACCGCGGGCAGGGCAAGGGCATGGGGCTGCTCGCCGAGAACCTCGCGCAGCTCGACGAGCTGGACATGCCCGCCTACCTCGAGTCCAGCAATCGTGCGAACGACCGCCGCTACGAACGGCTCGGCTTCGTGCGCGTAGGGGAATTCGCCACGCCGGGCGGCGAGCTGACCCTCGCCTGCATGTGGCGTGCCGCGCGTCAGCGCACGCCGTAGTCGCCCAGCCCGTGCTCGAGCTGGTCGTAGGCGCGCCGCGCCTGCTCGCGCAGATCGGCGGCCAGCGCGCGCTGGTCCTCGCCGGCGATGAGGCGGCTGAAGGCCGCGCGGAACACCAGCCGGTGCGTCCAGGCCAGCGACCGCGCGACGACGCCCGGCACGAGATCCTCGGGGCCGCTGCCCGTCTCCTCCGCGACGACCGGCGTCAGCAGCGCGGCCTCGCGCTCCCAGCCGATGAACAGCCGCTCGCGCAGGACGGCGCTCCCGGCCACGAGCCGCGGGATCGCGACGATCCTCGGATCCGGCCCGAGCTCGACTCGGTCGATGAGCTCCTCCGTCTGCCGGCGGAACGGCTCCACGAGCGACGAGCCGGGCGCGCGGGTCCGGATCGCGTCGATCAGCGCGTCACGGCGGGCCTGGCCGTCGTCGAAGACGAGATCCTCCTTGGCCGGGAAGTAGTTGAACACCGTCTTCTCCGAGACACCGGCGGCACGCGCGACGTCGGCGACCGTGACGGCGTCGTAGCCGTGCTCGCCGAACAGCGCCATCGCCGTCTCCGCGATCGTCTCCCGGGTCTCTCGCTTCTTGCGCTCGCGCAGCCCCTCTTGAACTTGCATCGGCTGTAATGTTACTGTCACTGCATGAATCTCGCAATTCAGGTCAACGGCCTCGCGAAGCGCTTCGGGGACATCGAGGCGGTGCGCGGGGTGAGCTTCGAGGTCGAGCGCGGCGAGGTCTTCGGCTTCCTCGGTCCCAACGGCGCCGGCAAGACGACGACGATCAACATGCTGTGCACCCTCGCGCGGCCGACCGGCGGGAGCGCGCTCGTCGCCGGCCACGACGTCGTCCGCGAGCGTGACGACGTCCGGCGCAACATCGGCCTCGTCTTCCAGGACCCGACGCTCGACGGCTACCTGACCGCCACGCAGAACCTGCAGCTGCACGCCGAGCTCTACGGCGTACAGTCGCGGCTGATCAAGCCGCGCATGCGGCAGGTGCTGGAAATGGTGGACCTGTGGGATCGCCGCGACGGCGTGGTCTCGACGTTCTCCGGCGGCATGCGCCGGCGGCTGGAGATCGCCCGCGGGCTCATGCACTCGCCGCGCGTGCTGTTCCTCGACGAGCCGACGATCGGGCTCGACCCGCAGACGCGCAGCTCGATCTGGCGCTACATCCGCGAGCTGCAGGAGGCGGAGGAGATCACGATCTTCATGACCACGCACTACATGGACGAGGCCGAGTTCTGCGACCGCATCGCGATCATGGACCGCGGCGAGATCGTCGTCCTCGACACGCCGGAGGCGCTGAAGGCGAGCGTCGGCGCCGACCGCGTGCGCATCCAGACCGACGACGACGAGGCCGCGACCGCGGCGCTGGCCGAGCACTTCGACATCGAGGCCGCGCTGTCGGAGGGCGCGGTGACGTTCTTCGTGACGGCGGGCGAGGAGTTCGTCCCCCGCCTGTTCGCCGAGCTCGGAGTGCCGATCCGATCGGTCAGCGTGTCGCGGCCGACGCTCGACGACGTCTTCATGAACTACACGGGCTCGACGATCCGCGACGCCGAGGAGGACCAGTCGGCGACGCGCAACCGGATCATGATGCAGGTCATGACGGGAGGCGGGCGGCGATGAGCGCAGCCGCCGAGGTCATCCGCGTCAGCGTCCCGCGGCGGAGCTGGCGCAGCGAGCTGCGCGCGATCAAGATCGTGTGGAAGCGCGAGCTCGTGCGCTTCCGCGCCGACCGCCTGCGGATCCTCACCTCGCTCGTGCAGCCGCTCCTGTTCCTGTTCGTGCTCGGCGCGGGGCTGAACCAGCTGTCGAGCGCCGGGACCCACGGCGTCGACCTCAAGACGTTCATCTACCCCGGCATCCTCTGCATCGCCGTCATGTTCACCGCGATGTTCTCGGCCGCGTCGATCGTCTGGGACCGCGAGTTCGGCTTCCTGCGCGAGATGATGGTGGCGCCGGTGCGGCGCAGCTCGATCATCATCGGCAAGTGCCTCGGCGGCGCGACGGTCGCGGGGTTCCAGGGCGTGATCGTG
>JAXDGC010000337.1:0-13442 GCA_034665245.1 Solirubrobacteraceae bacterium | reverse complement strand
TAGATGTAGTGGATGTCGCCGAGCTCGCCGGAGTCGGCGATCTCCTTGAGCTTGCGCACGCCCGGGTGGTACTCGAGCAGGTGGCCGACCATCAGGACGCGCCCGGTCTCCGCGGCCGCCGCGACCGCGCGCTCGGCGTCGCCCACGGACTGCGCGAGCGGCTTCTCGACGAAGCAGTGCTTGCCCGCGCGCAGCACCTGCTCCGCGAGCGCGCCGTGGGTCGGCACGGGCGTGGCGAGCACGACCGCGTCGAGCTCGGGATCGGCCAGCAGGTCACCGAGGTCGGCCGTGAAGCGCGCGCGTGGGAACGTGCGCGCGAGCCGCTCGCGCGCGGCCTCGGAGGCGTCGCAGCACCACGTCAGCTCGCAGCGGGGCACGCCGGCGAAGTTGCGCGCCAGGTTCGGGCCCCAGTAGCCGAGGCCCGCGACGCCCACTCGGATCGTCATGCGCCCATCCTAAGGGCCGCCACGACGCGCTCGCCCGCGCGCCCGTCGCCGTAGAGCTGCGGCCGCTCGGCCGGGGGCCGCCGCTGCAGCGCCGCCAGCGCCGCCTCCGCGTCGAGGTCGACGAGCACGTTCCAGCCCGCGTCGATCGTCTCCGTCCACTCGGTGGTCGAGCGCATCGTCACGCACGGAACGCCGGCGAGGTAGGCCTCCTTCTGCACGCCGCCCGAATCCGTGAGCACGGCGCGCGCGTGGTGCAGCAGCGCCGTGAACTCGAGATACCCGAGCGGCCGCGTGAGCCGCAGGTGGGCGGCGGCGTCGAGCCGCGCGCGCAGGCCGGTCGCCGCGAGCCGCGCCGCGGTCCGCGGATGCAGCGGGAGGACGGCGGGCTCGGGCAGGGCCTCGAGCAGCGCGACGAGCCGCTCGAGCCGCGCGGGGTCGTCGACGTTGCCCGCTCGATGGGCGGTCACCAGCAGGAAGCGGCCGGGCTCGACGCCGTGCGCCTCGAGCACCTCCGTGCGCGCGGCCGCCCGCGGGCCGAGCAGCAGCGCGATGTCGACCATCACGTCGCCCACGACCTCGACGCGCCCGGCCACCCGCTCGGCGCGCAGGTTCTCCGCCGCGCTCTCGGCCGAGCACAGGAGCAGCGAGGCGGCGTGGTCGGTCAGCACGCGGTTGAGCTCCTCGGGCATCGCGCGGTCGAAAGAGCGCATCCCGGCCTCGACGTGCGCCACCGGGATCCCCGCCTGGGCAGCGGCGAGCGCACCGGCGAGCGTTGAGTTCGTGTCGCCGTAGACGAGCACGAGGTCGGGGCGCTCGCTCGCGAGCAGCCCCTCGAGCGCCTCGAGCATCCGAGCCGTCTGTGCCGTGTTCGAGCCGCCGCCGAGCCCGAGCTGGTGCTCGGGCCGCGGGATGCCGAGCTCGGTGAAGAAGATCTGCGAGAGCTCCTCGTCGTAGTGCTGGCCCGTGTGGACGAGCACCTCCGCGGAATGCTCGCGCAGGCGGTGGGACACCGCGGCCGCCTTGATGAACTGCGGCCGGTTCCCGACGACGGTTAGAACCCGCACGTGGCCGGGAATAAGGCGGCTACTGACATGACGTCTCTCCTCGGCAGCATTCGCGGAACCGTACAAGGCGTGATCGGCGCCACCGACCACATGCTCTGGTGGGTGAGCTGGCACACGCGCGGCGGGAACGCCGTCCGCACCGCGCCGGACCGCCAGGCCGGCTAGCTCCTAAACCGCAGCGGCCGTCCCGAGCTCGCGCTCGACGCGGCGCTGGAAGCGGGCGTGCGCGTCCAGGGTCACCGGGCCCGGGGCCGCGGGCAGCTCGATCTCGTCGACGACGGCGATCGGCATCACCTCGCGCACCGTGGAGGCGATGAAGGCCTCTTCGGCGGCGCGGACGTCGTCGAGCGTGCACGGGCGCTCGGAGACCTCGCACTCCTCGAGCAGGCGCGCGCGCGTGATCGAGGCGAGGATGCGGTCCTCGAGCGGCGGCGTGCACAGGACGCCGTCGTGGACCCAGAAGAACGTCCAGGTCGGGCCCTCGAGTACGCGGCCGTGGGGCGTGACGAGCAGCCCTTCGTCGAAGCCGCGCTCCTTCGCGAGCCGGCCCGCGAGCATGTTGCCGGCGTAGGAGAGCGTCTTGAGCCCGTCGAGGATCCGGCCCGGGGCGAAGGTGATGGTGGCGACGCGCGAGACCGCCGGCCGGTGGGGCAGCGGCTCGACGATCGCGATCCGCCGCCCGCCGCGCGTGACGACGACCCGCAGCAGGCCGTCGACCGGTCCCGTGGCCTCGAGCAGGGCGTCGAGCTCGCCCGGCAGCGCGTCGTGGTCGGCCTCGAGGCGCAGGCCCTCGCAGGAGTGCCTCAGGCGGTCGAAGTGGTCGGGGAGCGCGAACGGGCGCCCGGCGTACAGGCGCATGACCTCGAAGGCGCCGTCGCCGCGCAACAGCCCCTCGTCCGTCACGGGGATGCGCATCTCGCCGGCGGGTCCGATCGTGCCGTCCAGGGAAGCGAGACTCATTGGCGTCGAGGCTACCGAAGGGCTAAGGTCCGGGCCGGGAGGCGCCGAGCCGTTCCTTCTATGACAGCGACCCCGGCCAGCCATCCGTTCGAGATCCGCGAGCACGACGCGGGCGCCGTCCACGTGATCGCGATGCGCGGCGAGCTCGACATCGCCACCGCCCCGCGCCTCTGCGTCCGCATCGACGCCGCCCGCCGAGCCGGCTCGCGGCGGCTGCTCATCGACCTCACGACCGCCGAGTTCTGCGACTCGGTCGGCCTGCGGGCGCTGATCGGCTCATGGCACGAGATCCGCGCCCAGGGCGGGCGCATGGCGGTCGCCGCGCTCGAGGACAGCGCCGTGGGGCGGCTGTTCAGCCTCGCCGGCGCGCACGAGCTCCTCGAGATCCACGAGGGCCGCGACGCGGCCCTCGAGGCGCTGGCTCCCCGCACGTCCTGAGCACGACCGCGATCCTCCTCGCGCTTGGCGCCGCGGTCATGCACGCCGCCTGGACGCTGCTGCTCGCGCGCGCGCCCGACTCCGAGACGGCGACGGCGGCCGCGCTGGCGATCGCGGTGGCGGTGTTCGCGCCCTTCGCCGCGCTCGGCTGGGACGTCGATGCCGAAGCGGTGCCCTACCTCGCGCTGTCGGCGGTCTTCGAGCTCGGGTTCTTCGCCACGCTCGGGCTCGCCCTGCGCTCCGGTCACGTCTCGCTCGTCTATCCGCTCTCTCGCGGGGTCGCACCGGTGCTGGTGCTGGCGGTCGGCGTCGTGGCGCTGGGCGCCGACGTCAGCGCGCTGCAGGCGGCCGGCGTCGGGGTGATCGCGGCGGGCGTGCTGGTGGTGCGCGGGCTCGACGGGGCCGCGAGCGCGCGCGACACCGGCCTCGCGCTCGCGTGCGGCGCGTGCATCGCCGGCTACACGCTGACCGACTCCTTCGGCCTGCGCCATGCCGCGCCCGTGCCCTATCTCGAGTGCGTGCTGGTGCTCACCCTGCTCGTCTACGTGCCGGTGATGGCACGACTCAAGGGTGCCAGGGCGATCGCTGCCGCCGCCGGGCCGCGGATCGCCGCCGCCGCTCTGTGCATCTTCGGCGCCTACGCGCTGGTGCTGGCCGCGCTCCAGCGCGCCCCGGCCGCGCCGGTCGCTGCCGTGCGCGAGACAAGCGTGGTCTTCGCCACCGCCTACGCCGCGCTCGTGCTCGGCGAGCCGGCGGGGCGTCGCCGGCTCGCGGGCGCCGCCGTGGTGGTGGCGGGCATCACGGTGCTGGCGCTGGCGTGATCCCGACCGAGCTCTCGCCGCGGCGCAGCACGCGCACGGCGAGCGCGACCGCGGCGAGCAGCGAGATCGCGCCGAAGGAGACCTGGAGCGACAGCACGCCCTTCTCGGTCCAGTAGACGTCGTCGAGCTCGAGCAGGAGCGCGGCCTCGTCGAGGATCAGCGCCGCGCCGGCGCCGAACGGCAGCGCGAGCCAGCGGTCCAGCTGCTTGCGGCGGACGGAGATCGAGGTCCCGCCCGCGGCGAGCGCGATCACGATGCCCGGCACGAAGTGGTGCACACGGCGGTCGGCGATCACGAAGTCGCGCAGCACGCCGCGGCCCTTGCCCGAGCGGATCAGCGCCGTGGTCCCACGGGTGACGCCGAACGTGACCGTGAAGGAGGCGAGCAGGTTGAAGACCGCGTTCTCGGTGTTGGAGGTGGCGCGGTAGCCCTCGCGCACGACCGCGATCGTCTCGAGCGTCGCGGTGCTCGCGGCCTCGAGCAGGTCGTCGGTCTCCGCCGGCAGGGGCGCCGAGCCGCGCCGCCACACGCGCGTGAGCTCGACGGCACCGGCGCCGACGACGCCGCCCAGCGCGACCGCGCCCATGGCCCGGGTGCGGCGATCGAGCTTCAGCCCCGAGTGGGTCTTCCTGCGCATCGCGGGACGCTAGCGCGGCGGGTAGATCCGCGCCGCGTAGTCCGCGATCATCCGGCCCGCGCCGAAGCGCGGACCGCAGGTGCGCAGCGAGGCGCGGACCATCTGCAGCCAGGCCTGCGGCACGCCGTCGCCGTCGCGGTCGTAGAACGCGGGGATCACCTCGTCGGTCACGAGCCGGTAGAGCTCCGCGGCGTGACGCCAGTCCTGCGCGCCGTGGTCGTGGTCGACCTCGCCGCTGATGGCCCAGCCGTTGCTGCCGTCGTAGGCCTCCGGCCACCAGCCGTCGAGCACGGACAGCTGCAGCCCGGCGTTGATGGCCGACTTGATGCCACTCGTCCCGCTCGCCTCGAGCGGCGGCCGCGGGACGTTCACCCAGACGTCGCAGCCGCGGGTCATGGCGGCGCCGAGCCTGAGGTCGTAGTCGTCGAGGTAGACGACGCGGCGGGCGACCTCGGGATGCGACTTCATCTCGAACAGCCGCTGGACGAGCCGCTTGCCCTCGTCGTCCTTCGGGTGCGCCTTGCCGGCGAGGATCAGCTGGACCGGGCGCTCGGAGTCGCCGAGCAGCGCGAGGGCGCGGTCGACGGCGCTGAGCAGCAGGTCCAGGCGCTTGTAGGTCGCCACCCGGCGCGCGAAGCCGATCGTGAGCGCCTCCGGGTCGAGCCCCTCGGCGGCCGCGCGCACGTACTCCGGCGTGTCGCCGCGCCCGAGCCGGTCGGTGACGCTGCGCTCGCAGACGAGGTCGATCAGCTCCCGCCGCTGGACCGAGCGCGCCGCCCACAGCTCCTCCGCCGGCAGCGTGTCGATGGGCTCCCAGGTCGCGGGATCGATGGCGCGGTCGGACCAGCCCTCCCCGAGATGGCGGTCGAGCAGCTCGCGCATCGGCACGCCGATCCAGGTCGGGATGTGGACGCCGTTGGTGACATGGGTGATCGGGACCTCCTCGACCGGGCGCTCCGGCCACAGGTCGTGCCACATCTCGCGCGCGACCTCACCGTGGCGCGCGCTCACCCCGTTGGCGGTCCGGCTCGAGCGCAGCGCGAACTGCGTGACGCCGAACGGCTCCGCCGCCTCGTCCGGATGCGTGCGGCCGCGCCGCACGAGCGACTCGATGTCGAGCCCGAGCTCGCTCGCGAGGCTGCCGAGCGCCTCGGCCATCTGCCCGGCCGGATAGGTGTCGTTGCCCGCCGGCACGGGCGTGTGCGTCGTGAAGACGGTGCGCTCGCGCGCGGCCGCGAGCGCCTCCTCCGCCGACAGGCCGTCGCCGGCCCGGGCGGCGCGCGCGAGCTCGAGGCCGGCGAGCGCCGCGTGGCCCTCGTTGAGATGCACGACGCTGGGCTCGATGCCGAGCGCGTGCAGCACCCGCACGCCGCCGATGCCCAGCAGCGCGTACTGCCAGAGCCGCAGGTCGGGGTCGCCGACATAGAGGCGCGACGTGATCCAGCGGTCGGCGACGCTGTTCTCCGGCCGGTTGGCGTCGAGCAGGAGCAGCGGGACGCGGCCGACGTCGACGCGCCAGACCTGGGCGACGACCTCGCGCGGGCCCGCCGGGACCGTCACCGTGAGCGGGGCGCCGTCGGCGCCGGTCACGAGCGCGGCCGGGACGCGCGCGGGATCCGTGTCGACCCAGTACTCGTGCTGCCAGCCCGAGCCGTCGATGCGCTGGCGGAAGTAGCCGTGGCGATACATCAGGCCGACGGCGACGAGCGGCAGCCGGCGGTCCGAGGCCTCCTTGAGGATGTCGCCGGCGAGCACGCCCAGGCCGCCGGAGTAGACCGGCAGCGAGCCGTGAATCGCGTACTCGGCGCAGAAGAAGGCGACCGGGTGCTCCGGGGTGACGCCGGCGGCGGTGATCGCCCCGGCACCCGCGGAGTGCACCGCGTCCTCCAGAGCCCCGACGCGCGCGAGGAAGCCCGCGTCCGCGGCGAGCTCCGCCAGCCGGTGCGGATGGGCCTCCTGGAGGAGCCGGACCGGGTTGCCGGCGCACAGCTCCCAGCGGTCCCCGTCGATCGCGGCGAACAGCTCCGGCCCGCCGGGGGTCCACGACCAGCGGTAGTTGTAGGCGATCGCGGCGAGTGCGCCGAGCGGCTCGGGCAGGCACGTGCGCAGCGCGGCGGCGGCCGCGGCGAGATCGGAGGCGCCCGCGTCCGGCAGCTCCGGTGGCAGGTCGGAGGCGTGAGGCATCGCGGGATCCTAGGCCAGCTGGGCGAGCGCCTCCTCTGCGGCGCTGACGACGCGATCCTTGCCCTCGCGCTTCGCGGCGCGGAGTGCGTGATCGGCGGCCTCCAGGAGATCGTGGATCGTCTCGGCGTCGTCCGGCGCCATCGCCGTGCCCGCGCTGGCGCCGAGCTGGATCCGGCGGCCGTCGACGCCCATGTCGATGTGCGACTCGCGCACGGCGGCGACGACGCGCTCGCCGAGCGCTCGCAGATCTGCGGCTTCGATCGCCGGGGCGATCAGGGCGAACTCGTCGCCTCCCATCCGCGCCACCAGATCACCCGGGCGCGCGGTGCGGCCGATCGCCGCGGCGACGCTCTTGAGCGCCGCGTCGCCGCCGGCGTGCCCGAACTCGGTGTTGATCCGCTTGAAGGAGTCGAGGTCGATGAAGACGAGCCCGAAGTGGTCGCCGGGGCGGATGCCGTCGACGCGCCTCTCCAGGAACCGGATCAGCGCACGCCGGTTGGCGAGTCCGGTGAGCGGGTCGCGCATCGCCTCGACGCGCGCCGAGTCGCGCAGGCGCGAGAGCTCGCCGCGGCCGGCGATCATGAGCCCGCCGGCCACGACCAACACGACGTTCAGGATGATCGTGAGCGCGAGTGGGTCGGCGTCGAGCGCATCGGCGTCGTAGAGCATGGTCATCGTGTTCGCGAGCGCGACGACGGCGATGATCGTGACCGCCTGTCGCCGCTCGTAGAACCAGGCCGCGTAGACGACCGCGAAGATCAGCAGCGGGCGCAGCGGCGAGTCGCCGCCGCCGGTCGCGGCGATCGCGACACACGCGATGAGGATGAAGACACAGCTGCCGAGGAAGAAGAACGGCAGCAGCCACCGCTTTGCCGGCAGCAGCGACAGCACACCGGCGTAGACGAACGCGGACGCGGCACACGCGAGCCCGATCGACCGGTGGGTCTGATCGGCGCCGGGGAGCTCGAGCACGACCACGACGAGCGCCGCGAAGATCGCGAACTGGGCGATGCCGAGCCGGACCGCGGGGAAGTCGCGGGCGCGCTTCGCCCGCCGATCGTCCATCGTGAGCACCCTCATAGACACGCCATCGACCAGGCCTGCCCTCGGCATGAGGAAGTGAAGGCTTCGGGCGGGCTAACGGCGCGGGATGGCCGATGCGGCGCGCCGCACGACCGGCTCGCCGAGGCCGAGCACGCCGAGCAGCGCCGCGACCACGTCCCGGTCGAGGTGGGTCCCGCCGCTGCGGCGCAGCTCGGCGGCCGCCTCCTGCGGCGTGCTCGCCGCCGAGTAGACCCGGTCGGTCGTGATCGCGACATAGGCATCGGCGGCGGCGACGACGCGAGCCTCGATCGGGATGGCGAGGCCCGTCAGCCGATCCGGGTAGCCGGTGCCGTCGTAGCGCTCGTGGTGGCCCCTGACCGCCGCGGCCGCTTCGCGCAGCGCGCCGACGCGCCGCACGATGTCCTCGCCGATCGCCGGATGGGTCCGGATGACCGTCCACTCGGCGTCGTCGAGCGGGCCGGGCTTGTTGAGGATCCGCTGCGCCACCGACGCCTTGCCGATGTCGTGGAGCCAGCCCCCGAGCGTGCAGCGCTCGATCACGTCGAATGGCAGCGCCATGCGTTCGGCGGTCCGCGTCGCGAGCACGGCGACCTGCTCGGCGTGGGACTCGGGCGCGCCCTCGCGGAGCCCGGCCGTGAGCGCGAGAGCGCGCGCGACCTGCACCACCTCCGGCTCGCTCGCGGGCGCGATGCCGAGGGCGACCTCCGGGCTCAGCGAGACACGATCGCGACCGTCGCGCTTGGCGACGTAGAGGCAGCGATCGGCCGCCTCGACGAGCAGGTCGAGGCTGGCGAGCGCCTCGGTCGCGCGGGCGGCGCCGATCGAGATCGTCAGCCGCAGGCTCACCCCCGCGGCGGACACCGGAGCGCGCGCGACGGCCCTCCGCAGCCGCTGGGCGAGGCGATCCAGCTCCTCCTCGGAATTCACGCCCGCCAGCAGGACGGCGAACTCCTCCCCGCCCCAGCGGGCGAGGCAGTCGCTCGGTCTCAGGCTGTCCGTCAGCCGGCGGGCGAGCTCGACCAGCACCGCGTCGCCGACGACATGCCCGTGCACGTCATTGACCTGCTTGAAGTGGTCGGCGTCGAGCATCAGCAGGGCGCACCCCGACGGGTCCGCGGCGAGCGCCTCGGCAGCGATCTCCGCGAAGTGGCGCCGGTTGAAGGCACCGGTCAGCTCGTCCGTCCGGGCGCGCAGCTCGGCCGCTCCGTGGGCTCGATGCAGCTCGTCCTCGAGCCGCTGGCGCTCGGTGACGTCGCGCGTGACGCCGTCGTAGAAGAGGTTCCCGCCCTGGTCGCGACGCGGGCGCAGGGAGTCGAGCACGGTGCGCGCGACGCCGTCCAGGCCGACGACCCGGTACTCGAGCTGGATCGCCTCGCCTTCCGGCAGGCGCGCGAGCGCGACGCGCCACTGCTCGCGATCGTCGGGGTGCAGGAGCGACTCCCACAGGCGATCGTCCTCCGCGTCGCCGGCGAGCGGTCCGCCGAGCAAGACCTCCCGGTTGGGGCCACGGTAGACGGTCCGGTAGCCGCCGTCGGCGTCGACCCGGAGCGTGTACAGATGGCCGTCCATCGCCTCGACGACGCGCGACAGCGCCCCGTGCGCCTCGGCCAGCTCCGCGCGCATCCGCCGGCGCTCCGTCACGTCGCAGACGATGCCGCTGATCTCGACCACGCCGTCGGGGCGCCGGCGCGTCGCGGCGCGGTCATGCACCCACCGGGTCACCCCGTCGGCGCCGATCAGGCGGTACTCGACGTCGCTCTCCCTGCCCTCGGCGAGCTCGGCGTTGAAGCTCTGGTAGGCGGCCCGGTCGTGCGGATGCACGGCGGCGTCCCAGTTCTCCATCTCGGCGTCGGGCTCCGCGCCGCCCAGCAGGCGGTCAGCGCCCGGGCCCTGGAACAGCTCCTCGATGCGGCCGCCGGCATGGACCAGCGCCACGTAGACATGCTCCCCGGTGACGTCGAGCAGCCGGATGAACCGCGCGTTGACCTCGGTCAGGCGGGTCTCTCCCTCCACGCGCCGGGTGACATCGGAGATGATGCCCCGGACGAGCACGCTGCCGTCGGCCCGGCGACTCGGCCGGGCCCGGTCCCAGAGGATCCTGGTGACACCGTCGAGGCCCAGCAGCCGGTAGGTGACCTCGGCGTCCTCGCCGCCCAGCAGCCGCACGTTGAAGTCGTCGTAGGGCTCGCGGTCGTCGTCGTGCAGGCGCGACTCCCAGACGCTCCCGATCTCACGCTCCTCGGCCGTCCCGCCGAGGAAGCGCTCGAGCGTGGGGCCGGCCGCGTGATGGACGTACTTGCCATCGACGGTGACCTCCCCGGAATAGACCAGTTCCTCGAACAGGTCGAGGATGCCCGCGACGTCGGGGCGCGGGACGTCATGACCGTCGGAGGGAGGGGTCGGAGTGGGCACGGCGGGTCACCCATCGGTATCGGCGGCTCCCACGGCCGCTTGAGGGGGCTCAGCTCGCGGCGCGCAGGCGCCCGACCTGCGCGGCCGCCTGGCTGCGCCGCGGGTCGCGGAAGTCCAGGGCCGAGAGGACCTGCTTCCACGCCGCCGGGTCGTCCTGCCCGGAGGGCGTCTGCACCCATGCCCACAGGGCGTCGCGGTCATCGCCCGTCATCACCGCGTGGCGGATCCACCCCTCGAGCGCGTCGCGCTCGCGCTCCACGCCGGGGGCGTCGGAGTGCGGCAGCAGCGGCCCCGCGTAGAGCTCAGCCGCGTCCTGGAGCGCGCCCCGCAGCAGCAGCGTGCGGACCCGCCCGACGTCGGACTCCACGTGGCCGGGGAGGCGATACGGGTCGGTCTCCACCGCCAGCCCGACCAGCTTGCGCAGCCGCGAGACCTCGCCGCGCACCGTGCTGTTGCTCGCGTCGTCGCCGTAGACCTCCTGGCCGAGCTGCTCCGTGGTCAGCCCGTGCGGGCGCAGGCACAGCAGCGCGAGGATCTCGGCCTGCCGGCGGCCCAGCGCGATCGAGCGGCCGTCCACGATCACGCGCGGGTGGTCGTCGCCGAGCAGGCACAGCTGCGCCACGCCGCCGGCGGTGCCGGCCGGCGCGTGCTCCAGCCGGCGCACGAGGAACGCCCCGTCGTGGTCCAGCGGCTCCGCGAAGGCCGGGACGCCGGAGGCGAGCGAGAACTCGCCGCCGAAGGCGGGCAGATCGATGCGCACCTCGGGCGTCCAGCCGAGGGGACTGGTCGCGATCACGCGCCCGCTCGAGGTGACGAGCGCGCGGTCGTCCCCGCCGCCCACGATGCGGTCGCGGTAGCGCGAGCGCAGCCGCGCGTCGTGCTCGTGCATGAGGCAGCGCAGGTGCGCCTCGATGGCGCCCGCGGTGGCGACCGCGACGGCGAAGGAGTGCGGGTGCACGGTGCTCATCCGGCTCGTGAGGTCGATCACGCCGAGCACCTGGCCGGTGTCCGGGTCGTGCACGGGGGCGGCCGCGCACGTCCACGCCTGCACGACCTCGTTGAAGTGCTCCGCGGCGAACACCTGCACCGCGTGGTCGGCCGCCAGCGCGGTGCCGATGGCGTTCGTGCCCGCGCCGCCCTCGCTCCAGAGCGCGCCGACCGCGAAGTTCATCGAGTTCGCGGCGGCGAGCCGGACGCTCGGCGCGCCCTCGAGCCACAGCAGCGTTCCGTCGGCATCGCTCACCACCATCAGGTGCGCCGCGTCGTCGGCGATCCCGGCGAAGCACTCGCGGATCAGCGGCGCGACCGCGAGGAGGGGATGGACCTCCCAGCGCGCCCTGGCCTCGTCGTCGTCGGCGACCAGCGGCGCCGCGCCGCGGATGCTCGGATCGACGCCGGCCTCGGACGAGCGCCGCCAGGAGTCGGCGATCGGCCGCCGGACGGACTCCGGCCGGTCACCCCCGAGGAAGCGTTCCCAGGCATGGCGAACCTCTCGCGCGCGCAGCGCGGGGGACGTGGTGGCATCAATCGCCAGCCAGGGGTTGCGCAATCGACTTCCCTTTGCTCCATGCCTTCAACCGGGCGCTGGTCACGGTAGCGCCGCCACGGCGGCACGGCAACCGCTGCAGCGCGATTGCAGCGCCTCAGCGGTACAAACAGTCGAGAGCGCCACCTGTCCCCGGTGGCGAGTGAGGAGACACGCAGAGGTGCACGCAAGCGTGGGTGGACTGACCGGCGACCCGAGGCCGCACGCCGGCCGGCGCGGTCTCGCGACAGCGAGGGCCGTGCTGCACGTGCTGAGCTTTCTCGAGCAACACCCCGACGGAGTCCGCGCCGACGACGTCGCCCGCGTCGTCGGCAAGAGCGCGTCGACGGCCTACTACCTGCTCGCGAGCCTCGTCGAGGAGGGCTACGCCGTCCACGAGGGTGGCCTCTACAAACCCCATCACGAGATCGCCGCGCCGCCTGCGGCCGCCTCCGCGGGCGATCGTCACGTGCTCGAGGACGCCGTCGACGACCTCTTCCTGCGCACCCACAAGCGCTGCTACCTCGGCGTCGTGCGCGGCGGCGTGATCGAGATCACCGTCGTGCGCGGGCGCCAGGGGATCGCACGCATGCCCGGCCTCGGGACGCAGATCACCGACAACGCGCACGCGCTGGCGATGGGCAAGGTCGTGCTCGCCCGCCTGCGCCCCGCGGCGCTGGCTCGCTACGTCGCGCGCGGCCTGCCGCGCTACACCCCGAGCACGATCACCACGCCCGGCGCGCTTGCCCGCGAGCTCCGCGACGTGCGCGCGCACGGCTACGCGGCCGAGCGCGAGGAGTTCGACCTCGACTTCTGCTGCGTCGCGGCGCCGGTGCTCGACGAGCGCCTGCGGCTCGCCGCGATCCTCGGCCTGTCGGCCTCCACGCGCGCCTTCGACGCCGAGCACGGCGAGCTCGCCGCGGCCGTCCGCGACCTCGCGGCAGAGGCCGGGGCGGCGCCATTCCAACATCGTGCGGAAAAGCACGCATTTCTTGTCGCCCAAGCGGGCGGGGCATAACTTGCCCTCATCATTGCTCTCGACTCCAGGCTGTGGGGAAGAGGGCGGTTCCTGTGCGTCCACACGACGGAGGTCGAGACAGTGAGTCGGGCGAGCATCACGAAGGCCCACAACAAGATCCAGGAGCTCTCCTGGGACCCCACCTACGTCTCGCCGGTGGAGAAATACGCCACCGACTACACGTTCGAGAAGGCTCCCAAGAAGGATCCCCTCAAGCAGGTCCTGCGCTCCTACTTCCCGATGGAGGAGGAGAAGGACAACCGCGTCTTCGGCGCGATGGACGGCGCGATCCGCGGCAACATGTTCCGGCAGGTCCAGGAGCGCTGGATGGAGTGGCAGAAGCTGTTCCTCTCCATCATCCCGTTCCCCGAGATCTCCGCCGCCCGCGCCATGCCGCTGACGATCGGCTGCGTGCCGAACCCGTCGATCCACACCGGGCTGGCGATCCAGATGATCGACGAGGTCCGCCACTCGACGATCCAGATGAACCTCAAGCGGCTGTACATGAACCACTACGTCGACCCGGCCGGGTTCGACATCTCCGAGAAGGGGTTCGCGAACTGCTACGCCGGCACGATCGGCCGCCAGTTCGGCGAGGGCTTCATCACCGGCGACGCCATCACCGCCGCCAACATCTACCTGACGATCGTCGCCGAGACGGCGTTCACGAACGTCCTCTTCGTCGCGATGCCCGGCGAGGCCGCCGCCAACGGCGACTACCTGCTGCCGACCGTCTTCCACTCGGTGCAGTCCGACGAGTCGCGGCACATCTCCAACGGCTACTCGATCATCCTCATGGCGCTCGCGGACGAGCGCAACCGCCAGCTGCTCGAGCGCGACCTGCGCTACGCGTGGTGGAACAACCACGCGGT
>JAXDGC010000336.1:0-4158 GCA_034665245.1 Solirubrobacteraceae bacterium | reverse complement strand
GTCGTGCCCGTGGCCTCGTCGAAGCCGTAGGCCGCGACGGGCGCGCCGGGCGGCGGCCCGGTGTTGGCCACGGTGACGTTGACGGTGGTGGCGGTCTTGGTGTTGCCCGCGGCGTCGCGCGCGACCGCGCTGAGGGTGTGGGCGCCGTTGGCCGCGCCGGTCGTGTCCCAGGGCACGGAGTAGGGCGAGCTGGTGTCCTCGGCGGCGAGGTTCTGCCCGTCGAGCGTGAACTGGACGCCGGAGACCCCCACGTTGTCCGCCGCGTTCGCGGTCACGTTGATGGACGCCTGCACCGTGGCGCCGTCGGCGGGCGCGGTGATCGAGACCGTCGGCGCGGTGGAGTCCCCGGCGGCAGTCGCGGTGGCCTCCGCCGACGGCGTGCTGAGGTTCCCCGCTTGGTCCTCGGCCTGCACCATGTAGTAGTAGGTGCCGCCCGCGAGCCCGCTGTCGGTGAAACTCGTGCCGGTCGGCTGGCCGACGCGGTTGGCGGCGGTCGGGGTGAAGCCGGGCGTCGTGCTCCGGTGGACGTTGTAGCGCCGGACAGAGCCGTTGTCGGTCGACGCCGTCCAGGTCAGGTCGACCTTGCCGAGCCCGCCGGTGGCGGTGAGGTTGGTCGGAGCGGTCGGAGCGGTGGCGTCCTCGTTGGGGGCCGGCATGCGCACGAACTGGGCCATCGACGGCACGCCGTTGCCGTTGACGACGAACAGCATGTAGTAGCCGGGAGGCGCGATGCTCGAGTTCGCCGGCGCCTGCACGTTGAGCGACCCGCCGGTGTTCGTGAAGTTCAGCGGGATGAAGCGCTGGTTCTGGTCGAACGTGTGCGTCTCAGAGCCCAGGCGCACCATCGACACCTTGGTGATGGCCTCCGGCGCGATCACGCCCACCGAGAAGCTGCTGCCATGCTGGACCGTGGAGGGCGCCGACAGGACGGTCGGGCGGGGGCCCTTGAACAGATACGGGGGCGAGAAGATCTCCGCGTTGCGCTGGTCGGTGACCGGATAGCCGGGCAACTGCCCGCCGCCCGCGGAGAGCACGCGACCGTCCGGCAGCAGCACCGCCGTGGAGTGGTAGCCGCGGCCGTTCACCTGACCGGCCATCTCCGTCCACGTTTCCGTGTCCGGGTTCCAGATCTCGGCCGGGAGCACGGCCGTGGACATGTCGACGCCGTCGGATCGAGACGTCCCGCCGGTGACGATGCTGGTCCCGTCGGGGAGCGCGGTGATGGTCTCGAACGAGCGCGGGTGGTGCATCGGGGGGGTCTCGCGCCAGACGGGAGAGGGCTGGTTCATGTCGATCACCGCGGTGCGGCCGGTGACGGTGCGGCCCGCGAACGACGGATCGGACCACGTGCCCGACTTCATCACCTTGCCGGGGGCGTACATGACCGCGCTCGAACCGTCGAACGGGCTGACCGGACCGTTGGACATCGTGCCGTTGCCCGACACGTCGAGCAGGTGCGTCTGGGGATCGGGGCCGGCGTCGAAGACGCGCCCGTCCGGCAGGACGAACATGAACGGGTAGAGCGGTGTGGTCAGCTGGGCGCTCGTCAGCCGCTTGTAGGTGTTGGTCACCGGGTCGTAGATCTCGGGCAGCGACGCGGACTGGAAGCTGAGCGGGTTGCCCGGGGGCGTGTCGTCGGACTGGATGTTGTCGCCCGAGAAGACCAGCGCCCGGCCGTCGGCCAGCGTGGTGACCGTGGGGTACCAGCGGCTGTTCTGCAGGTCGGCGACGCGGGTCGCGGTGCTCGTGTTCGGATCCCACAGCGTGCTGTCCTTGAGCCCGCTGTTGACGGTCACGTGGCCGCCGGCGATGAACAAGCGCCCGTCCGCGAGCTGCGAGAACCCGGAGCAGAAGAGGTTGCGGGAGTAGGGCTTGGCCGTGATGGCGTTCGTGGCGGGATCGAACAGGTGCTGCGAGTTCGGGCCGGCCTCGAAGCCGTCCCAGAACAGCACCTTGCCGGTCGAGAGGAGGCTCGTGTGCACGGCGACCTGCGGCAACGGCAGGGGCGCGCTCCACTGACCACTGTCCTCGGGCGCCGCCTCGGCCGAGACCGCGCCGGCCAGCGTGGCCAGGAAAACGAGCAGCAAGATGGCCCCGCGCTTCACCGGGCCATTCTCTGCCACGGAGCCGGAAGCCGTCCTCGACGAAAGGTCAGGTGTCGAGCCGAGCTGCCGCGGCGGCGGCCGAGGTAGCCAGCGGTCGTGAGTCCAGAGGTCCACGCGGGTAGGACTGCTCGCATGGCCCTCCCTCCTCCCTCCTACGGATCGACCGTCCTCATCACCGGCGCCTCCTCCGGGATCGGCGCGGACCTCGCGCGCCAGCTCGCCGAGCGCGGCTACAACGTCACGCTCACCGCCCGTCGCCGCGACCGCCTCGAGGAGCTCGCCGACGAGCTGCGCGAGGCCCACGACATCCACGTCGACGTCGAGACCTGCGACCTCGGGGACCACGCCGCCCGCCAGAAGCTCGCCGGCAAGCTGCTCGCGGGTGAGCGCGAGGTCGTTGGCGTCTGCAACAACGCGGGCTTCGGCAACCTCGGCCGCTTCCTCGAGCTCGACCTCGAGAAGGAGACCGACGTCGTGCGCCTCAACGTCGAGGCCGTGCACGAGCTGACCGGCGCGTTCCTGCCGCGGATGGTCGAGCAGGGCTCAGGCGCGATCCTCAACGTCGCCTCGACGGCGGCCTTCCAGCCGCTGCCCGGGTTCGCCACCTACGCCGCGAGCAAGGCGTTCGTCCACTCCTTCTCGGAGGCGGTCCACTCCGAGCTGTCGGGCACGGGCGTGTCGGTCACGTCGCTGTGCCCCGGCTTCACCAAGACGGAGTTCGAGCAGGCCGCGGGCGCCGAGGACGCCGCCTCGAAGCTGCCGGGCTTCACCTGGATGGAGTCCGACGACGTCGCGCGGCAGGCGATCGAGGGCATGCTCGCCGGCAAGCGCACGGTCGTGCCCGGCGTTGTCAACAAGGTCGTCTCGACGAGCGGCCGCTACACGCCGCGGACCGTGCTGCTGCCGCTGATCGACCGCGTCTCGAAGTCAGGCTAAGCGGCGAGCTTCTCGCGCGCCGCGCCGAGCAGCTCGCCGGCCACCCGGTCGGCGGCGTCCGCGGTGCCGGCCAGCAGGCGCCGTGAGAGCTGCGCGCGCCGGAAGTACAGCGGCGCGTCGTGCTCCCACGTCGCGCCGATGCCGCCGTGGACGGAGATCTGCGCCCGCGCCGCGTGGTCGAGCGCGTGGCCGGCCGTGAGCCGGAACGCGGACGCGGCGACGGGGAACTCCTCGGGCTTGTCCTGGCCGGCCCAGCCCGTGTAGTACATGAGCGAGCGCGAGTTCTCGCTGCGCCGCAGGATCTCGACGAGGTCGTGCTTGACCGCCTGGTAGGACCCGATCGCACGCCCGAAGGTGAAGCGCTCCTTGGCGTACTGGACCGAGACCTCCAGCGCGATCTCGACCGCGCCGAGCGACTCCGCCGCGAGCAGCGCCTGGGCGACGTACCAGGCCGCCGCGGCGTCGCCGTCGCCGAGCGCGAGCGGGGTGCCGCGCGCGCCGTCGAAGCTGACGTGGCCGAGCGAGCGCGTCGGGTCGTAGCTGTCGCCCGTCTCGACGGACGCGTCGGACGCCTGCACGAGCGCCGCGCGGCCGCCCGCGCCGACCACGACGAGCAGGTCGGCTCCGGGCGCGTCGGGGACCCAGGCGACCTCGCCGCTGACCGTCCCGTCGTCGCCGATCGTGGGCGCGGGCGCGCGCTGCGAGCCCAGCCGCGGGTCGACGGTCCACTCGGCCTCGATGTCGCTCGGGGGCCTGGCCGGCACATACGCCGCGCGCTGCTCGCCCGTCGCGAGCGCGCCGAGCGCGTCCGCGACGGCGTCGCCGCCGCGCTCGAGCAGGAACGTGGCAGGGAGGTGGCCGAGCAGGCCGACGCCCGCGAGCACGCGCCCGAGCTCGGCGAAGACCAGCATGCCCTCCATCACGAAGAGCCCGGCGCCGCCGTGCTCCTCGGAGACCAGCAGGCCGGCCCAGCCCGCCTCCTGCGCGGTCGGCCAGAGGTCGGGCAGCTCGCCGCCGTCGAGCGCCTCGCGCGCCGCCTCGACGGTCTTGAAGCGCGACAGCGCGCCGCGCGCCGCCTCCTTGAGGAACTCCTGCTCGTCGGTCAGCGCGAAGTTCA
>JAXDGC010000335.1:0-4440 GCA_034665245.1 Solirubrobacteraceae bacterium | reverse complement strand
AACTCCGCCGGCATCGTCATCGACGCCGTGCGCTGTTGCAAGCTGGGGCTCAACCACGGCCTCTCGGGGCAGCTCGACGGACCCAGCTCCTACCTCATGAAGTCGCCGCACAACCAGCGCGCGGACGACCTGGCGCGCGAGGCGACCGAGCAGTTCATCGCCGAGTACGCGCGGAAGAAGAAGCCGGCGCTGGGCGGCGCGAAGCGCAAGTCCGGCTCGGCGGCCAATTAGTGGCGCGGCACGGCGGCGGCTAGGCTTCCGCCGCCGTGCCGGAGCGCTTCTCCATCGCCCAGGTCTGCCCATATCCCTGGGAGGACGAGCACGAGGTCAACGCCTTCGTGGACGCGCTCTCGGGTGAGCTCGCGGGGGCCGGGCACCGCGTCGTCGTGCTGGCGCCGACGCACTCGACGGCGCTCGTGCGCGACTCGCGCCGGCTCATCCGCTCGGGCGAGCTGTTCGGGCCCGACGGCGAGGTGCGCGTGCTCGGGGTCGGGGAGCTGCTGCCGCTCGCGGGCGCCCGCCGCGGCGCGATGCCCGCGCCGCCGCTGGACATCTCGCGCACGATCGAGGAGGCGCTGAGCACCGCGCCGCCCGACTTCGTCCACGTCCACGAGCCGTTCGCGCCGAGCGCCGCCTCGGTCGCGCTCCGCCACTCGCGCTCGCTCAACGTCGGCTCCTTCCACGCGCCCGCCGAGCGGGTCCTCTCCACGCAGGTCGCGCGCCGCTTCGTCGAGCTCTTCTTCGGGCGGCTCGACGCGCGCACCGCGTCCTTCGAGGCCACGCGCGACCTGATGCAGCGGGTCTTCCCGGCCGACTACCGGGTGCTGCGCCCCGGCGCGGCGCGCGCGGAGCGCGAGCCATACGACGGGCCGCTGCGGATCGCGTTCTGCGACCAGGAGGAGCGCGGCGCGCTGCGGCTGTTCCTGCGCGCGCTGCGCCGGCTGCCGACGGAGCTCGACTGGGAGGCGACCATCTTCGCGCCGTCGGGGGCCGCGCCGACGATCCGCTCGCGGCTGCTCGATCGCGTACACGTGCTGTCCGCGGAGGACACGACGCAGGCCGCGGTGCTCGCCGGCGCCGACGTCGCGGTGGCCGCGTCGCAGGGCGTCGCGCCCGCGCCGGGCCTGCTCGTGCGCGCGCTCGGGGCGGGCGCGATCCCGGTTGCCTCGCGCCTGGCGCCCTACGAGGAGGTGGTCTGCCGCGAACAGGACCTCGGGCTGCTGTTCGAGCCCGGCGACGTCGACACGCTCGCCGCGCAGCTCGAGCGCCTGATCCGCGACGAGGGCCTGCGCGACGCGCTGCGCGAGCGCGCGCGCGAGCGCAGCGACGAGCTCGACTGGGGGCACGTGGCCCGTGGCTTCGAGGCGATCTACGCCGAGGTCGCCGCGCGGCGCCACGTCGCGCCGGGGAACGCAGCGGTGCAGGCCCGGATCGCCGAGCGACCGCTGATCGACGTCGACCTGCACATGCACACCGACCACTCGAGCGACTGCGCGACTCCGGTCGACGTGCTGCTCGCCAGCGCGCGCGACGCCGGCCTGGGCGCGATCGCGGTCACCGACCACAACGAGATCTCCGGCGCGTTCGACGCGCGCGCCAAGGCCGCCGAGTTCGGCGTCAAGGTGATCGTGGCGGAGGAGGTCAAGACCGCCGACCAGGGCGAGGTGATCGGCCTCTTCCTCGAGGAGAAGATCCCGCGCGGGTTGACGCTCGACGAGACGATCGCGGCGATCCGCGCCCAGGGCGGCCTCGTCTACGTGCCCCACCCGTTCGACCGCATGCACTCCGTGCCGGACTACGAGCACCTGCTCGCCGTGGTCGAGGACATCGACGCGCTCGAGGTCTTCAACGCGCGCGTCGCGATCAGCGCCTTCAACGAGGAGGCCGTCCGCTTCGCCGCGAAGTACCGGATCGTGGGCGGCGCCGGCTCCGACGCGCACGTGCCCCAGGGCCTCGGGTCGGTGCGGATCCGCATGCGCGACTTCGACGGACCTGAGGAGTTCCTCGAGTCGCTCCGCGACGCCGACATCGTCCGCAAGCCGCAGTCGCTGCTCTACGTCCAGGCGCTGAAGTTCCTGCAGACGAAGGCGACTCCGGCGGGCGCCCGGAGGGCGGCGCGGCAGCGTCGCGTCCGGCGCGTCGCGCGCAACCAATGATGCAGGGGCAAGGAGAAGGGGGCGCGACGGCTAAACCGCTCGGCGGGATGCCGGCCACCGACGACGAGATCCGCGAGAAGTACCTGGAGCGAGCGATCCGCGAGCTCAACCAGTTCACCCGCGACCTGCAGGGGTGCACGGCCTGCCCGCGCGGCAACCTGATGCCGGTGCTCGGCTCGGGCCATCCGCAGGCCGACGTCTTCCTGCTCAAGTACGCGCCCGCGCCGTCGGAGATCGAGGAGGGCGTGGCCTTCTACGGCCGCTCCGGGACCGCGCTGATGAAGTCGCTGCGCCGGCTCGACATCGATCCGCTCGCCGTCTACGGGACGCTGTGCGTCAAGTGCCCGGTGGCCGACACCTCGCTGGCCGCCCCCGAGTGCCTCGCCCGGATCGTCGAGGAGATCGCGATCATCCAGCCCAAGATCGTCGTCGTCATGGGCGACGAGGCGCTCGCGACGCTCAACGAGCTCGCGCTCCCGCTGGCGCGCACCGTCGAGGACCAGCCCGGCGTGGTGCAGGCGCTGACGCCGTCGATCGACGCGCTCGTCGTGCCCGACATCGACGGCGCGCTCGACGAGGAGGACGCCAAGCGCGCCTTCTGGACCGCGTTCCGCGCGCTCGGCGCCTGGTGGGCGGAGTTCCCTCCCTACTGACGCTTCGGCTTACCCAAAGTGGGTAGGTTTGCCGTGGAGGAGGGGACCGGAAGCCAATGCTGTCCGTAACGGATGTCGTCGTGCGCTTCGGGGGCGTCGTCGCCCTCGACGGCCCCACCTTCGAGGTGGAGGCCGGGGAGATCTGCGGTCTGATCGGGCCCAACGGCGCCGGCAAGACGACGCTCTTCAACTGCATCAGCCGCCTCGCCGACCCCGACGAGGGCTCGATCCGGTTCGAGGACCAGGACCTGCTGGCGCGCGCACCGCACGAGATCGCCCCACTCGGGATCGCGCGGACGTTCCAGAACCTCGGGCTCGCCCACTCGCTGACCGTGCGCGAGAACGTGATGCTCGGCGCGCACCACAGCTGCCCCGGCTCCTTCCTCGCCGCGGGGCTCGGGCTTCCCGGCTCGCGGCGCTCGGAGCGCGACGTGCGCCGCCAGGCGGACGAGACGCTCGCCCGCCTCGAGCTCGCCGACGTCGCGGACCTGCCCGCGGAGAACCTCCCCTACGGCACGCTCAAGCGCGTCGAGCTGGCGCGCGCCCTGTGCACGCGCCCGAAGCTGCTGCTGCTCGACGAGCCGGCCGGTGGCCTCAGCCACGGCGAGGTCGAGGCGCTCGCCGACCTGCTGCTCGCGCTGCGCGGCGAGTACGACCTGACGATCCTGCTCGTCGAGCACGCCATGGGGATGGTCATGCGGATCTCCGACCACGTCGTGGTGCTCGACTTCGGGCGCGAGATCGCCGACGGCAAGCCGGCGGAGGTCCAGGAGGACCCGAAGGTGATCGAGGCCTACCTGGGAGCGCCGGCGTGAGCCTGCTCGAGGTCGAGGGCCTGGAGGCGGGCTACGGGCCCGTCACGGTCGTCCGCGACCTCTCCTTCAGCGTCGACGAGGGCAAGGTCGTCACGATCCTCGGCGCCAACGGCGCGGGCAAGACGACGACGCTGCGCGCGCTCTCGGGCGTCGCGCGCGCACGCGGCCGCATCGACTTCGCCGGCGAGCAGCTCACCGGCCGCTCACCCGAGTGGATCGTGCGGCGCGGGATCGCCCACGTCCCCGAGGGGCGCGGGAACTTCGCGACGCTGACGGTCGAGGAGAACCTGCGCCTCGGCGCCTACGTGCGCAAGGACGACAAGGTGCGCGAGGACATCGCGCGCTGCTTCGGCTACTTCCCGCGCCTCGAAGAGCGGCGCACGCAGGCCGCCGGCTCGCTCAGCGGCGGCGAGCAGCAGATGCTCGCGATCGCGCGCGGGCTGATGCTGCGGCCGCGGCTGATGCTGCTCGACGAGCCCTCGCACGGGCTGTCCCCGCTGATCACCCGCGAGGTGTTCAAGATCCTGCGCGAGATCGTGGACGAGGGCACGACGCTGCTGATCGTCGAGCAGAACGCCAACCTCGTGCTCGAGTTCGCCGACCACGCCTACGTGCTCGAGACGGGCCGGCTCGTGCTCGACGGGTCCGCCGAGGAGATCGGGGCCGACGAGGGCGTCCGGCGCTCCTACCTGGGGATGGTGTGATGGAGCGCTTCATCCAGCTCGTGATCGACGGGGTCGCCATCGGGTCGATCTACGGCGCGCTCGCGCTCGCGCTCGTCCTGATCTTCCGCTCGACCGGGATCGTCAACTTCGC
>JAXDGC010000334.1:0-6059 GCA_034665245.1 Solirubrobacteraceae bacterium | reverse complement strand
GGCGAGGACTCCTTGGCGGTCTTGAACAGGTCACGCACGCGCGAGGCGCCGATGCCGACGATCGCCTCGACGAACTCCGACGCCGAGATCGAGAAGAACGGCACCTCCGCCTCACCCGCCACGGCCTTCGCCAGCAGCGTCTTGCCGGTGCCGGGCGCGCCCGAGAGCAGGACGCCGCGCGGGATCCGCCCGCCGAGGCGGCGGTAGCGGTCGGGGTTCTTGAGGAAGTCGACGATCTCGGTCAGCTCCGCCTTGGCCTCGTCGATGCCGGCCACGTCGGCGAACGTGATCCGCTGCTCGCCGCTCTCCACGCGGCGCGCCCGCGAGCGCGAGAACGCCCCCAGCGCCCCCATGCCGCCCGCGCTCCCGGCGCGCCGGGCGAGGAACACGAACAGGGCGACGAGCAGGATCACGGGGCCGAAGCCGAGCAGCAGGTTGACGAGCAGCCCGCCGGAGTTGATCGGCTTGGCCTGCACGATGACGTTGTTCTCCTCGAGCAGCTTCGAGAGCTCGTCCGTGTTGGCGAACGTCGGCACCTCGGTCTCGAAGTTCTTGGCCGCCTTGCCGCCGGACGTGTCCGGCGGCTTGACCGCCTTCTTGAACACGCCCTGGACGGTCTCGCCCTTGGCCGAGATGCGCTCGACGTTGCCCGCCTTGACCTGCTCGCGGAAGGTCGGGTTGTAGGCGATGTCGATCGAGGGCGCGCGCCCCGGGCCGAGCAGCGCGACGCTCACGTAGTTGAGCGCCAGCAGCACGAGCACGATCACGATGAAGCGCGGGCGCGGCATCTTCATGCCCCTGCGGCCCTCGGGCGGCTTGTCGGGATCGCGTGTCGGCTCGTGCGGGCGGCGCTCGTGCTCTGCCATCCCGGGGGATTCTCGCAGGGGGCTATGCCCGGCGCGGGCGACGGCGCTCAGGAGGCTCCGGCGGCGGCACCTTGGCGAGCCGGTCGTCGAAGTCGCGCAGCTCCGGGCGCAGCTCGAGGTCGGCGACCGGCGGGAAGGCCTCGACGGGCACGCCGTCCTTCCAGACCACGTAGTGCGGCTTGCCGGCGATGATCGTGTCCTCCGACCAGCGCCCGCGGATCTGGCGCGCGAGCTTGATCGCGAGGTCGCGATCGGCGCGCGCGCCGCGCCAGCGGTCGTAGCGCTCGCGCAGCAGCGGCTCCGCGCGCGCCGCGGCGCGCGCGGCTGCGGTCGCCGCGACGCCCCGCACGGCCCGGTTGCGCGCCAGCGCGCGCGCCGCGGTGACGACCGCCCGCGCCGCGCTCATCCCTCGACCGTCCAGGTCGCCTTGACGCCGCCGCCCTGCGCCATGTTGACGACCTTCGAGTCCTCGCCGAGCGCGACCCGCGTGAGGCCGCCGAGGACGGTCGCGTCGTCGCCGCGCGACGACGCGATCAGCGGGCGCAGGTCGATCCGCCGCTTGGCCAGCTCGCCGCCGAACAGCGTCGGGTGGCGCGAGAGCTCGACGAGCTCCTGGGCGATGAAGTCCTGCGGCCGGGCCTCGATGTCCTCGCGCGCGCCCTCGGCCTCCGGCCCGATCAGCACGCCCTCCCCGCCGACGCGGTCGCGGACCTTGATCACCATCTGGCCGAGCCGCCCGAGCGCGTCCTCGCGCGCGTCGTCGTCGGTGAGGTCGTAGGAGCGCGCCGGGCCGATCACCGGCTCCTCGGAGAGGTAGAAGCGGATCATGTCCTCGACGTACACGTGGGCGAGCTTGTCGTCGGCGATCCCCACCCCGGGCGGGTTCACGACGGTCACCGTGCCGCGCCGGATCGGCTCGAGCAGCTTCTCCGCGAGCGCGCTCGGGGAGCCGTCCTCGTCGCGCAGCAGGTGGTAGTTGGAGCGCCGGTAGATCACGTCGACCTCGCGCCGGCGCCCGTCGACGTGGGCGTAGACGCGGCCTTCGCGCTGCCGGACGTCGTCGAGCGTGACCATCGGCACCCCGAGGCGGAAGGCGACGTCGGAGATCTCCCACTGCGCGTCGTTCTCGAAGCCGTCGCCGAGCACGACGACCGAGGGATCGTCGCGGCCCTCGGGAGCGGTCGCGCGGAGGATCTCCAGGAAGCGCTCCATCGGCTCGCCCGGCGCGCCCGGGGCGCGCGCGGGCAGCCCGCCGTCGAGCAGTTCCCCCACCGCCTCCCACGCGAGCGGGGCGAAGCCGAGCCCGGTCGGCATCCGCACGTTGTCCTCGAGCACGTTGAACTCGCCGTCGGCGCCGCGCACGACGTCGAGCCCGGCGAAGCCCACCCAGACGGGCACCTCGACGCCCTGCATGTCGGCCTCGTAGAAGGCGCCGTCCTCGATCAGGCGGCCGGGCACGACGCCGGCCTCGACGATCCGCCGCTCCCCGTAGGCGTCGCGCAGGAAGGCGTCGAGCGCGCGCACGCGCTGGGCGAGGCCGCGGTCGAGCAGGTCCCACTCCTGCGGGCTGAACATCCGCGGCACGGCGTCGATCACGAACTTGTCGGGCCCGGTCGAGCCGTAGCGGACCTCGCGCTCGAGCGTCGTGGCCCGCAGCTGCTCGCCGAGCGCCGCGAGGTCGGCCCCACCGAGCGCCTCCATCGCGGCGCGGTAGTGCGGCCGCGGCTCGCCGGACGGCTCGTAGACCTCGTCGTAGTACCCGGGCTCGCCCATCGAGAGCGAGCGTACCCGGGGCTACGCGGGCTGAGCCTCGAGCCCGAGCTCCTCGATCGCGGCGTCGCGCATCTTGAACTTCTGGACCTTGCCGGTCACGGTCATCGGGAACTCGTCGACGAAGGCGACGTAGCGCGGGACCTTGTAGTGGGCGATCTTCCCGTCGCAGAACTCGCGCAGCTCGTCCTCGGTCAGCGAGGCGCCGTCGCGCAGGATCACCGAGACCATCACCGCCTCGCCGTAGCGCGGGTCCGGCACGCCGTAGACCGACGCGTCGGAGATCGCGTCGTGGGAGTAGAGGAACTCCTCGATCTCGCGCGGGTAGACGTTCTCGCCGCCGCGGATGATCATGTCCTTGGAGCGGCCGACGATCTTCACGTAGCCCTCGTCGTCCATCGTCGCGAGGTCGCCGGTGTGCATCCAGCGCGCCGGGTCGATCGCCTCCGCGGTGCGCTCGGGCTCCTCCCAGTAGCCGAGCATCACGGAGTAGCCGCGCGTGCACAGCTCGCCCGGCTCGCCGCGCTCGACGGTGCGGCCGTTCGCCGGCGCCACGATCTTGACCTCGACGTGCGGGTGCACGCGCCCGACGGTGCCGACGCGGCGCGCCAGCTCGTCCTCGGCGGTCGTCTGGGTGGAGACGGGCGAGGTCTCGGTCATGCCGTAACAGATCGTCACGCCCTCCATGTTCATGCGGTCGATGACCTTGCGCATGACCTCCTCGGGGCACGGCGAGCCGGCCATGATCCCGGTCCGCAGCGAGGACAGGTCGAAGGAGGCGAACGCGGGGTGCTCGAGCTCGGCGATGAACATCGTCGGCACGCCGTAAAGGCTCGTGCAGCGCTCCTCGGCGACCGCCCTCAGCGTCGCCTCGGGCTCGAAGGCGGGCGCGGGCACGACCATGCAGGCGCCGTGGGTGACGCAGCCGAGGTTGCCCATGACCATGCCGAAGCAGTGGTAGAACGGCACGGGGATGCAGACCCGGTCCTCCTCCGTGTAGCGGCAGAACTCGCCGACGAAGAAGCCGTTGTTGAGGATGTTGTGGTGCGAGAGCGTCGCGCCCTTGGGCGAGCCGGTGGTGCCGCTCGTGTACTGGATGTTGATCGGCTCGTCGAAGTCGAGCTCCGGCCACTCGATCTCCTCCGGCGCGCCGCGCAGCAGCTCGTGGACCTCGTCGCCGAGGAAGACCACGTGCTCGAGGTCGGGAAGGTCGCCGCGCACCTGCTCGACCATGGCGCGGTAGTCCGAGGTCTTGAACTCGGTCGCGGAGATCAGCGCCTTGCAGCCCGAATGGCGCAGCGCGAAGGCCAGCTCGCTCGTGCGGTACGCCGGGTTGACGTTGACGAGGATCACCCCGAGCTTGGCGGTGGCGAACTGGACGTGGACCCACTCGGCGCAGTTCGGCGCCCAGATGCCGAGGCGGTCGCCCTTGCGCAGCCCGAGGCCCACGATCGCGCGCGCCGTCTGGTCGACGTTCTCGCCGAGCTCGCCGTAGGTCAGGCGCACCTCCTGGTGGGGCACGACGAGCGCGTCGCGGTCGGGGAAGCTCGCGACGGCGCGGTCGAAGTTCGCGCCGATCGTCTCGCCGAGCAGCGGTGCGGTCCCGATTCCCTGCGAGTACGACAGCGCCATCCGGTCCGACCTCTCTTCAGCGGCCTGCGATCAACCTCCGGCGCAGCAGCTTCTCAGCCGGGCGCAGCGGCCACAAGAGCCCGACGCGCTCGACCGCCGCGAGCCCCTCGGCGAAGGCGGACATCGCCGAGCGCTGGGAGTCGTCGAACGCGCCGTCGCGGATCAGGTCGAGATACCACTCGACCGTCGCCGTGATGGTCTGCGCCAGCGGGCGCGGGCGGTAGCCCAGCTCGCGCTTGGCCTTGGCGGAGGTGAAGCGCCAGTCCTGGCCCATCAGCCCGAACGCCTCGGCGGAGATCGCGCCGGGGAGGCCGAGGCGCTCGCGCAGGTCCGCGATCCGACCGACCTCGGACGGGATCACGAGCAGCGGGTGGTGGATCCCCGACGCGCGGGCCACCATGTCGATCAGCTCGGCCCACGGCCGGTTGTGGCCGCCGAGGATGTAGCGCTCGCCGGGCAGGCCGCGCTCGGCGGCGAGCAGGTGGCCGTTCGCCACGTCCTCGACGTCGACGAAGTTGATCGAGGCGTTCAGCACGGCCGGGAGCCGCCCGCGCAGGTAGTTGCCGACGATCCGCGTCGAGGTCTCCCCCGGCTGCGACACGTCGACCGGGATGCCGAGCACGTAGGCGGGGTTGACGACGACGACCTCGACGCCGAGGCGCTCCCCCGCGGCGATCGCCTCGCGCTCGCCGGCGCGCTTGGCGTCGGCGTAGACGAGCCCGAGGCCCTCCTCGGGGTACGGGTTCTCCTCGTCGGCCGGGCGGCCGTCCGCGGTGCCGACAGCCGAGATCGTCGAGGTCACGACGACGCGCTCGACGTCCTCCATGGCGGCGGCCTCGACCGCCACGAGCGGGCCGCGCTGGTTCATCTCCCAGACCTTGCCGACCGGCTTGGAGCCGACCATGCCGGCGACGTGGAAGACGACGTCGCAGCCGCGCATCGCGCTGCGCATGGCGTCGAGGTCGAGGACCTCGCCCTCGACGGGCTCGACGTCGAGCTCGCCGAGGCGATCGAGGCGCTTCGGGTTGCGGTAGCCCGCGCGGACGTTGTCGCCGCGTTCCACGAGCGCGCGCGTGACGTGGGCGCCCACGAAGCCTGTGGCACCGGTGACGAGGACGGTCTGGGTTGAGCTCTGGGTGCGAGTGGGCATTCTTGGACCCCTACCCGCCGTAGGATCCCCCGATGCCCCGGATCCTGGCCTTCGACGTCAACGAGACGCTGCTCGACCTGAGCGCGCTCGACCCGCTGTTCGAGCGCGCGTTCGGCGATGCCGCCCTGCGAGCGCAGTGGTTCGCGCAGATGCTCCAGGTCGCGTTCGTCGGCGTGATCACCGGCCAGGACATCGACTTCACGACCGCGCAGCACGGCGCGCTGCGCATGGTCGCCGAGCGCACCGGCACGCAGTTGAGCGACGCGCAGGCGAACGAGATCGTCGGCGCGATGCGGACCCTGCCGCCCCACCCCGACGTGGCGCCCGCGCTCGACCGCCTGCGCGAGGGCGGGCTGACCCTGTGCTCGCTGACGAACTCGTCGCTCGAGGTCTCGAGGGCGCAGCTCGCGAACGCGGGCATCGCCGACCGCTTCGAGGCGATCCTGTCGGCCGACCAGGTCGGGCGGCTCAAGCCCGCGCCGGAGCCCTACCGGCTCGTGGCCGACACCTTCGGCGCACCGATCGGCGACGTGCGGCTGATCGCCGCCCACGCCTGGGACTGCGCCGGCGCGATCGCCGCGGGGGCGAGGGCCGCGTTCGTGGCCCGCCCGGGGATGGTGCTGGGCCCGGTCGGCGAGCAG
>JAXDGC010000333.1:0-4701 GCA_034665245.1 Solirubrobacteraceae bacterium | reverse complement strand
GTGCTGGCGCTGTTCCTGTTCGGCGGCGACACGCTCAAGGACTTCGCGTTCGCGCTGATCGTCGGCACGATCTCGGGCGCCTACTCGTCCGTCTTCATCGCCGCGCCGGTGCTCACGCACTGGAAGGATCGCGAGCCCGTCTACCGCACGCGCGAGCGGCGCATCCGCAAGGAGCTCGGCTTCCTGCCGGCCTACGCCGTGCCGCTCGGCAGCGCGCCCGTCGACGTCGCGCCGGCCCAGGAGCGCGGCGGGCGCCGCGCCATCACGGCGCCGAGCGACCCGACCGACGTGTCGCGGGCCGAGTTCGACGCGATGGTGCGCGACCTCGGCATCCAGGAGGAGCGCCAGCCGGCGAGCACAGGGGCGCGCGGTCGCCCGGCCGGCGGTCGCCGCGCGCGCGCCAACGGCGGCCGGTCCGGCGGCGGGCAGGCGCCCGGCGGCGGTTCCGGCGCCCAGGGCCCCAAGCCCGACGGCGGCGACGAGGGATCCAAGCCCAAGAAGCCGCGCAATCGCAAGCACGGGAGGCCACGCTGATGGCGGCCCTCGTGTGGGCGATGATGGGCATCGCGCTCTGGCACTTCACGATCTTCATCCCGGATCGCTTCTTGGGCGGCATCGTCGGCGCGTTCCTGGGCGCGCTGTTCGGAGCCGTGATCGTCGGCCTCGCCGTCAACGGCTTCTCGGTCCCGGGCCAGGCCGACACCCACCTCGCCTCCGCGCTCGAGGCCGTCCCCGGCGCGCTCGCCGGGATCGCGGTCGTCTACTTCGCCGGCGTGCGGCGCGGTAACGAAGCGGCCTAGGAGCGCGCGCGCGACGCGCGGCGGGCGAGCGCGTCGAGGGATTCCTGGAGCGCCCCGCGCGAGTCCTCGAGCGCCGTGACCACCGCGGGCAGGTCGCCGGGATCGCGCGAACCGCGCCACGTGCGCTCGGCGGCGCGGAGGCAGAAGAACGCGTGGTCGAGCGCGGCGCGGGCGGAGATCGGCGTCGGGCCGGTGCGCAGCACCTCGGCGAGGAGCTCGAGCTCGTGCCGGAGCCCGAGGATCTCCGTGCGCAGGCTGCGGCGAGCCCGATCGAGCTGATCTGTGCGCCGAAAGCGCCCGCTTCCGGACTCCATGCGACCAACTTCGGCGCGGATGCGCCGCGGGCGTATCGGGTCTGCGCCCGATCTGTGGCGACGCGCGGATTCCGTCCTCCCGCGGCCCTAGCGTCACGGCCGTGCGCCGCCAGGACGCCCGTTTCGAGATCGCTCCCTATGACTTTGCCGCCGCCGAGCACCTCGGCCGCGAGCTCGGGGTCTCGCACGTGCTCGCGCAGGTGCTCGTGCGCCGCGGGCTGGCCGAGCCGGCGGCGGCGCGCCGATTCCTCGCCGCCGAGGAGGCCCATCCGCTCGACGCATTCGGGGGCCTGCGCGCCGGCGCTGGGGTGATCCTCGGGCACGTCGCCCGGCGGTCGCGGATCACCGTGCACGGCGACTACGACGTCGACGGGATCTGCTCGACCGCGATCCTGGTCCGCGCCCTGCGGACGCTCGGCGCCGACGTCGACTGGTACCTGCCCAGCCGCATCGACGACGGCTACGGTCTCGCCGCCGCGACGGTCGAGCGGCTCGCCGCGCGCGGGACCGACCTGCTGGTCACGGTGGACTGCGCGATCACCGCGGTCGCCGAGGTCGCCGCCGCGAAGGCGGCGGGCATGGCCGTCGTGGTCACCGACCACCACACGCCGCGCGCCGACGGCGCGCTGCCCGACGCGACGATCGTGCACCCGCGGCTCGGCGGCTATCCGTGCCCTGAGCTGTGCGCCGCCGGCGTCGCCTACAAGCTGGCCCAGGCGCTGCTCGAGGGAGCCGGCGAGGACGCTGCGGCCGCCGAGGAGGACCTCGACCTCGTCGCGCTCGCCACGGTCGCCGACGTCGTCTCGCTGACCGGCGAGAACCGGCGGCTCGTGCGCGCCGGCCTGCGCAAGCTCGCCGGCACCCGCAAGCCGGGCCTGCGCGCGCTGATGGACGTCGCGCACGTCGACCCGAGCCTTGTCGACGAAAGCGCGATCGGCTTCCGCCTCGCGCCGCGGCTCAACGCCGCCGGGCGCCTCTACCGCGCCGACGCCGGGCTCGAGCTGCTGCTGACCGCCGACCCGGAGCGGGCGCGCGCCGTCGCGGTGGAGCTCGACGCGGTCAACGCCGAGCGCCGCGACGTCGAGACGCGCATCCGCTTCGAGGCCGAGGCGCTGCTGTCCGAGCAGAGCAGCCCGGGTGCGGCCGCGCACGTGCTCGCGGCCGAGGGCTGGCACCCCGGGGTGATCGGCATCGTCGCCGCCCGCCTCGCGGAACGCCATTACCGCCCGACCGTGCTGATCGCGCTCGACGGCGACGAGGGCTCGGGCTCGGGCCGCTCGATCCCCGGGTTCGACCTGCTCGCCGGGCTCGAGGCGGGCGCCGACGAGCTCCTACGCCACGGCGGGCACCGCGCCGCGGCGGGGCTGACGATCGCCCGCAACCGCGTCGAGCGCTTCCGCGAGGCGTTCGTCGCCCACGCGGCGCGCACGCTCACCCCGGCCGACCTCGTCGCGACCGAGCGCGTGGACGCGGTCGCGCCCGGCGACACCCTGCGGCTGGAGCTCGCCGAGGAGCTCGAGCGGCTCAAGCCCTTCGGCTCCGGCAACCCCGCCGTCTCCCTGCTCGTGCCGGCCGCGCTGCTCGACGACCCGCGGCCGATGGGGGAGGGGCGCCACGTCGCGTTCTCGCTCGCGGCCGGCGGCGCCCGCTCGCGCTGCGTGCTCTTCGGCTCCGGCAGCTCCCTCCCGGCCGCGCCCGGCGAGCCGGTCGACGCCGCCGTCCGGCTGGAGGCCAACCGCTACAACGGCACCACGGAGCCCCGCCTCATCCTCCGCTGCGCCCAGCCCGCGGCGCCGCAGCCGATCGACGTGATCGGTGAGCCCGCGTGGCGCGACGGCGTGCTGCGGGAGCTCGAGCGGGACCTCTCGGCGCCGCTCCCGCGGCCGTCGTCGCCGGGCCGCGCGCTCCGCGACGCGCTCGGCATCGGCGTCGCCGGCCTGCTCGGCGACCTCGTGGCCAGCGGCGAGCCGGTGCTCGTCGTCGCGGCCCATGCACCGCACCGCGCACGGGCGCTGCAGGGCCGTGTCGGGGGCTTCGCCGTCACCTCGTGGGCCGCGCTCGAGGACGACCCGGAGCTGGCGCGGCAGTTCGCGCACGTCGTCGCGCTGGACCCGCCCGCGCACGCCCACCGGCGCGAGCTCGTAGAACATCTGCCGGGCGCGGGCTGGACCCACCTGGCCTGGGGCGAAGCTGAGCTAGGCTTTGCGCAACGAATACATCAATGGGACTACGCCCTGCGCGCCCCACTCGCCGCCGTCTACCGCGCCCTGCGCGAGGCAGGCGGAGCGAGCGGGGAGGCCTGCGAGGCGATGCTCTCCGGAGACGGCGCCCAGCCTCGATCCGCGGCACTCGCGGGCCGGCTGGTACGGGTCCTCGCCGAGCTGGACCTCGTGGTCCTCGAGCGTGAGGGGCCGGCCCTCACGGTCTCCGAATCGGCCGAGCGCACCGCGCTCGAGCGATCGGCGGCCTACCGGGCCTACCAGCAGCGACTCGAGGACGGACTCCGATACCTGGCGAGCAGCACACTGAGAGCAGCAGCCTGACCGGCGCCGAGACGCCCCCCGCGGGGGCGAACGGCGCGGGCGTCAGCGTTGCCTCGCACCGTCCGGTCGACCGGTCCGACTCGGGCTCCGGCACCGCGCTGCAGGCGCCCGCCGACCTCACCGCGCTCGAGCGCGAGCTGCTCGGCGACCTGTTCGCGATCGTCGAGGAGCACGCCGACGAGGTCGCCCAGACCGTCGACCGCGACGCCGTCGTGCGCGCGTTCGTGTTCGCCTGCGAGCACCACGCCGACCAGCGCCGCAAGTCCGGCGAGGACTTCATCACCCATCCCGTCGGCGTCGCCAAGATCTGCGCGGGCATGCGCCTCGACACCGAGACGCTGTGCGCCGCCCTCCTGCACGACACCGTCGAGGACACGAGCGCCTCGCTCGCGGAGGTCCTGTCGGCGTTCGGCGAGGAGGTCGCGGGGCTCGTCGACGGCGTGACGAAGCTGACCGGGATCACGTTCCAGTCGCGCGACGAGGCGCAGGCCGAGAACTACCGCAAGATGATGATCGCGATGGCCACGGACATCCGGGTCATCCTGATAAAGCTCGCCGACCGCCTGCACAACATGCGCACGCTCGAGGCGATGCCGAAGCAGAAGCAGATCGACAAGGCCAAGGAGACCCTGGAGATCTACGCGCCGCTGGCGCACCGCCTGGGCATCCACGCCATCAAGTGGGAGCTCGAGGACCTCGCGTTCTCGACCCTGCACCCGCGCAAGTACACCGAGATCAAGGGCCTGGTCAACCAGCAGCGCGAGGAGCGCGAGCGCTATGTCGCCAAGGCGGGCGGCTACCTCGCCAAGGAGCTCGAGGCGCTCGGCATCCACGCCGAGATCTCCGGCCGCGCCAAGCACTTCTACTCGATCTACTCGAAGATGACCCGCAAGGGCCGCGAGTTCAATGAGATCTATGACCTCACGGCGATGCGCGTGATCGTCGAGTCGGTGAAGGACTGCTACGGCGCCGTCGGCGTCATCCACTCGCTCTGGAAGCCGCTCCCCGGCCGCTTCAAGGACATGGTGGCGATGCCGAAGTTCA
>JAXDGC010000332.1:0-4167 GCA_034665245.1 Solirubrobacteraceae bacterium | reverse complement strand
TCTAGTCGCTCCAGGCCACGGGCTGGTCAGCCCGTGGAGTCGAACAGGAGGTCGGGTCAGTTGATCGGAGTTGCCAGACGTTCGCTCTTCCCGGCGCTCCTGCTCGCCCTGCTCGCGTTTCCGAGCGTTTCCGTGGCCGCCAACGTGCATGACTACTGGACGCAGGCACTTCCCGTCGGCCTGGACGTCGAGGCGGTCCGCAGCAACGCGGGCGCCGGCGAGGCCCTGGGCTCGACCGGCACGGCACAGGAGCCGTTGACGCCCGCCGGCGTGGGCTACTGCAACAACGGCGCCATCAGCGATGTCCCCGGCGTCGACATGACCCACACGATCTGGTACCGCGTCACCGGCGACGGCGAGCCGATCACGATCGACCTGCGGGGGTCGACGATCGACACCGTCGTCGGCGTCTACAACGGGGCGCCGTCCTCGGCGACGTTCGTCGCGTGCGACAACGACATCCGCGGCGGGGCGGACGCGGACCTCGCGACCGAGGTCACCTTCGACAGCGTGCAGGACGCCCAGTACTACGTCCAGGTCGGCTGCCGCAGTGGCTGCGGAACGCCGGAGGGGAACATCGATTTCGAGGCGTTCAGCAGCCCGGCCAACGACTTTCAGGACTCGGCCGCCACTCTGCAGAACCACTCGACCCTGGCGTCGCGCACGAGGGGAGCGACGACGGAGCTCAACGAGCGCGAGGCCTGTGGGAGCAGCCCCTACTCCCGAACGGTCTGGTTCCGCTTCGCGGCTCCGGGTCCCGGCACCGCCATCTTCACCGCGAGCGGGAACTTCGACAGCGTGCTCGCGGTCTACCGGGGGACAAGCTTCCTCGCCTGCAACGACGACGGCGTCCCGAGCGTCGCGGGCGCCTCTCGTCTGAGCCTGCACGTCACGACGGGGACCTACATGGTGCAGGTGGGCGGCTACGGCTTCGCGCCCGACGCGGACTACGGGTCCTTCGGGGCCACGGTCGACTTCTCCGCGGATCCCATCCCTCCCCCGCCCGATCGCGACAGCGACGGGATCCCCGACGCCTCGGACAAGTGCCCCGATCAGAACGCCAGCGCCCGTGACGCCAACCGCGACGGCTGCCTGGATCCCGATCCCGATCCCGATCACGACGGCGTGTTCGGGGCGGCGGACCGCTGCCCGACCCAGAACGCGGCGGGCCGCGACGCCAACCGCGACGGGTGCCTCGACAAGGCTCCGGTCAAGGAGCTCAATGGCGCGCGCGCCTCGCTGCGCGCGACGCCGACCAGCACCGGCATCCGCGTGCGCTCCCTGCGCGTGACCGCGCCCCGCGGCGCGAAGGCGCTCGTGCGCTGCGGCCGGCGCTGCACCTTCGCGAAGACCGCCGTGATCAGCGAGGCGCCGGTCGCGACGGCCGCTCGGGTCCTGTCGTTCAAGCGACTGGCCGGCCGCTCGTTCCGAGCCGGGGCGCGGATCAAGATCTACGTCAGCAAGAAGAACCGGATCGGCAAGTACTTCGAGTACCGGGTCACGAAGGGCAACTTCAGGAAGATCGAGCGCTGCCTGGCACCCGGCACGCGGCGCGTGAGGAAATGCCCGTAGGCGCCAAGGCGATCGCAGCCGTGCTCGTACTCGCCCTGCTCGGCTTCGCAGGCGGCTACGCCGTTGCCAGTGCCGGGGAGAAGCCGAAGCCGAAGGCGGTCAAGGTGACGGGCGCCGAGCTGCCGGCCGTCCCGGCAGCAGCGGGCTCCGCTCCGCGGCTCGCCGTCCTGGGCGCCGCCCCGGCGCTGCCGCGGCGGCGAGCGAAGGCGACCAGGAAGGCGACGCCGGCGCCGAGCTCCGGCGGGTCGAATCCTCCATCGTCGACTCCGACTCCGCCGCCCGCGTCGACGCCTCCGCCGTCGAACCCACCGTCCAACCCTCCGTCGAACCCGCCCCAGAGCACGCCGCCGCCTGACATCATCGAGGGCTGAGCCGTGCTCGAGAACGGCACAAAGGTCGCCGGGTACGAGATCGAGGGAATCCTCGGTCACGGCGGCATGGGCGTGGTCTACGAGGCACGACAGGTCGCGCTCGGCCGCAAGGTCGCGCTGAAGATCCTCGCGGGGACGCTGGGGATGGACCCGTCGTTCAAGGAGCGCTTCCGCAACGAGGGCCGCATCCAGGCGGCGATCGACCACCCGCACATCGTCACCGTGTTCGAGGCCGGCGAGTGGGAGGACTCGCTCTTCATCGCCATGCGCCTCGTGCGCGGCCCGAACCTCAAGGAGATGATCATCGCCCGCGAGCTCGAGGGCGCGCGGACGCTGCGAATCCTGCGCCCGATCGCCGAGGCGCTCGACGCGGCGCACGAGGCCGGGCTGATCCACCGTGACATCAAGCCGCAGAACATCCTCGTCGGCGCGCGCGACCGCGCCTATCTCGCCGACTTCGGGCTGACCAAGGGCATCGACGACGCCGGGCTCACGCAGACGGGGCAGTTCGTCGGCACGATCGACTACATCTCGCCCGAGCAGATCCGCGGCGAGACGACGACGAGCGCATGCGACATCTACGCGCTCTCGGCGGTGCTCTACGAGTGCCTCACAGGCGCGGTCCCCTACCCGAAGCCCTCCGACGCGGCGGTCATGTACGCCCACCTCTCCGAGCCGCCGCCGCTCGTCACCGAGCAGCGTCCGGAGCTGCCGCCGAACCTCGACGAGGTCATCTGCAAGGCGATGGACAAGGACCCGACGGCGCGCTTCGCGACCGCGACCGCGCTGATCGACGAGGCCGAGAAGGCGCTCGGCAAGCGCGTCCGCGCGGTGATCACCCCGCCGGGCCCGATCGAGGGGCCCGAGGAGGCAGGGATCCGCGAGCACGAGGCGCGCGTGCCGACCCGCCCCGAGCGGCTGCGCCAGCCGCAGACCGAGGCGCCCGCGCCGACGCCGGCCGTGGCGGCGCCGACGGTCGTGCCCGCGCCCGCGCAGGAGGAGAGCGCACCGGCCGTGGCGGCGCAGGCCGCCCCGCCGACCGTCGCCGCGCCCGCGATCCGGCGCGAGGAGGACAGCACGGCCGAGATCGCACCTCCCGCGTCCCCGCCGACCGTCGCGATCCCCGCGGCGGAGCGCGGCGCCTCGTCGCGGAGGAGCGGCCGGCCGAGCCGCGTCGCCGCGCCCACGCGCGGCGGCCCCCTGCCCGCCCCCGCCGTCGCGGCCTCCGCTCCGCCCGCCGCCCGGGCGCCCGAGCGCGCGGCACGCCGGGAGCGCTCCTCGCCCCTCCCCTTCGTCGCGGCGGCGGTCGCGCTCGTCGCGGCCGCGGTGATCGGCTATCTGATCGGCAAGCCCGGCGACGCGAAGTCGCCCACGCCCGCGACCACCAGCAGCACGCTCACCAGTTCCACCAGCGCCGGTGCGATCGCCCTCCGCTTCCCGCAATCCTGGGAGCGGCGCGGCGAGGGGCCGAAGATCCCGGGCCTCGTGCTCGCGGACCAGGTCGTGCTCGGCCCCACCGCCAACGGCGCTCGCGGCATCGTCGCCGGCATGGCCGCCGACGCCGGCGGTCCGCAGCTGCTGGGCCCCGGCTTCCTCGCGAGCCTCCAGAAGCCGCCGCGTCCCGGGGACCGCGTGCGGCTCGGCAAGGTCGAGGCGCTGCGCTACGAGGGCCTCGCGCCCAATGGCTTCGGCGGCCGCTCGCTGACGGTGTTCGCCGCGCCGACCAGCGCCGGCGTCGCGACGCTCGCCTGCTACGCCCCCTCCGGTGGCGGCGCGGCCTTCCGCTCCGACTGCGAGCGCGTGGCCGGCACGCTCGAGCTCAAGGGCAAGACCGCCTACCCCCTCGGCGCCGACAAGCGGTACGCCGCCGCGCTCAGCGGGGTGGTCGGCGCGCTGGCCAAGCGCCGCACCGCCGGCCGCACCGCGCTCGCCAAGGCCCGCACCCCGGGCGCGCAGTCCAAGGCCGCCGCCGGGCTGGCCGACGCCTACGCGCGCGCCCGCGCCGACCTCGGCAAGATCGAGACGAGCCCCGCCGCCGCCCCCGCCCAGGCCGGCATCGAGCAGGCGCTCGGGCAGGCGGCCGCCGCCTACCAGCAACTCGCCCGCGCCGGCAAGGGCGCGGCCTTCGGCCGCGCCCACGGTGCCGTAACCCGGGCCGAGCCCACCGTGCAGGCGCGGCTCGCCGCCCTGAACGCGCTCGGCAAAGCCGCGGGCTGACACGCCG
>JAXDGC010000331.1:0-6256 GCA_034665245.1 Solirubrobacteraceae bacterium | reverse complement strand
GACGACCGAGAACGTGCGCCGCAGGTCGGGCGTCGCGGCGGCGAGGTCGCGCATCGCGGGGCGCAACTCGCGCACGGTCGGCCGCGAGGCGCGCACGAACGGCCGGATCTCGTCGCGAAGCACCGGCGTCGTCTCGCGAACGAACGGGCGCACATTCTGCAGCGTGGGGCCGAGCGCCCGCGCCCCCGTCCGCAGCGCCTGCAGGGTCGGCCCGAGCTCGTCGGCGAGCGTCTTGGCCTTGCCGAGCCCGCGCTGGGTCTCCTGGAGCGTCGACGGCAGCTCCGTCAGCGTCGCGCTCAGGTTCGCGTCCTTCTTGGCGAGCGTGTCGAAGACGGCGTTCGAGTTCTACACGAACTGGGCGATCTGATTGTCCTTGGCGCCCAGCTCATCCATGATCAGCGACAGGTTGTGGATCACGCGCTTGATGTTCTGCTTGCGCTCGGCTAGCGCGCCGAACACCTTGCGGCCGTAGCGGGCGGAGGGCTCGATGCGGCGGAGCGCCCGCGCCAGCGCTGGGCCGTTGCCGCGCAGGCCCTCGGCGCCGGCGCCGACGAGCACGGTCAGGTAGTCGCGCGTGTCGCCGTCGAGCGCGGCGAGCACCTCGTCGAGGTTGACGTCGGGCAGCGTCTGACTGACCGGGATGACCCCGCCGTCCTTGAGGCGGCCGGCGCGCGCCGTGCCCGGTTCGAGCTCGGCGACCATGTCCTTGAGGCCGGTCTTGGGCCGCAGCAGCACCGTCGCGTCCTTGTAGACGCGGCCGTAGCGCGGCTCCATCCGGAGCGTGACGAGCGCCTTGCCCTCCTTGAGCTCCACCTTCGAGATCTCGCCGACCTGGACCCCCGCGATGTTCACGGTCTGGCCCTGGCCCGGCGTGACCGCCTGGGCGGTGCTCATCTCGGCCTTGACGACGAAGAAGTCCTTGCCGACCACCGGCACCCACGCCGGCAGCTTCAGGCGCTCGTTGCCGAGGATGTAGACCGCGACGGCGCCCGAGATGAGGATCAGCCCGATGATCGCGACGAAGTCGAGCCAGTGCTTGCGGATCGCGACCGTCATGGGGCGACCTCACCCGGCCCCTTCGCGCCCCAGGATCCGTTGAGGTCGGGGATCTTGCTCTTGTTGCAGCGCACGCTCGAGACGTAGGGCGGGCGCTTGCCGGGGTACTTCGGCTGCACGCCCTGGACCGGGGCCGCGGCGGCGCCGATCAGCTGGCCGGTCGGCGAGCTGGGGCTGCCCAGGGCGACGGCCTGCGAGCCGCCGCCGGGCTGGAAGCGCACGTAGGAGCCGTTGCCGTCGAAGTTCTGGCTCTCACCGGAGAGGCCGACCATCGTCCACCAGAACTCCTTGTAGTTCGCGGTCCCGGTGTCGAACGGGTCGTGGATCACGAGGTCGCCGGTGGGCAGGACCACGTCGCGCGCGCACAGCGCGGTGCGGTCGATCTGCGGCAGCAGCGTGAGCGACGCGTTGGTCAGCCGCGCGAGGTCGGCCGTGGCGGGCGAGAGGTCCTTGGCGAGGCCGCGCAGCTCGGGCTGCGACATCAGCTTGCGCCCCTGGGCGATCCACGGGAAGGAGGCGTTGATCGTGGCCGGCGTCTCGCGGACGCCGGGCAGGATCTCGCGCGCGAAGGCGCGCGTCGGCGGGAAGGCGCGGTTGAGCGACGCGAGCGCGGCGTTGGCGTTCACGAGCGTCGGGGCGAGCAGGCGGATCGAGCTGCGCAGGTTGCCCGCCTCGCTCGCGAAGGCGCCCATCGTCGTGTTGAAGTTCGTGATCAGGTCCTTGAGCTGGGACTCGTGCACGATCAGCGCGCCGGTGGTGAGCGCGGTGCCCTTGAGCAGGCGCGCGACGTCGCGGTCGGGCTCGGTGCCGAGCAGCGCCTCGTTGACCTGGGCCGTGCCCTTGAGCGCGCCGGGCGAGTCCTTGTAGGCGTCGTTGAAGGACTCGGCGGCGGTCTGCCCGCGCGCCGAGGGGTCGGCGTCGCGGTTGTCGGCCGCGCTGGGCTTGGAGTCGAGGCCCTTCGCGAGCCCGTCGAGGAGGTCGCGCAGGTCCTGGCGGGTGTCGCTCTGCAGCGCGGTCAGCACCTCGTCGAGCTGCACCGGGGTCGCCGTGCGCGTGACCTTGATGACGTCGCCGTCCGCGAGCTTCGGGGACGACGGCGTGCCCGGCTTGAGGTCGACGAAGAAGTTGCCCTCGAGGAAGATGCGCGGGCGGATCTTGGCGGTGGCGTCCTCGTGGATCGGCAGCGCCGCGTCCTGGAGCTCGAGCGTCACGAGCGCCTCGTCGGTGCCCACCTTCGGCTCGACCTTCTTGACCTTGCCGACGGCGACGCCCGCGATCCGCACGGGCGAGTTCACCCGCAGCGAGTTGGCCGACTGGAACGTGGCCTTGACGCGGAAGCCGTGGGTGAACGGGATGTTCTTGGTGAACCCGAGGAACACGCCGATCAGGACGATCACGAGCGCGATCAGCCCGATCGTGAACGGGCTGCGGCTGCTGCGGCGGCGTTGGCGCATTACTTGACGCCCTCCGTTGCCGCCGGCTGGGTGCCGGGCGGGTTGCCGATCACCTTGCGCCCGGCGGGGAACGGCTCGTTGCCGGACTCGCACTCCTTGGGCTGACCGGGCGACGCCGTGTTCGGGTACGGGTTCGAGTGCAGGTAGTTGTCTGAGCTCGGGCCGTTCGCGGGCGCCGAGGAGGGGCCGCCCTCGTTGTTCGGGCCCTGCGGCGTGGCGATGATGATGAACCGCTGCCAGGTGCCGTGGACGTCGCCCTCCGACAGCAGCGAGGAGACGTTGCGGAACCACAGCGTCGCGTAGTTGCACTGCAGCTGGGCCGGCGCCAGGTGGTCGAGCGGCGGCTTGAGCGCCTCGAGCGTCTCGGCCAGCCGCTTGAGGCCGCGCGGCGCCACCGGGTCGTTGGCGAACGTGCGCAGCTCGGTCAGCAGCGCCGCGAGGCGGTGGTTGAGCGCGGGCGAGCGGCGCAGCGTGCGCGTGCCGACCGTCAGCGCGGACGCGAGGTCGGGCGCCGCGGTGCGCAGCGCGCGCACGCCGGGACGCAGCTCGTGGAACAGGCCCTGCGTGTTGCGCAGGAACGGCCGCTGGATCGGGAACGAGCGGATCGCGCTGTCGAGCGCGGGGCGGCCCTCGGTGATCGAGTCCTGGATGAACGGGCGCGCGACAGCGTCGAGCGCGGTGAACGTCGTGTCGAGGTTCACGAACAGGCTCGCCTGCGTCTCGGCGGCGGGGGCGACGATCCGCGCGGCGTCGCCGAGCTCGTTGAAGAAGCGCTTGAGGCCCGTGTCCGGGTTGGACAGGTTGCGGGCGACGGGCTGGATGTCGCGCAGCAGCGCGGGGAGCACCCCGAGCGCGACGTTGATGCTCGAGCCGCGGCCCGCGAACGCGTCGCCGAAGCCCTGCAGGTTCTGCTGCATCGCCGGGCGCGTGTTGTCGTCGAACATGTTCACGAACTCGTCGAACTCGACCTCGGTCGGCTTCGACGCCGAGACCGGGATCGTGTCGCCGTCGGCGTAGCCCTGCTTCGACGTGCCGCGCGTGATCTCGACGTACTTGAGGCCGAGCGCGGACTTCGGGCGGATGATGATCGTGGAGTCCTTGGGCAGCGGCTTCACGGCGCGCTCGAGCTTCATGCCGATCACGGCGACGCTCGAGCCGTCCTTGCGGCGGCGGGTCGTGATCGTGTCGACGGCGCCGACGCGGGTGCCGCCGATCCGGACCTCGTTGCCCTTGACCAGCGCTGCCGCGCTCGGGGCCTCGACCTTGACCTGGTAGGTCGGGACGAACGGGAGGCCCGCGTTGGCGTTGTAGGACAGGAACATCGCGACGATGACCACCAGCACCGTGGCGGCGCCGATGAGGACGGGGTTGCCGGCGATGGAGGAGCCTCGGCTTCTCATCCGCCGTCCTTGCCGAAGAGGTAGTCGAGGAGCGGTCCGGTGGCGCCTTCGCCCGCGTTCGTGTTGCCGGTGCTGCTGCTGGGTGCGCCGGCGCTCGGGGCCGCGGGGCCGGCCGGGCCGCGGGCGGGTCGCGCGGAGCCCCGGTCGGTCGATCCGCTCTTCTTCTGCTTCGGGGCGGGTGTGGGCGCGGGCGCGGCGCTGTCGGGGTTCTTGCCGGCCAGCGCGGCGGAGGTGCGCTCGAGGATCGGGTCGTCGCTCGTCGCCGCGGCGCTCGCGCTGACGGCCGAGGACTGGGAGGCGCTCGCGGCGAACTTGCTGGAGCAGCCGGCGACGACCTTCGTGTAGTAGCGCGAGCAGGTGTTGAGGATCAGGCGCGCCCGCAGGTAGTGGCCGAAGGAGTCGTAGCCGTTGACGGCGGCCACCTGGTAGAAGGCGTAGTCGAGCAGGCGCTGCACGCCGCGGCCCTTCTTGAAGGACTCGAGCACCATCCGCGCGGTCTTGCCGACCGGGCGCGCGACCTTGCCGAGCCGGCGCAGGTCGGCGACGACCGGGCGGGCGTCGCGCATCGCCGGGATGCCGACCTTGCCGGCCTCGCCCAGCGACTTCAGCGCCGGGATGCCGGCCTGGGAGAACGGGCCGAGCTGACTGATCACGCGGTTGACGTCGGGCGCGACGTCGTGGAGACCGGCGAGGACCGGCGTCATCTCGTCCGAAAGCCCGCCGACCCGGCGCATCGTCGGCCTGAGCTCGCGCAGGAACGTCGGCAGGCGCTGGATGTCCGCGCCCAGCGCGTCGCGGCGCTCGGCGGTCGCCTGCGCGACCTTGCTCGAATGGGCGATGAAGGAGGAGACGTGCTTGCGTTCGCGCGCGAGCGGCGCGAGCGTCGTGTCGGAGTTGCGAGCGAGGTCGGCGAGCACCTGGTTCTGCGACGAGAGCAGCGCGAGGACCTTGTCGACCTCCTTGAGCGCGGGGTCGGCGCGGCGGATGACCTGGTTGAGCTCCGAGCCGCGCCCGGCGAGGCCGGTGCCGAGCTCGGAGACGATCAGCGACAGCCGCTGCCGGTAGGGCAGGCGCATCACGTCGTTGATCAGGTCGAGGTCGACCGCTTTCGAGGTGTTCTGGACCGGCAGCAGGTACTGGCCCTTGCCCTTGCCCTTGTCGACCTTCTTGAGCGGCGGCGGCGCGGGGGCGTCGACGGCGCGCTTCTGGGTCGGCTGGCACTCGACGAACTTCTCGCCGATCAGTGACTGCGGCCGCACCTGGCAGCTCGCGTCGGAGCGGAAGTCCTGGTAGCCGGGGTCCTGGATGTCGAGCACGACGACGGCCTTGAAGTCGGGCGTGACGTCGAGCGAGTCGATCCTGCCGATCTTGACGCCGGCGACCTTGACGTCCTCGCCGCTGATGACGAACCCGGCGTTGTCGAAGATCGCGCGGACCTTGTAGGAGCCGCCGTTGCCGGCGCCCGCGGAGAGCATCGCGGCGGCGGCCACGGCGAGCAGGACGGTTACGGTCGCGACGCGCTTCATGTCACGGCCCCGGGAGCGCGAGGCTCGGGTCGCAGTCCTCGGGACCGAGGTTCCCGTGGTCGGTGGACGGCGCCGATCCGTCCTCGGCGCGCTGGCTGGCGGCGCCCGGGCAGCGCCGGGCGATGTTGGTCTGCAGGCCCGCGAACTTGTCGTTGAGGCCCTGCGGGCGCAGCACGCCGCCGGCCGGGTTGTCCGTGAACGAGAAGGCGTTGAAGATCGGCTGGATGCGGGCGAAGTGGCCGTTGGCGTCGTAGTTGGCGGTCGACTGGCCGAAGTCGTGGAACCAGCCCGTCAGCTCGGGGATGTAGGGCCGGATGAACTCGAGCACCGGCTGGCTCTTCTGCAGCGCCTGCGTCGAGTGCAGGAAGACCGGGCTGGCCACCTTCTGCAGGTGCGGCAGCTTGCGCGTCGCGTCGAGCAGGTCGTTGTCGGCGCCGGGCCGCGTGACGAGCTTGCGCAGGTCGCGGATCGTCGGCCGCGAGGAGTGCACCAGCGGGCGCAGCTCGCGCAGGAACGGGGCGAGGCGCTTGGTGGCGGGCTTGGACTCGGCGACCAGCACGTCGAGGTCGTCGAGCGTCGCGCGCAGGTTGACGAACGTCGTGTTGGCGCGGCGCAGCGTCGTCGGCAGCAGCCCGAGGGCGCGCGAGAGCGCGACGTTCTCCTGGCCGATCGCGCCCGCCGTCGCGTTCGTGTTGGAGACGAGGTTGGCGAGATCGGTGCGGCGCTCGGCGACGGCGGTGACCGCGCGCGAGGAGTTGACGATGAAGTCCGTCAGCGTGCCCTCGTCCTGGGTGAGCTGGTTGACGAGCCGGCGCGAGGT
>JAXDGC010000330.1:0-2547 GCA_034665245.1 Solirubrobacteraceae bacterium | reverse complement strand
GCAACACGAACCGCGAGATCGCCGAGCAGCTGTTCATCACCAACAAGACGGTGAAGAACCACCTCAGCCGCATCTACGAGAAGATCGGGGTGCACTCGCGCTCCGAGGCGATCGCCCTCTGGCTCGGGGTCCGCGACAGCTAGAAGGACCCAGGGGGTCCCACGTGGATTTGGGACCCCCGGCCCCCCTCAGGTTGAGCCCCCGGCCTCTCGTAGAGCCGAGTGGCCGCCGGAATACTGACCGCAGTCATTCGGTCTTCCACTTCCAGCCAGGGGGCTCACATGTCGGACATCACCAGCAGCATCCAGGACACCTACCGCGAGTTCTGCATCCTGGCTCTCGGCGCTGCGATGGGCCTCCGCAACCGCCTCGAGCAGGAGCGCGGGCAGACGGCCGCCGAGTACATGGGCATCCTGCTCGTCGTCGCCGTCATCATCGGCGCCCTCATCGCCTCCGGCCTGCACCACAAGATCGCCGACACGGCCAACGGCATGGTCGACAAGATCGCCGGCGGCAACGAGAATCGCTAGCGCCGCCCTTTACAGCTGCGGGACCCCCGTCCCGCTCCGCGCCCCGGAACCTGCGCCCAGGTTCCGGGGCGCTTCTTCGTGTGGAGACGGTCGTATCCTTGTCCGAGGTGCAGATCGCCGAACGAATCAGGGCGGACGTGAACTCGGCCATGAAGGCCGGGGATCGCGACCGGGCAGCGGCGCTCCGGCTGGTGCTCTCAGAGCTCCAGAAGGACGCGAAGGAGGGTCCGGGCGACGAGGTCGCCGTGCTCCGCCGCGAGCGCAAGCGCCGTCGCGAGTCCGAGAGCGTCTATCGCGAGAACGGCCGCGACGACCTCGCCGAGACCGAGGCCCACGAGGCGGCCCAGATCGAGACGTACCTGCCCGCCGAGCTGTCCGACGCCGAGCTCGACGCGCTCGTGGCCACCGCCGTCGCCGAGACCGGCGCCGAGGGGCCGCGCGACATGGGCCGCGCGATCAAGCACGTGATGTCGGCCGCCGGCGGGCGCGTGGACGGCAAGCGCGTCTCCGGGAAGGTCAAGGAGGCCCTGCAGGCCTGATGGCCCGACGCCAACTCGAGCTCTCCAACGAAGTCGCGGCCGAGCTGGCGGGCGCGCAGGACCAGATCCTGCGCACGCTCGAGGAGCACCTCGACTGCGCGATCTACCTCCGCGGGAACGTCGTGACGCTCGACGGCGATGCCGACGCGGTCCAGGCCGCCGCCACCGTGGTGCGCGAGCTGTCCTCGCTCGTGGCGCGCGGGCACGAGCTCGGGCCGGCCACGATCGAGTCGGTGACCCGGGTGCTCGACGAGCGCGAGTCGCCCGCCCAGGTGCTCGAGGACATCGTCTGGCGCCACCGCAACCTCAAGGTGGCGCCGAAGTCGGTCAACCAGAAGCGCTACGTCGACGCCATCCGCCGCTCGACGATCACGTTCGGCGTCGGCCCCGCGGGCACCGGCAAGACCTTCCTGGCGATCGCGATGGCCGTCGCCGCGCTGTCGCGCCGCGAGGTCAACCGCATCATCCTCACGCGCCCCGCGGTCGAGGCCGGCGAGCGCCTGGGCTTCCTGCCCGGCGACCTGATGGCGAAGGTCGACCCCTACCTGCGGCCGCTGTTCGACGCGCTGCACGACATGCTCGACGCCGAGCGCGTCGCCGCCCACCTCGAACGGTCGGTGATCGAGGTCGCGCCGCTCGCGTTCATGCGCGGCCGCACGCTCAACGACTCGTTCGTGATCCTCGACGAGGCCCAGAACACCAGCCCCGAGCAGATGAAGATGTTCCTCACCCGCCTCGGCTTCGGCTCGAAGATGGTCGTCACCGGCGACATCACCCAGGTCGACCTGCCGCGCGACCAGAAGTCCGGGCTCGTGGTGGTGGCCGACATCCTCTCGGGCGTCGAGGGCGTCGAGTTCATCCGCTTCGGCGGCGAGGACGTCGTGCGCCACAAGCTCGTGCAGCGGATCGTGGCCGCCTACGACGAGCACTCCACGCACGCGGCGCCCGAGCTGCGCCCCGCACCCTCGCAGTCGCCGCGGCGGCGGACCTCCTAGCCGTGCTCGACGTGGAGGTGATCGGGAGCTCGACGCTGCCCGAAGAGGCGCTCTGCCGCCTCGTGGCGATCGCGCTCGCCTCCGCCGGCATCGAGGAGGGCCACCTCGCGGTCGAGTTCGTCGACGCGGGGAAGATCGCCGAGCTCAACTCGGCCCACCGCGGCGTGGAGGGCCCGACCGACGTCCTCTCCTTCCCGGTCGACGAGGACATCGAGCTGCCCGGCCCGCCGTCGCTGCGCGAGCTCGGCGACGTCGTCATCTGCCCCGAGCACACCGAGGACATCTCGGAGGCCGTGGTCCACGGCACCCTCCACCTCGTCGGCATGGATCACGAGACCGACAGCGGCGAGATGCTCGCCCTGCAGGCCGAGATCGTCTCCTGGATCAAGTGACCCGCGCGGGCTTCGTCGCGCTGGCGGGGCGGCCCAACGTCGGCAAGTCGACGCTCGTCAACGCGCTCGTGGGGCAGAAGGTCGCGATCGT
>JAXDGC010000329.1:0-11391 GCA_034665245.1 Solirubrobacteraceae bacterium | reverse complement strand
CTTCAAGGCCTTCGCCCGCGCGCTGCGGGCCGCCGTGGCGGTCGACCCCACGGAGACCGGCGTGCCGTCGACCAAGGGCACGCTGACGTGAGCACGGTCGCGGTCGTCGACTACGGGATGGGCAACCGGCGCTCGGTCGAGAAGGCGTTCGAGCACGTCGGCGCCGAGGTCCGGGTGACCGGTGACCACGACGCCATCCGGGACGCCGACGCGGTGGTCGTCCCCGGCGTCGGAGCGTTCCCGGAGGCGATGCGGCGGCTGTCGGCCGCCGGGCTCGACGGCGTGATCCGCGAGCGGGCCGGCGAGGGGACGCCGGTCCTCGGCATCTGCCTCGGCATGCAGCTGCTCTTCGAGGGCTCGGCCGAGCACGAGGGCGCCGCGGGGCTCGGGCTGCTGCCGGGCGAGGTCACGGCGCTGGAGGCGCCGAAGCTGCCGCACATCGGCTGGAACCGTGTTGCGCTCGAGCGCCCGTCGGGGCTCACGCACGGGCTCGGGGAGGCGGCGGCCTTCTACCACGTGCACTCCTTCGTCTGCCGGCCGCGCGAGGACGGCGACGTCGTCGGGCGCGGCGAGTACGGCGAGCGCTTCGCCTCGATCGTCGAGCGCGACAACGTCGCCGGCGTCCAGTTCCACCCGGAGAAGTCCTCCCGCGACGGGCTCGCGCTGCTCGCGAACTTCGTGGGCTCCGCGTGATCCTCTATCCCGCCATCGACATCCTCGACGGCAAGGCGGTGCGCCTGGTCGAGGGACGCTTCGAGGATCAGACCGTCTACCACGACGATCCGCTGGAGGCGGCGAGGTCATGGGTCGAGGCCGGTGCGCGCTTCCTGCACGTCGTCGACCTCGACGGGGCGCGCTCGGGGTCTCCGAAGTCGATCGAGCACCTGCGCCGGATCGCGAGCGAGACGGGCGTGCCGGTCCAGTACGGCGGCGGCCTGCGGACGCTGCCCGCGGTCCGCGAGGCGCTGCGAGCGGGCGCCGAGCGCGTGATCGTGGGCACCGCCGCCTTCCGCGACGTCGACTTCCTCGACTCCGTGATCGCCGCCTTCGGCCCGCGCGTGCTCGTCTCGGTCGACGTCCGCGGCGGGCACATCTCGACCGCCGGCTGGACGCAGACGACGCAGATGCCGGCCGGCGACGCGATCCGGCGCCTCGGCGACCGCGGCGTCTCCTCATTCGTCTACACCGACGTCGACCGCGACGGGCGCCTCGAGGGCCCCGACCTCGACGACGTCCGCAAGGTGGCGGAGTCCGTCCGCGGGCGCTTCCTCTACTCGGGCGGGATCGGCGAGCTCGACCACCTGCGCGCGCTGGCGGACCTGCGCCAGGTCAACCTCGCGGGCGTGATCGTCGGCAAGGCGCTCTACGAGGGCCGCTTCACGATCGCCGAGGGCCAGGCGGCGCTCGACGCCGAGCGCCCGGCGGATGGCTACAGCCGGCCGCGCATCGCCCATCACCGGCGCTGAGGCGGACCGATGGCCGATTGACGGCGTGCCCTGCGGACCGCATGCTGGTCCGAGATGCCGCGTCCGCTCCCCGTCCGCGTGCTGCCCGTCGCGGCGGTGGCGCTCCTGGTCGCGGGCGTCGACTGGGCGCTCAAGGCATGGGCGCTGACGGCGCTGCGCCCCGACCAGGTCGTGTTCAACGTGAACCGCCCGTGGCACCTCGTCGTCGTGTCCGCGGTGATCGCCGTCGGCCTGATCGCCGTCGCCCGGACGCGCCTGCTCGCGCTCGGGGCCGGGATCGTGATCGGCGGCGGCCTGGGCAACATGGCCGAGCTGGCCGTGCTCGGGCGCGTGACCGACTTCGTCCCGCTCGGCGTGCCGTTCCGCGGCGCCGTGTGGTCGCCCGCCGACTTCTTCCTCGCCGGCGGGCTCCTCCTCCTGTGGGTCGGCGCCGTTCGCTACGGCCGCGCCACGTCGCGCTGCCAGGCGCGGAAGGCGGCGGTCATCGCCGCCACCCACGCGGCGCCGAGGACGTAGCCCGCCAGCACGTCGGACACGAAGTGGACGCCGAGACCGACGCGCGCGAAGCCGATGGCCAGCACCCAGGCGACCGCGGCGGCGACCGCGAGCGGCCGCCACCGCCGTGGCAGTGCCGCCAGCCCGACGAGCAGCAGGATCGAGGCGGCGACGATCGCGGACTGGGCGTGGCCGCTGGGAAAGCTCAACCCGTTGGCGTGCGCGACCGGGTCCGGCAGCACGGGTCGCGCCCGGTGGACGGCGAGCTTCACGAGCGCGTTCAGCACGCTGCTCCCCGCCATCGTCACGGCGACGAAGATCGCGAGCCGGCGCCGGTGCCGCCGCAGGAGCAGCACGGCGACGAGCGCGAAGAGCGGGACGTAGACCACCGCGGACCCGATCGTGCTGAGCACGCGGAGGGCCGTCACGAAGCCCGCGTGGTCGACCGCGACGCCGTGGAGCGAGTCGCGCGCGTCCGCGTCGACGTCGAGCAGCGGCGGCCACTTGTCCTCGACGAGGAAGAGCAGCAGCCCGAACGGCACCGCGACCAGGGCGAGTGCCAGGCCGGCGATCAGCGCCCGCGCGCCGAAGCGCGTGTCGCTCTGCATGCTCACCTCCACGGCTTGCCCGCGGCGGCCTCCGCCTAAGCTGCGCTCGGATGCACTACAAGCGCGTGATCCCCTGCATGGACATCGACGCCGGCCGCGTCGTCAAGGGCACCCGCTTCCTCGACATCCGCGACGCCGGCGACCCGGTGGAGCTCGCCGCGTTCTACGACGCCGAGGGCGCCGACGAGCTCGTCTTCCTCGACATCACCGCGACCTCGGACAAGCGCGAGACCGTGGTCGAGCTCGCCCGCCGCGCGGCCGACGAGGTCTTCATCCCGTTCACGATCGGCGGCGGCATCCGCTCGGCCGGCGACGCCCAGGCGGTGCTCGACGCCGGCGCGGACAAGGTCTCGGTGAACTCGGCCCCGGTCGCGCGGCCGGAGCTCATCGACGAGCTCGCCAACGTGTTCGGCGCCCAGTGCGTGGTGCTCGCGATCGACGCCAAGCGCGCCCCTGAGGGCTGGGAGGTCTACGTCGCCGGCGGCCGGACGCCGACCGGCATCGACGCCGTCTCGTGGGCCTGCGAGGGCGTCTCGCGCGGCGCCGGGGAGATCCTGCTGACCTCGATGGATCGCGACGGCACCCGGGACGGCTACGACACCGACCTGCTGCGGGCGATCTCCTCGCAGGTCGACGTGCCCGTCATCGCGTCGGGCGGCGCGGGCGAGCCGCAGCACCTCGTCGACGCGTTCGCCGCGGGCGCCGACGCCGTCCTGCTCGCCTCGCTCCTGCACTACGGCCACTACTCGGTGGCCGAGCTCAAGCGATACCTCGCCGCCGCCGGCGTGCCGGTACGCGCGCTCAGCGCGGCGTGAGGCGCGACAGCGAGGAGTAGCCGACCACGAACAGGTCGTGTCCGTCGGAGACCACGGGGTTGTAGCCGCCCCGGTTGAAGCGGAACACGTTGCGGCCGGTCCGCGCGCCGAGCCCGGTCGTGGTGCGCGAGTCGAGGTCGCCGAAGTAGACGACGTCCCCGACGACGGTGGCGGCGCCCGAGACGCGGCCAGGCGCCTTGCGCTTCCATTCCACCTTGCCCGAGCGCGCGTCGAGCGCGTAGAAGCGGCGGTCGTAGGAGCCGACGTAGACCGTCGGCTTGCCGCCCGGCACCTGCGCGACGGCGGCGGAGGCGTAGACGTAGCCGCCCGTGCCCGTGCGCCAGGCGAGCTTGCCGGTGGCGGCCGAGAACGAATAGACGTTGGAGTCCGTGTTGCCGATGTAGACGCGGCCGTAGGCGATCGCCGGGCTGGCGTAGAACTGCCCGGAGCTCGTGCCGAACCGGGCTCCGTGGGTCGTCACCGACCACACCCGCTTGCCGTTGCTCTCGCGAATCGCGTGCACGTGGCCGCCGTAGTCGCCGAAGTAGAGCTTGCCGTCGGCGAGCGCGATCGCTCCCTTGACCGCGCCGGAGGCCTTGTAACGCCAGACCACACCGCCGTCGGAGGCGCGCAGCGCATAGACGGTGCCGTCCTCCGAGCCGATGTAGACCCGCCCGCCGGCGAGCAGGGGAGAGGTCTCCGTGCGGCTCGGCAGCGGCTTGGACCAGATCACCTTGCCGTCCTTCGCCCGCAGCGACGCGACGCGGCCTCCGTTGGACCTGCGGTCGCGCTTGAGGATCGTCACGTAGATCCGCCCGGCGCCGTACGCGGGGGAGGAGGCGGCGAGCCGGCCCAGGTCGCGGGCCCATGCCGGCTTGCCGGTGCGCGTCGAGATCGCGTACACGCTGCCGCTGTTCTTGATCACGTACAGCTTGCGCTCAGCGATGGCGGGCGAGAACTCGAGCAGCGAGTGCGCGTTCCACGACCAGAGGCGCTTGAACGGCGGGCGCACCAGCTTCGAGGCCGGCAGGTACTGACGGCGTTCCGGGGAGTAGCCGTAGAGCGGCCAGACGAAGGCGTCCTCGCTCTTCTTGGCGGGCTCCGGGGCGGGGGTGTCGGTCGGCTCGGAGCGGAACTCGACATTCGGGTTGGACACGTCGCCGCCCGAGAGCAGGACGTAGGCGCCCGCGCCGGCGGCGAGGAGCAACACGGCGGCGAGCCCCACCCAGATGACGATCCGCCGCCGGGACCGGGGACTATCCGGCGACGACATGGACTGCGATGGTAGCCGTGTGAGCCCCGACGACCTCCTGGACCGGCTCCATGCCCAGCCCCGGTTGGAGCCCGCGCTCGACGCATTGAGGGACGTCCCGGGGGTCTGGGTCGTTGGCGGCGCCGTCCGCGACGTCCTGATCGGCCGCGAGCCGCGCGATCTCGATCTCGTCGTCGAGGGCGATGTCGAGGCTGCGGCGCGGCGCCTCGGCGCCGATACGGTCGTGCACGACCGCTTCGGGACGGCGACGGCGGGGGGCGACGTCAACATCGCCGCCGCCCGCCGCGAGCGCTACGAGCGCCCGGGCGCGCTACCGGACGTCGAGCTCGGCGTCCCGCTCAAGGAGGACCTGGCGCGGCGCGACTTCAGCGTCAACGCGATCGCGGTGCGGCTCGCCGACGGGGCCCTGGAGGCCGTCCCGGGCGCGCTGGAGGACCTCGCCGCCCGGCAGTTGCGCGTGCTGCACGAGCGGTCGTTCCTCGACGACCCGACCCGCCTGCTGCGGCTGGTGCGCTACGGCGCGCGGCTGCGCTTCCCGATCGAGGAGAAGACGCGCGGGTGGGCGTTCGCGGCCGTCGGAGGCGGGGCGCTCGCCACCGTCAGCGGCTCGCGGCTCGGCGCGGAGCTGCGGCTGCTCCTGGCCGAGCCACAGCCGACCGCGGTGTGCGGCCTGGAGGGGCTGGGGATCGGGCCGCGGCTGCTGCCGGGCTTCCGCGTCGACCCGGACCTGGCCGAGCGCGCGGAGCGGCTGACCCCCGAGGACGCGCGGGCCGACCTCGTCGCGCTGGCGGCCTGCTGCCTCGACGCTGCGGCGGCCGAGCTCGCCCAGCGCCTGGACGAGCTGGCGTTCACCGCCCGCGAGCGCGAGACCGTCGTCGCCGCGGCCTCCCGCGCCCGCTCGCTCGCGCCGGTGATGGGCGGCATGGACCGCCCGTCGGCGCTGTGGGCGCTGCTGCGCCGCGAGGCGCCCGAGACGGTCGCGCTGGCGGGCGCCCTCGGAGCCCCGGACGCCGCCGGCCGCTGGCTCTCCGAGCTCCGCGGCACGCGCCTGGCGATCGACGGCGACGACCTCCTCGCCGCCGGCCTCTCGGGACCCGCGATCGGGCGGGCGCTCGACGCTGCCATGGGGGCGGCGCTCGATGGGGAGGCGGGGGACCGGGAGGCGCAGCTGGCGGTGGCGCTTGCCGGCGAACGTCAACTGCGGCAGTGAGGGAGGGAGTCCGGGCCGCCGCGGCCGGTTTCGACCGGGCGTGGTCACTTGACCCCAATTATTCGGGTCAAGTGACCACACCCCCTCCGGGCCCCCTCCTCAATGCCGGTGTTGACGTTCGTGCACCACAATGCCTGCGATGGACCTGCCCACCCCCTTCCGCCGGCTCGGCGATCACATCGCCGCCGACCTGCCCGGCGGCGGAGTCCTGTTCTCCACGCGCCGCGGCGGGGTCTCGCGCGGGCCGTTCGCCTCGTTGAACCTCGGCCGGCTCACGGACGACAGCGACGCGAACGTCGATGCGAACCGCGAGCGCCTCGCCGCTGCGGTCGGGCGGCCGCGCGAGCGCTTCCTCTACGGGCGCCAGGTCCACCGGGCGACCGTGCGCCGGGCGACCGAGCCGCCGGGGCCCGGCCGGCACGCCGCGGAGGAGGACGGCCAGGCGACGGCGCTCGACGACGTCGCCGCGCTCGTGTTCACGGCCGACTGCCTCCCGGTGATGCTCGTCGCCGACGGGGCCGTCGCGGCCCTGCACGGCGGCTGGCGAGGGCTTGCGAGCGGGATCGTGGCCGAGGGCGTCGCGGCGCTGCGCGACCTCGGCGCAAACGGCTCCACCACCGCGGCGCTCGGCCCGTCGGCGCGCGGCTGCTGCTACGAGGTCAGCGAGGACGTCCACGCCCACTTCGCGGACTACGACGCGCGGGTGGGCGAGCGCAACCTCGACATCGCCATGGTCGCCCGGGCGCAGCTCGAGGCGGCGGGAGTCCGGCAGATCCACGACGTCGGGCTCTGCACGATGTGCGCCGATCCCGACCTGTTCTTCTCCCACCGCCGCGACAAGGGCGTCACCGGCCGCCAGGCGGGAGTCGTGTGGCGGGCCTGATCACCGGCCTCGAGCCCGAGGCGGTGCGCGCGGCGACCGACCGGGTGCGCGAGGAGATCGCCGCCGCGGCGCGGAAGGCCGGGCGCGACCCGGCCGAGGTCGAGCTGCTCGCCGCCGTCAAGTACATCGCGCTCGAGGAGCTCGGCGTGATCGCCGAGGCCGGGCTGACGCTCGTGGGCGAGAACCGCGCCCAGGAGCTCGAGGCCAAGGCGGGCGCGCACCCGGAGCTGCGCTGGCACTTCATCGGCCAGCTCCAGAGCCGCAAGGTCAAGCAGATCCTGCCGCACGTCGAGCTGATCCACTCCGTCGCCTCGGACTCGGCGCTGAAGCAGCTCGAGCGCCACGGCACGCCCGAGACGGAGATCCTCGTCGAGGTCAATGTGGCCGGGGAGGAGGACAAGGCCGGGATCGCCCCGGACGAGCTCGGCGCCTTCATCGAGCGCGCCCCCGTGCGGGTCTCCGGCCTGATGACGATGCCGCCGTTCTCCGAGGTCGCAGAGGACAGCCGGCGCCATTTCGCGGCCCTGCGCGAGCTCGCCGAGGCGCACGGGCTGGCCCGTCTGTCGATGGGCACCTCGCAGGATTTCGCGGTCGCCGTGGAGGAGGGCGCGACGATCGTACGTGTCGGCACCCGCCTGTATGGGGCATGATGCAGGGGAATCGCGCGTGAACGCGAATCGGATCGACGCGTATGGCTCTCAGTGACACCTGGCATCGCACGCTCGTCTACTTCGGCCTCGCCGAGGACCGCGACGCGTACGAGGAGGAGGAACCGGACCCCCGCGAGCCCGAGGCCGTGCTCGAGGACCGCTACCGCGAGCGCCCCAACGTCCGCCGCCTCTCGACGCGCCGCCGCCGTGACGAGATCGACGACATCTTCGCCGACGACTCCCCGACGGAGTCGCGCACCAGATCGCTGCGCTCGGTCGAGCCGGCCGGCAACGGCCGCCGCGAGAGCACGCGCGTGCACCTCGTGATCCCCAAGTCGTTCAACGACGCCCAGGACATCGCGGACAAGTTCAAGGACCAGATCCCGGTGATCGTCAACCTCCAGGGCATCGACCGCGACCTCTCCAAGCGACTCGTCGACTTCGCCTCCGGTCTGACCTACGCGCTGGACGGCGGCATGCAGCAGATCGCCGACAAGGTCTTCCTCCTCACCCCGCGCAACGTCGAGGTGTCGGCCGAGGAGCGCGCGCGGCTGATCGAGAAGGGCTTCTTCAACCAGTCCTGAGGGGCGCTCAGTACCGTGGGCGCCATGGAAATCGGCTTCATCGGCGCAGGCAACATGGCGGCGGCGCTCGCCCGCGGCTGGGGCGAGCCCGTGCTGTGCACCGACTCGGGCTCGGGCCGCGCCCGCGCGCTGGCCGAGGAGCTCGGCGGCGACGTGGCCGCGTCGAACTCCGAGGTGGCTTCGAACTCCGACATCGTGGTGCTCGCCCACAAGCCCGCGCAGCTCGAGGCCGTCGCCCGCGAGGTGTCTCCTGACGCGCGCGCCGTCGTCTCGCTGCTCGGCGCGACCGGGCTGGACCGGCTTCGCGCCGCCTATCCCGGCACGCCGGTCGTGCGCGTGCAGCCCAACACGCCGGTCGAGGTGCGCCAGGGCGTGACGCTGCTCGCCGAGCCCGCCGAGCAGCCGCTCGCGGACCAGGTGGAGGAGCTCTTCGAGCGCGTCGGCATCGTGGTGCGCCTGCCGGAGACGATGCTCGACGCGGCTGCCGCCTGCTCGGGCGTCGGGCCCGCCTACTGGGCGCTCGCGGCCGAGGCGTGGGTGGAGGCCGCGATCCGCCGCGGCGTGCCCGCCCCGCAGGCACAGCGGCTCGTCACGGAGACGATGGCCGGCAGCGCCGAGCTGCTGCGCGCCCGCGGCCACGACACGCTGCGGATGCGCCGCGAGGTCACCTCGCCGGGCGGCACGACCGCGCGCGGCCTCGCCGCGCTCGAGCGCCACGGCATCCGCGTCGCCTTCGCCGCCGCCATGGACGACGTCCTCGGGGCCGCCTGATGCGCCAGAACATCGCCGACTTCGTCGCCGCGCTGATCCTCGTCTACACGATCTGCATCGTCGCCTGGGTCGTGCTCCAGCTCGTCTTCTCGCTCGGCGTGCGGATGCCCTACAACCGCTTCGTCAGCGGCGTCATGGACTTCCTGCGCGACGTCTCGAACCCCTACCTGCAGCTGTTCCGGCGCCTGCCGCTGCAGGTCGGCCCGCTCGACCTCACCCCGATGGTGGCGATCATCGTGCTCCAGATCGGCGGCGGCATCATCGTGAGCCTGCTCAGGGGCAATTGATCTCCGGCGCCTCCGCGGCGCGCGCGGCCGCGCTGACCGTCGCGGTCGTGGCGGCCGACCAGGCGACGAAGGCGCTCGTGCGGGCGAACATCGACGTGGGCAGCCGCGACGGCGTGTTCCCCGGCGTCGAGCTCGTCCACGTGCGCAACCGCGGCGTCGCGTTCGGGCTGTTCGCCGACGGCGGCGCCGTCCTGATCGCCGTCGGCGCCGCGTGCGTGGTGGCGCTGCTGGCCTTCTTCGCCACCCACAGCCGCCGCCCGCTCGTGTGGCTGCCGACCGGGCTGCTGCTGGGCGGCGCGGCGGGCAACCTCATCGACCGCCTGAACCAGGGCTACGTGACCGACTTCATCGACCTGCCCCTGTGGCCGTCCTTCAACCTCGCCGACGCCTGCATCACGATCGGCGTCCTGAGCCTGCTCTACGTCCTGGAAGGGCCGCCACGCCGTGCGGATTGAGGTTCCCGCCGACGCCGCGGGCGAGCGGCTCGACGTCTTCCTCGGGGCGCACGTCGGCTCGCGCGCCGCGGCGCAGCGCACGATCGACGCGGGCCGCGTGCGGGTCGACGGCGAGGAGCGCGCCAAGCGCTACGCGCTGCGCGGGGGCGAGGTCCTCGAGGTCCTCGACGAGCCGGATGCGCCGGCGGTGGAGGCGCCTGAGGCCTCCTTCGCGATCGCCTGGGAGGACGAGCACCTGCTCGTCGTCGACAAGCCGCCCGGCGTGGTCGTGCACCCCGCGCGCGGCCACGCGTCGGGCACGCTCGCCCAGGCGCTCGAGCGCCGCGGCGCCGCCGGCGGCGAGCCGGGCCGCGCCGGCCTCGTCCACCGCCTGGATCGCGACACGTCGGGGCTGCTGGTCGTCGCGCGCTCCGAGGAGGTGCACGCGGCCCTCAAGGCGCAGCTCAAGGCGCGCGGCATCCTGCGCGAGTACCTCGCGCTGGTCGAGGGCCGGCCGAGCGCGCGGACCGGGGTGATCGAGGCGCCGCTCGGGCGCGACCGGCGGGTCCGCACGCGGATCTCGACCGACACCGCCGACGGCCGCGCGGCAGTCACGCACTTCGCCACCGAGGCGGCGCTCGAGGGCTACACGCTGCTGCGCGTGCGGCTCGAGACCGGGCGCACGCACCAGATCCGCGCGCACCTGAAGGCGATCGGCCATCCGGTCGTGGGGGACCCGGAGTACGGCCGCAGCGGCGTGCTCGGGCTCGAGCGCCAGTTCCTGCACGCCGAGCACCTGGCCTTCGAGCATCCGGTCACGGGTGAGGCGGTCGACGTCCGCTCACCGCTCCCCGCGGACCTCGCCGCCGCGCTCCGGCAGGCCTCGTAAGACGCGGCAGGGCGGCCATCGTGGCCGCCCCACCCCGGGAATGCGCGGACCGGACCACCGGAGGTAGGGGAAGGGAGGGCCGGCCCGCACAGGCACAAACGGCGAAGCCTCACGGAACTTGCGTACACTGAGAGGGTCTTTTTCATACCTCTTCGACCCGGGCGATCCACCTGGAGCTCGAGGGAGGCGGCCCTGCCCGGCGCGATGCCGGGTCCCGCTCACCCCCCGACACCGCCCGGCGCAGTCACAACCACATTCAAGGGAGACTCTCAATGGCCGACGTCGGCATCCGGGAGCTGCTGGAGTCCGGAGTGCACTTCGGGCACCAGACGCGCCGCTGGAACCCAAAGATGCGCCGCTTCATCCACGGTGAGCGCGGGGGCATCTACATCATCGACCTGCTCAAGACGCAGGCGCTGCTCGAACAGGCGCAGCAGTTCTGCTCGGAGGTCGCCCACCGCGGCGGCACCGTCCTGTTCGTGGGCACCAAGAAGCAGGCGCGCGACTCCGTCAAGGAGGTCGCCGAGAACGCGGGCATGCCCTACGTCCACCACCGCTGGCTGGGCGGCCTGCTGACCAACTTCCAGACCATCTCGCTGCGCATCAAGCGCCTGCACGACCTCGAGCGCTACGCCGCCGAGGGCCAGCTCGCGCTGCTGCCGACGCGGGAGCGCATGGCCGCCCAGGCGGACCTGGCAAAGCTCCAGGCCAACCTCGGCGGCGTCAAGAACATGCAGCGCCCGCCCGACGCGATGTTCGTCGTCGACCTCAAGACCGAGGTGATCGCGGTCCAGGAGGCCAAGCGGCTGCGGATCCCGATCATCGGCCTGGTCGACACGAACTGCGACCCCGACGGGATCGACTACGTGATCCCCGGCAACGACGACGCGATCAAGTCGTGCGCGATCATCACGCAGGCGATCGGCGACGTCGTCTCGCAGGGCTACCAGACGTTCCGGGCCGAGGAGGAGCGCGCCCGCAAGGAAGCCGAGGAGCAGGCGCGCAAGGAGGCCGAGGAGCGCGCCG
>JAXDGC010000328.1:0-2598 GCA_034665245.1 Solirubrobacteraceae bacterium | reverse complement strand
TCGTCGTCTCGCAGTCGATCCGCGTGGGCGGCGACGAGCTCGACGAGGCGATCATCAACTACGTCAAGAAGGAGTACAAGCTCCTCATCGGCCAGCAGACGGCCGAGGAGGTCAAGCTCGAGATCGGTTCCGCCTACCCTCTGGAGGAAGAGGTGCAGGCCGAGATCCGCGGCCGCGACCTCGTGTCCGGCCTACCCAAGACCGTGGTGCTCACCTCCGAGGAGGTCCGCGCCGCACTCGAGGAGCCGCTCGTGCAGATCATCGACGCCATCAAGGAGACGCTCGACCGAACGCCGCCAGAGCTGGCGTCGGACATCATGGACCGCGGCATCATGCTGGCGGGCGGTGGCTCGCTGCTGCAAGGGATCGACGAGCGCCTGCGCGAAGAGACGCAGATGCCCGCGCATCGCGCCGAGTCGCCGCTGACCTGCGTCGCGGTCGGCTCCGGCCGGTCGCTGGAGGAGTTCGAGGCGATCCACCGCTCGAACCGCAACAACTCGCGTAACAACCGCCGGCCCAGGCGATGAAGAACGCAACCATCTTGGAGACACTTTCCGCATGTACGACAAAGCGGTGCGGAGACGACGCGCGGTCCTGGTCGTTCTCGTCGCCCTCTCGCTGACCCTGCTCACCGCCTACTTCGGCGAATCCAGCTCCGGCGGCCTGCACAGCGTCCAGCGCGGTGCGATGGAAGTGCTCGCGCCGATCCAGGAGGGCGCGAACCGCGTCGTCAAGCCGTTCCGGGACCTCTTCGGCTGGTTCGGGTCGACGCTGAACGCCAAGGACGAGCGCGACAAGCTCAAGAAGGAGCGCGACAGCCTGCGCCAGCAGGTGACCCAGCTCCAGGTCGACGGCTCCGAGAACAAGCAGCTGCGCTCGATGCTCGACATCAACACGGCCGGCGGCATGAAGGCCTACCAGCCCGTGATCGCGCGCGTCTTCGCGCGCTCCCCGAGCACCTGGTACTCGACGGTGGAGATCAACAAGGGCTCGAGCGACGGCGTGCGCGCCGATCAGCCCGTGATCAACGGCGAGGGTCTGATCGGCAAGGTCAAGTCGGTCTCGAACGGCAACGCGATCGTGATGCTGCTGACGGACCAGGAGTTCGGCGTGTCGGCGAAGGCCGCGCGCTCGGGCGAGCCCGGCTCGCTCGACCCCGCCGTCGGCGCGCCGGGCGACCTGCTGCTCGAGCTGGTCCCGCACGGCAAGCTCGTCAAGCAGGGCGAGCGCATCGTCACCGCCGGCACGGTCTCGAGCTCGCTGAAGTCCCTGTTCCCGCCCGGGATCCTGATCGGCACCGTCAACCGGGTCGACGAGGGCTCGGGCGAGCTCGACCGCCGCATCCACGTCCGCCCGGCCGCCGACCTGCGGCGGCTGGAGTACGTCGAGGTGCTCACCAAGCCCGCCACCAACCTGGTCGCCTCGACCACGGCGACACCGTGACCCCGACCGCGCCCGTCATCGGCCGGCTCGCCGCCCTCGGACTGCTGGGGGGCATCCTGCAGCTGACCGCGGTCGCGCAGATCACGGTCTTCGGCGTGCCCGCCGACCTCTCGCCGTTGCTGGTCGCGGCCGTCGGCCTGCTCATGGGCTCCGTCCCGGGCGCGCTGTTCGGCTTCTCGATCGGCCTCTTCGTCGACACGGCGCTGTTGCAGACGCTCGGCATCTCCTCGCTCGTGCTGACCGCCGTCGGCTACGGCGCCGGCCGCCTGCGCGAGCTGCGCGACCCCGCCCACGGCCTCGTCCCGGTCGCCGTCGGCGCGATCGGCACCGGCGTCTACGCGGTCGGCTTCTCCGTCATGCAGTTCCTGCTCGGGGCCGATGCGCCGGTGTCGCTGCTGCTCGTCCGCCAGATCCTGCTCACGATCGTCCTCAACACGCTGCTGGCGCTGCCGGTCTACCTGATCGTGCGCCGCGTGCTCGCTCCGCTCCTGCCCGACGACCCGCGCCGCCGCCGGCGGCGCGCCTACACGACCGGTGGGCTCAGCCCGATCTCCCGCGCATGACTCCACCCAACCTCGAGGAGCGCCGCCCCGCCATCACGCCGCAGCTCGCGGTCCGCGTGGCCGTGCTCGGCGGCGTCGCCTTCGTGCTGTTCGCGGTCATCTTCTTCCGCCTGTGGTTCCTGCAGGTGCTCTCGGGCGACGACTACGTGACCCAGGCGCGCGAGAACCGCGTGCGCAAGATCAAGATCGAGGCCCCGCGCGGCGACATCGTCGACCGCAACGGCAACCGGCTCGTGCGCACGCGCGTCGCGCCCGTCGTCCAGATCGTGCCGAGCGGCCTGCCGGCCGCCGAGCTGAAGGTCGCCGACACCTACCGCGCCGCGCGCTCGCGCTCCGAGCGCTCGCGCCTCGCCGCCGCCGCCCAGCTGCGCTCGCTCGAGAGCAAGCGCCGCGAGGAGCAGCGCCGCTTCACCCGCGCCGAGCGCCACCAGCGCCGCGTGCTCGCGCGCGCATCGCGCCGTGCCAGCCCCGTCGCCGTGCCGCCGATGCCCGCGAGCGAGCCGCGGCTGCGCAGCGGCTTCCGCCGCCTCGGCCGCGTGCTCGGGCTCTCGCCGCGCACGATCCACCGGCGCGTGATCGAGGGGGTCGCGGA
>JAXDGC010000327.1:0-15129 GCA_034665245.1 Solirubrobacteraceae bacterium | reverse complement strand
ACCGGCCCCGAGCGCAGCAGGGGTGGCGCGGCGAAGGCGAGCCCGTCCGGCGTGCCGCGCACCGCGACGAGGCCGGCGCCGCACTCCTGCGTGACGATGGCGGGGGGCTCCGCCAGGCCGGCCGCCTCCAGCCAGGCGTGGCAGGTCCCGAGCGTCGGATGGCCCGCGAACGGCAGCTCGGCCACCGGCGTGAAGATGCGGACGCGGTAGTCGGCCGCGGGATCCTCCGGCGGCAGCACGAAGGTCGTCTCGGACAGGTTCGTCCAGTTCGCGCAGCGCTGCATCTCCTCCGTCTCGAGCCCGGCTGCGTCGAGCACCACGGCGACCGGGTTGCCGTAGTACGGCACCTCGGTGAAGACGTCGACCTCGGCGAACGGGCGGCGCATCAGAGGTCCCTCCGCGCGAAGCCGCGCAGTGCGCATACGCCGACGAGGCCGAGGTACACGAGCGCCCACAGCCACAGGCCGGGCCCGGCGGACTGCGCGCGGCCGAACGGCCCGAGGTTGATCGCGAGCCGGGTGAAGCCGACCGTGTCGGCCGTCAGCCCGGCCAGCGCCGCCTGGTAGAGGCCCTCGAACGGCAGCAGCCAGCTCGCGACCTCGGCGACGTTCTGCAGCGTGCCCGAGGACAGCGCCTCCCCGATCTGGCCGAGCAGCCCGGCCACGAGGCCGGCGCCGAAGACCATGAACACCGCGATGCCGTTGGCGGTCGCCGACAGGAACACCGAGCCGGCCAGCGAGACCGCGGCGAGGATCGCCACGGCGAGCGCGAGGCCGATCGCCGGCAGGAGCAGGTGGTCGGGCCACCAGCCCCCGAACGCCCACGTGATGATCGTCGCGGCGACGAAGACGGCGGCGACGTAGGCCGCGCAGACCGCCGCGGCGGCCGCGTAGCGCCCGAGCAGCAGCGTGCGCCGCGATACCGGGCGGACGAGCAGCGGCTGGAGCAGCCCGCGCTCGGCGTCGCCGCGGACCGCTCCGAGCGTCAGGAACACGGCCAGAACGGTGCCGAGGAACATCGTGCCGAACATCGCCAGCCCGAGCAGCGTCGCGCCCACGATCACGTTCGGCTCCACGCCGAGCTGGTTGAACCCGACGTCGTTGATGTCCCGATGCAGCTGCCAGGTGCCCAGCCCGTAGAGCGCGAGGAAGGCGACCGTCAGCACGCCCACGACGGCGAACACGCGGCGCCGCAGCGACTCGCGCAGCGTGAACACGGCGATCACGCGCACGGCGGTCACGAGCCCCCCACCGCCTCGAGGTAGGCGTCCTCGAGCGAGGAGGTCAGCACGCGCACGCCGTAGACCTCCTCGCCCGCCGCGACGAGCTCGCGCACGATGCCCGGCGCGTCGTCGCGCCGCGCGGCCGCGAAGACGCGCGTCCCGCCCGCGGTCTCGACCTCGACGCCGCCCGCGTGGCTGAGCTCGGCCGGGGTGCCGGCGGCCACCAACGCCCCGTGGTCGATGATCGCCACGCGGTCGCAGACGAGCTCGACCTCTGACAGCAGGTGGGAGTTCAGGAGCACCGCGACCCCGCGCCCCCGCAGCTCCTCGAGCAGCGCCCGCACCGTGCGCCGGCCGGACGGGTCGAGGGCGCTGGTCGGCTCGTCGAGCAGCAACAGCCGCGGCGAGCCGATCAGCGCCTGCGCGATCCCGAGCCGCTGCTGCATGCCCTTGGACATCGTCCCGACCCGGGTCTCGCCCGCGTCCGGGAGGCCGACGAGCTCCAGCAGCTCCGCCCGCTCGACCGCGCCGCCCTCCGACTCCGCCAGCCGCTGGTGGAGCTCGAGCAGCTCATGGGCCGTGCACCAGTCGGGGAAGCGGAAGAGCTCGGCGAGGTAGCCGAGCGAGCGGTGCGCCGCCACCGAGCCGGCGGGCTCGCCACAGACCTCGGCGCGACCGGATGTCGGCGTCACGAGGCCGCACGCGACCTTGACGACGGTCGACTTGCCGGCGCCGTTGGGGCCGAGCAGTCCCACGAGCTCGCCCTCGCCCACCTCGAGGTCGACGCCGACGAGGGCGTGGACGGACCCGTAGGTCTTGACGAGGGCGGAGACGGAGAGCGCGGCGGGCACGAGGCATACCATCGTGCCGGATGGAGCCGACGACCCACGCACCACCGCCGCTGCGCTGGGACGGCGAGCGCCTGCACGTGCTCGACCAGACGCTGCTGCCCGCGCGCGAGGAGGTGCTCGAGCTGAACGGAGCCGACGACACCGCGGCGGCGATCGCGCGGCTGGCCGTGCGCGGCGCGCCGCTGATCGGCGTGGCCGCGGCCTATGGCCTGGCGATGGCCGTCGCCGGCGACGCCGGCGCGGTCGACGCCGCGGCCGACCGGCTCGCCGGCGCGCGCCCGACCGCCCGCAACCTCGCGTGGGCGGTCGGGCGGGTGCGGGCGGCCGCGCACGCCGGCGGCGCGCACGCCGCGCGCGCCGAGGCCGAGGCGATCCACCGCGAGGACGAGGCGGCCAGCGCCGCGCTGGCGCGTCACGGCGCCGATCTGCTCGAGGACCTCGTGCCCTCCGGCCGGGTGATGACGCACTGCAACACCGGGGCGCTGGCCGCGAGCGGCCGCGGCACCGCACTCGGCGTGATCGCCGAGCTCGCCGACCGGCGGCCGCTGCGCGTGCTCGCCTGCGAGGCCCGCCCGCTGCTGCAGGGCGCGCGGCTGACCGTGTGGGAGCTCGGGCGGCTCGGGATCGACCACGAGCTGGCCGTCGACGCCGCCGCGCCCGGCCTCATCCGCACCGGCGCCGTCGATGCGGTGATCACCGGCTTCGATCGCGTGGCGGCCAACGGCGACGTCGCCAACAAGGTCGGCACCTACGGCCTCGCGCTCGCCGCCCACGCGGCCGGGATCCCGTTCGTGGTGGCCGGTCCCTCCTCCTCGATCGACCTCGCGACGGCCGACGGGGACGGGATCGCGATCGAGGAGCGCCCCGCCGACGAGGTCCGCACCGCCGGCGGCGCGCTGCTGACCGTGGCCGGGACGCCGTGCCGCAACCCGGCCTTCGACGTCACGCCCGCCGCGCTCGTGTGGGCGCTCGTGACCGAGAGGGGGGTGGCGCGACCGGTGACGATGGCGACCGTCGCGGCGGTGGCATGAAGGTCGCGCGCACCGTCTCGCTTACCGAGACGGTGATCGAGGAGGTGCCGGACCCCGTGTGCGGCCCCGGCGAGGTCGTCTGCCGCGTGCTCGCGTGCGCGACCTGCGGCTCCGACGTCCAGGACTTCTACGTCAGCCGCAAGCTGCCCGCCGTGCTGGGCCACGAGCCGGCGGGCGAGGTCGTGGAGGTCGGCGCCGGCGTCACCGGCGTCCGCCGCGGCGACCGCGTCGCGATCCACCACCACACGCCCTGCGGGGAGTGCCGGCGCTGCCGCCGCGGCCACGAGACGCTGTGCGAGCGCTTCCGCTCCACCCGCATCGACCCGGGCGGCTTCGCCGAGTACGTCCGCGTCGAAGCCGCGCTGGTGGGCGAGCTGCTGCCGCTCGACGGCATGGACCCGGTGCTCGCCACGTTCACCGAGCCGCTGGCGTGCGCGCTGCGCGCCCAGCGCCGCGTCGGCCTCGAGCCGGGCGACGCCCTGCTCGTGGTCGGCGCCGGCGCGAGCGGGCTGCTCAACATCGCCGCCGCCCACGCGCGCGGCGTCGAGGCGGTATGGGTGCGCGAGCCCCAGCCAGAGCGGCTGGCGCGCGCCGAGCGCTGGGGCGCGACCGCACACGGCAACGAGCCGGTCGACGTCGCGATCGTCTGCACGCCGCGCGACGACGCGATCGCAGCCGCGGCCGACGCGCTCGCCCCCGGCGGCGCGCTCTGCGTCTACGCGCCGCCGCCCCCGGACAGCCCGCTGGCGATCGACGGCAACGCCGTCTTCATGCGCGAGCTCGACGTGACCGCGAGCTGGTCGGCCGGCCCGGTGGACATGCAGGCGGCGCTGTTCCTCCTCCGCCGCGAGGCCGTCCGCCCGCTCGAGCTGGTCACGCACCGCTTCGGCCTCGACGAGACCGGCGCGGCGCTCGCGGCACAGCGCAGCGGCGAGGCGCTGAAGGCCGTCGTCGAGCCCTAGGAGCCGCGCCCGCGCAGGTGCTCGACGATCCGCTTGGAGTCGCAGATCACCTCGCGGCCGAGCTCGAGCACGGGCACGTGACGCTGGCCGGTGAGGGCGTCGACCTCGTCGCGGTCGCGCGCCCGCAGCGCGACCCGCACCGTCTCCGCCTCGATGCCCTGCCGCCGGAGCTCGCGGGCGACGCGGCCACACGGGCACAGCCAGTTCGTCGGCGTCCGGCAGCGGTGCAGCCGCGCGGTCACGGGACGAGCTCCCCCAGCCGTCGCGCGGTGTAGCCGGCGACCCGCCAGCCGAGCGCCTGGCGGCTGCCTGAACGCTGCAGGCGGCTGCCCTCGCGCTCGCGGTACCACGCGACCGTCGCCTCCACGGTCTCCTCGTGCGGTCGCGTGCTCCAGCCCAGATCGCGCCGCGCCTTCGTGGATCGATAGGTCCACCAGTGCGCGGCGCTGCGGACCTCGACCGGGGTGATCGGCGTCGGCCCCGGCAGCCGGCCGAGCGTCTCGGCGAGCGCGAGCGCGGCGGTGACGCTCAGCCGCACGGCCGGGCCCTCGATGCCCGAGAGCCGTGCGAGGTCGGCGAACAGGCGCTCCCAGGTGTAGTTGCGGTTGCCGAGGATGTAGCGCTCGCCCACGACGCCGCGCTCGTCGGCGAGCAGGTGGCCGGCCGCCACGTCGGCGACGTCGACGATGTTGATCGCCCCGTCGACGTAGGCGGGGATGCGCCGCAGCATGAAGCGCCGCACGAGCTCGGTGGACGAGCGGTGCGTGTCGCCCGCGCCGAGGACGTAGGCGGGGCACACGACGACGAGCGGCAGCCCGCGCGCGGCGATCCGCAGCGCCTCGACCTCCGCCTCGTGCTTGGAGTCGACGTACGGGATGCCGAGCTCGCCGCCCCGCCAGACCTGGCGCTCGTCGGCGGTGCCGCCCGCCGGGGCGGGGCCGACCGCCGCGGTCGAGGAGGTGTGCACCACGCGCTCGACGTCGGCCCGCAGGCACTCCTCGAGCACGGTCCGCGTCCCCTGGACGTTGATGTGGAAGAGGTCGTCCGCGCGCGCCCGCAGGTTCGTCGTGCCCGCCACGTGGAACACGCGCGTGACCCCGCGCAGCGCCCGCCGCACCGCACGGCGGTCGGTGACGTCGGCGACGACCGTCTCGACGTCGAGATCCTTGAGCGGCTCGAGCCTCGAGGTCGCGCGGACGGTCAGGCGAACGTCGTCGCCGCGCGCCACGAGGGCACGCGCGACATGCGAGCCGATGAACCCGGTCGCGCCCGTGACGAGGGTGGTGGCCATCGCGCGCTGAGGCTAGCGAGCCGACTACGCTCCCCGGCCATGTCCCGGGTCGCCGTCGTGACCGACACGACGCACTACATGCCGCAGGCGCTGGTTCAGGAGCTCGGCGTCCACGAGGTCTCGCTCTACGTGACGTTCGAGGGCGTCACGGAGCGCGAGGCCGACATCGTCGACCTCGACGACTTCTACACGCGCCTGAGGGCGTCCTCGGAGATGCCGAGCACGTCGCAGCCGTCCGTGGGCGACTTCCTCGCCGCCTACGAGCCGCTGCTCGAGGACGGCGCGGACATCGTGTCGATCCACCTCTCGGCCGGCATCTCGGGCACCTGCGCGGCCGCCGAGCAGGCCCGCGACCAGCTGCTGGAAGGCGGCATCGCGCCCGAGCGGATCGTCGTGCTCGACTCGGCGACGGCGTGCGCCGGGCTGGGGATGATGGTGATCGCGGCCAACTCGGCGGCCCGCGCGGGGGCGAGCGCGGCCGATGCGGCGGAAGCGGCGGCGGCGGCGCGGCGCGAGCTCAAGGTGTGGTTCGCCGTCGACACGCTCGAGTTCCTGCGCCGCGGCGGGCGGGTCGGCGGAGCCCAGGCGTGGCTCGGCTCGACGCTGAAGATCAAGCCCATCCTCTCGATCGAGTCCGAGATCCTGCCGGTCGAGCGCGTACGCACCTCCGGCCGCGCCTTCGAGCGGCTCGTGGACTACCTGCGGGCGCGCCGCGACGACGGCTGCGACGCGTTCTTCGTGCAGCACATCGACGCCGACGACCAAGCGCAGCGGCTGGTCGAGCGCGGCCGCGAGATCTTCGGCGCCGACCCCGAGTTCGTCTCGGAGATCGGCCCGGTGATCGGCGCCCACGTCGGCCCGGGGCTGCTCGGTGTGGCCGGGATCCGGCGGCGGTTGCTGTATCCGGGCGGGTAGCTCCCTCGGATCCGCCCGGCTGTGCCGGCGAACATCAACGGCGGCTGGTGAGGAGGAGGGTTGGGTTGTGAGTGGCGGGGGTGTGGTCACTTGACCCGAATAATTGGGGTCAAATGACCACACCCCCTCAGACTCGCCCCTACCCAGCCGCCGTTGACGTTCGCTGGCTCACCACGACCTAGACTCGCCCCGTGGAAGGCCGATCGCCCAGCCCGGCCCAGACCTGGGACGAGTTCTTCAGCGACTTCTACCTGCGTGCCTACGCGGAGGACGAGCGCCAGAGCGACGCCGAGGCGCAGGCGCTCGCGGCCGCGAAGCTCGCAGGCTGCCCCGACGCCGGCGACCTGCTCGACGTTGCGTGCGGGTTCGGCCGCCACGCCGTGCCGCTCGCGCGAGCAGGCTTCCGGGTGGTCGGCGTGGACCGCTCCGAGGCGCTGCTCGAGGAGGCGCGGAGGCGCGCGGACGGCGAGCGCCGGCTGGAGCTCGTGCGCGCCGACTACCGCGAGCTGCCACTCAAGGACGAGACCTTCGACGCCGCGATCAACCTGTTCACCTCGCTCGGCTACCTCGGCGACGAGGAGGACGTCCGGGTGCTGGCCGAGATCCGCCGCGTGCTGCGCCCGGGCGGCCGGCTCGTGATCGAGACGACGCACCGCGACCTGATCGTCCGCGACGACGGCGAGCAGGTCTGGCAGGGGCTGGGCGCGGGGCGGCTGCTGCTCGAGCAGCACGCGTTCGATGCTGCCGCGGGCGTGATGCAGACGACGCAGACGCTGATCGAGGGCTCGGGTGCGCGCGAGTCGCGCACCTACTCCGTCCGGGTCTACGCGGCGACGGAGCTCGTCGCGATGCTCGATCGAGCGGGCTTCACGCAGGTGCGCTGCCTCGGCGGCTTCGACGCCGCGCCGTTCACGCCCGCGACGCGGCTCGTGATCGTGGCCGCGCGCTAGGCGTTGGCGACAAGCCGCAGCGGCGGGCGCTCGGCGTGCCCCTCGTGGACCGGCGCCATGCCCAGCTTGGGCGCGAGCTTGTCGGCCGGCAGCGGGCGGGAGAGGTAGTAGCCCTGGGCGTAGTCGCAGCCGAGGCGTGCGAGCTCCTCCCAGATCTGGCGATCCTCGACACCCTCGGCGATGACCTGCAGCCCGAGGTTGTGGGCGAGCTCGATGGTCGAGCGGACGATCGCGGCGTCGGAGTGCTCCGTCGCCATCTCGAGCACGAACGACTTGTCGATCTTGATCATGTCGACGGGCAGCCGCTTGAGGTTGGCCAGCGACGAGTAGCCGGTGCCGAAGTCGTCGATCGAGAGCCGCAGGCCGATCTCCGACAGCCGCTCGAGCGTGATCGTCGCGCGGACGGGGTCGAGCATGATCGTGCTCTCGGTGACCTCGAGCTCGAGCAGCTTCGGCTCGATCTTGTGCCTCTCGAGGAGCAGCGGGATGTCGACCGCGAGCGCGGTGTCGAGGAACGAGCGGGCGGACAGGTTGACCGCGACGGAGAGCTCGTAGCCCTGCCCCTGCCAGGCCTGGACCTGCCGGATGGCGGCGCCGAGCACCCAGCGGGTGAGCGGGACGATCAGGCCGGTCTGCTCGGCGATCGGGACGAACTCCTCCGGCCCGAGCAGCCCGTGGCGCGGGTGGTTCCAGCGCACGAGCGCCTCGACGCCGACGATGCGGCCCGTCACGACGTCGGCCTTGGGCTGGTAGTGCAGCTCGAGCTCTTCGCTCTCCAGCGCCGAGCGCAGCTCGCCGGCGAGCGAGAGGCGGCGCGGGGAGTAGTGGTCCTGCTGCGGCTCGTAGAGGGCGAAGCCGCGGCCTCCCTCCTTGGCCGAGTACATGGCGATGTCGGCGCGCTGGATCAGCACCTCGACGTGGTCGCCGTGGTCGGGGTGGCAGGCGATCCCGATCGAGCCGCCCATCTCGAGCGTCAGCCCGTCGACGATGAAGGGCTCGCGCAGGGCGGTCTGGAGGATCTCGGCGACGGCCTGGGCGTCTTCCGCTCCGAGCACGTCCGGGAGCAGGATGCCGAACTCGTCGCCGCCGAGGCGGGCGACCGTGTCGGCGGTGCGGAGCGTGGTCTTGAGGCGCTCGGCGACCTCCCGGAGGAGCACGTCGCCGTGGTGATGGCCGAGCGTGTCGTTGACCTCCTTGAAGTGATCGAGGTCCATGATCATCACCGCCGCGCCCCCGTGGCGGCGCTCGGCGGCGCGCACGGCCTGCTCGATGCGGTCGCGGAACAGCACGCGGTTCGGGAGGCCGGTGAGCGCGTCGTGGAGCGCCTGGTGCTCCTTGGCGATCGCCTGGCGGCCGCCGCGGTGGATCGCGAGCAGCGGCAGGAACAGCAGCGGCAGGACGAGGAGCGAGAAGTCCGCGGTGATCACGAGCACCGGCGAGAGCCCGAGCAGCAGGCCGGCGGTCGATCCCTGGAGGAAGAGGTCGGAGGCGAGGTAGCGCCAGAAGCCGATGCGCTCGGTGAGCGCGATCGCACCGGCGACGAAGCTCGAGTTCAGCGCGTGGAACACGACCGCGGCCACGACGATGCCGGGAAGGTCGCTCGTCTGGAGCGAGGTCGGGTCGTGCAGGTGCGGCAGGCCGCTCAGCGCCGACAGCGCGAGACCCGAGCCGGCGACGGTCAGGATGTACTGCGAGGCGTTGAAGGCGATCCGCTCGGGCGGCCTGCGGCGGATGCCGTCGGCCACGATCGTGCCCATCGCGAAGGCCAGCGCGGCCGGGGCGGGACCGTAGAGGATCAGGAGCGCGAAGGCGAAGGTGTTGGAGGCGGTGATCTCGCCCTCCTTGGCGCGGAGCACCACCTTCAGCGGGGTCAGCTCGGCGACGACCGCGCACAGCACGAGCAGCACGAGCAGCTCGGGGCGCTGGGCGTCGAGAAGATTGAGACCGCCGGAGGCGATCAGAACGACGAGACAGCCGATGCCGGCCGCGACGACGGCGGTGACATAGCGGGTCAGCGGCTGCTTGAGCACGAGGATGGTTCCTTCAGGGAGCCGGCGTCGTCGGAGAGGGACGCACGGGGTGCCCGGCGCGGCTGCGCGCGGGCACCCTGTGCATCTACCACTTGCGGCCGTGCCTCGCCTGGGGCCCGCGACGGGAAGAGACCGTCATGCCTAGTACCACTTGAGGCCGGCGCCAAGCCCCTCGACCACGACGGCCAGGAGGGCGAGGACCGGAAGCATCCGATACATACGTGCCTTCATACGAGCTCCTTTGCTCACGGCGAGCCCCGTCCATGGTGCTCGCCTCATGTGAGGCTCATCGGCAGTCACGAGAGCCGAACGAGCGCGTCTGGACGTATGTCCGATGCCCTGGACGCATCGAGTCCTCAAGGCGGAATCGGCGTCCGTCGATATCGCGCGTATGTTGATCGGCGCCGCCCTGCTGTTCTGCATCCTGTCCGTTCCGCTGACGGGAGGACGGTTGTCGCGGCTCGCCGACCTCGAGTTCCGCCGCGCATGGCTCGCGCTGGCCGCGATCGTGGTCCAGGTGCTGATCATCTCGATCCTGCCGGGCGTCGGCCAGGACCTGAGCGAGCAGATCCACCTCGCCAGCTACCTGCTGCTCGGTGCCTTCCTCGTGGTCAACCGCCACGTGCCCGGGCTGCTCGTGATCGCGGCCGGCGGCGCCCTGAACTTCGCCGCCATCGCCACCAACGGCGGCGTCATGCCCGCCGACCCAGACGCGATCGCAGCCGCCGGGATCCCGCAGAACGCCACCGAGTTCGCGAACTCGGCGCCGGCGGACGGCGCTCCGCTGGGCTTCCTCGGCGACGTCTTCCACACCCCGGGCTGGCTCCCCATCCACAACGTCTTCAGCGTCGGCGATCTCGTCATCGTCCTCGGCGCCTTCCTGCTCCTGCACCGCGCCTCCGGCACACGCCTCGGTCGCCGGACCCGCCGCCTGCGCACCGCCGAGGCCTGACGGTGCGAGCCCTCGGCGCGGCGCTCAAACCCCGCGGAGCCCGCCGGTTCTTCATCGCCCACGCGCAGTCGAGCATCGGCAGCGGGATCGCGCTCGTCGGCCTGCCGCTGCTCGCCTACGACCGCTTCCACACCCCGTGGGCGCTGACCGTCGTGCTGCTGTGCGAGCTGCTCCCCGCCGTCGTGCTCGGCCCCGTGCTGGGCGCCGTGGCGGACCGGCTGCCGCGGCGGACCTGCCTCGTCGCGGCCGACCTGCTGCGCCTCGGCGCGTTCGCCGCGCTCGCGGTCGTGCCCTCGCTCGGCCTCATGATCGCCGCCGCACTCGTCGCGGGCATCGGCACGGCCATGTTCAATCCGTCCGCTCTGGCGTCGCTCTCGCAGGTCTCGAGCGCCGACTATCGCCCGGCCTCGATGAGCCTCTACGCCGCGCTCGACGACGTGGGTCTGACGCTCGGCCCCGCGATCGCGGGCGGGCTGCTGATCGTCGTCGGTCCGCAGACGCTGATGGCCGTCAACGCCTGCACATATTCGATCTCCGCCGCTCTGCTCGCGACGATCCCGCTGACCACGCCGATCGCGCGTCACAGCTCGACGCTCCTCGCCTCCCTGCGCTCCGGCGCGCGCGAGATCGCCGCGCGGCCGAGCGTGCGGCTGCTGCTGGCCTCCTCGACCGGGGCGGTGATCGCGGTCGGGATGGTCAACGTCGGCGAGGTCATGCTCGCCCGCGAGCTGCTCGGCGTCGGCGGCTCCGGCCTCGCCGCGCTGATGACCGCGTCCGGCGTCGGCACCTTCCTCGGCTCGACCTTCGGGGCGCGCACCGGCACGACGTGGCAATGGCGCAAGGCCTACACGCTCGGTCTCGTCTGCATGGCCGCGGACCTGATCCTGTGCGCCGTCGCGCCCTTCTTCTGGGTCGTGCTCGTGACGTTCGCGCTCGGCGGCTTCGGCAACGGCATGGCACTGGTGCACGACCGCCTGCTGCTGGCCCACTCGGTGCCCGAGGCACTGCACGGCCGGCTCTTCGCGCTGCACAAGACCTGCACTTCGGGCGCCTTCGTGCTCGCCTTCCTGTCGGCCGGCGTGCTGATCTCCACGCTCGGCGTCCAGGCGATGTTCCTCTGCGCCGGGCTGCTGCTGACGGTCATCATCCTGATCGTGCGACCCCGCCTCAGAGCGCTGTGGCCTGAGCCGGTGGGCGAGCCAGGGCCCCCGGCGCTACCGCTGCCGGTGCCCGAGGCCACATGAGCTACGTGTTCGCCTGCGGGGGCGGCGGAGGCAGCTCGACCTCGCGCGGCAGCTCGCCGCTCGCCACGAGCGCCGCTCCCGTCGGGTCCAGGATCGCTGAGGACCGGTTGGCCCAGATGTCCTTGAGCATGATCTGGAGCGCAGCGGCGATCGGGATCGCCACGAGGGCGCCGAGCACCCCGAGCAGCGTCGATCCGATGAGGATGGCGGTGATCACCGCGAGCGGGTGCAGGTTGACCGCGCGGCGATAGACCATCGGCTGCAGCACGCTGTTCTCGATCTGCTGGTAGACGATGACGAACACCACCCAGATGATCGTGTCCTGGGGGAAGTCGTTGAACAGCGTCACGATCGCGACGAGCACGCCGCCGATCGTCGATCCGACGAGCGGGATCAGGTCGAAGAAGGCCATCAGCACCGCCAGCGGCACGGCAAAGGGGACGTTGAGGATGCTGAGCAGGATGTAGGTCGATATCCCGGCCGCGGTCGCCAGCGTCAGCGCGCCCGCGACGTAGCCGCCCGTCGCGCTGTAGATGTCCGCCGCGACGTAACCGACGCGATCCTGGTGGCTCGGGCGCACCTGCTTGAGGAGGAAGTTCACGATCCGGCCGCCGTCGAGCAGTAAGAAGAAGGTGATCGTCAAGACGGTGACGAGCTGGATGATTGTCGAGAAGACGCCGACGGTGACGGCCTGCAGGGCGCCCGCCGCATCGCCGAGGCGGCTCGGTAGGGACGAGGCCTGGGCCTCGAGCTTCTTCGTGATGTCGTACTTGTCGTCGTATTCGCGCAGCGTCTTGTTCGAACGGATGTCGCTGACGTAGTTGGGGACGTTGTTCGCGAACGCCTGCACCTCGTTGACGATCGGCGGCACCACGACGAGGCCGATCAGGAAGATCGAGAGGAAGAGGGCAAGGAAGACCGCGAGGATCGACGCCGCGCGTGGCAGCTTCAGGCGCGCGAACCGGTCGACCGCCGGGCCGAGCGCGACCGCGAGGAAGCTGGCGATCAGGAGCAGCCCGATCACCGAGCGCACCAGGTAGAGCACGTACAGCAGGACGCCGAGGGCGACCAGCGTGAAGAAGACGCGGACGATCGTCCGCGTGCTGAGCTGGGACTGTCCGGCCACGGTCGCCGCCAGCGTATACGCGGCGGCGGCGCGGGGTCGAGCCCGGTCAGTCCGCAGTGAGCGGGGCGGCGCCCGCCCTACGCGGGCGGCAGCCTACTTCCGCCGCCGCAGCAACCCACCCATCGCCGCGATCCCGCCGCCGAGCACGAAGCCCGCGACGGCGGCGCCGATCAGCACGTTCTTCTGGTTCGCGCGCAGCTGGCCGCGCCAGTCGGTGACGACCGCCACCTCGGCGCGCAGCTTCTCGACCGCCATGCCGAGCTCGGCGCGGTTGGCCTCGATCGAGCGGCGGATCTCCTCGGGGGTGCGGGTGGCGGCCATCAGGACTTGACCTCCGGGACGGCGGTGCCGGGGTGCTGGGGCTGGGAGCCCGAGACGGTCTCGCGGATCAGCTGGGCCTCCTCGATGGCCATCACGGGCGTCGGTGGCATCGCCTTCTTGATGGAGCGGAACGCGAGCAGGCCGCCGATCGCGCCGAGCAGGAACAGGACCAGGGTGATGATCAGGAAGCCGAGCCACGGCCCGCTCCCCGTGCTGGTGCCGAGGAGGTCCCAGATGCCCCACGCGGCGGCGTGGAGCAGGTAGATCAGGCCGAAGAGGGCGAAGATGCCGGCGACGGCCCCCGCGACGATGCCGCGGATCAGCTTCGAGACCTTCTCGGTCAGCTCCGCCTTGGCGAGCGCGATCTCCTCGCGGATCAGGAGCTGCACCTTCTCGGTGACCTCCTGGATCGCCTCGCCGAGGTCAGACGGGCGTGGTTCAGTCATCGCTGCTCGTGATCGCGCGGAGGATCTTCGCGAACAGGAAGGCGCCCGCGAAGGCGGCGCCGACCAGGATCTCGGGCCGGTCCTCCGTCGCCGCGGTGACGGCGGCGGTCGGCGACGACTCACGCGGGGGAGCGGCCGCGGCCGCCTGCGCCTTGGGCGCCGTGGTCGAGCCCACGCCGGGCGAGGTCACCGTGGAGCCGGGCGTCGCGCGCGGCGCCGTCTCGGGCGCCGCCCGGGCGGTCTCCTGCGCGAGCCGGCCGGACTCGTGGGCCTGCTCTCGCTCCCGCCGCGCGACCTCGGCGGCCTGCTCGGACTTCTCGCGCGCCTTGCGCTCCTTGCGCGACAGCTTCTCGGTCTCCTCCTCCGCGGCGGCGACCTCCTCCTCCGCGCGGCGCACGTCGGTCTCCCGCGCGACCTGGTGGACCTCGGCGACGCGCGCCTGGCCCTCCTGGCGCGTGGCCTGGGCCGTCGCCTCGCGCGCGGCCGCGGTGGCCTCTGCGTCATCGGCGGACGGCACGGAGCGCGCCACGGTGGGCTGCGCGCTCGTCGTCTCCTCGCTCGCGGCCACGGCGGCCGGGCGATCGGGGTCCGCGGGCTTCCCTTCCTCGCGCTCGTCGGTCACTCGGGCGGATCTTCCCCGAACGCCCGGTGCCAAATCACGTTCGCAAGCTTGGTGGTGACGATCGTGGACAGCGAACCGAGAGCGGCGAGCAAGCCGGCCCACATGAGGCGTTTGACCATCTCGTTGTCGGTCATGGTCGCGGGAGTCAAGCAGACGGTTCCGACGCGTGCGCCTCGAGCCCCTCGCAGATGGTGCCGACCACGAACCGCTTGGCGCGTTCGTAGTCGGCGTCGCCCTCGTCCAGGAGGCCGAAGATCCAGCCGGTGAGCACCTGCTCGATCGCGCCATAGAACGCCATCGCGGCGAACTGCGGCGACACCGTGTCACGGAACTCCCCGTCGACCTGGGCCTTGCGCACGATGTCAGCGATCAGCCCGTAGGCCTCGCCGATCTTGGGCAGGTGCGTGCGCCCGAACGAGTTCGCCGCGCGGGTGACCTCGACGATGATCACCTTCATCAGCTCCGGGTCGTGACGGTAGGAGTCGACGATGAACGAGGCGATCGCGTGAAGCTTGTCGCGCGCCGTCGTGGCCTGCTCGTCGGTCTCGCGGATCGCGGCGAGCAGCACGTCCCAGCGCTCGACGAACAGCGTGTCGAGCACCTCGTCCTTGGACCCGAAGTAGTGGTAGACGAGCCCGTAGGCGACGCCGGCCTCGTCGGCGATGTCCGACACCCGGCAGGTGTGGAAGCCCTGGCGCGCGAACACCCGCACGGCCGCGTCGAGGATGACGCGACGCTTGTCCACCGCGCCGTTGCGCGCAGCGCCCACTAGACGTGCGCCTCCGTGCCGATGCGCCGGTTCGCGAGTGAGGGCAGCGTGCGACGGATCTCGCGCTGGCGCTCGAGGTCGAGCTCGGCGATCGCGAACGTCTCCGAGTCGGGCGCCTGCGCGAGCACGAGCCCCCACGGGTCGACGATCATCGAGCGCCCGCCCGACCGGATGCCCGGTGCGTGCTGACCGATCTGGTTGGCGGCGACCACGAAGGCCTGGTCCTCGATCGCGCGGGCGCGCAGGAGCACCTCCCAGTGCTCGCGCGTGGTGGCGAGCGTGAAGGCGGAGGGGACCGCGATGACCCGGGCGCCGCGGGCCGCGAGCTCGCGGTAGAGCTCGGGGAAGCGCAGGTCGTAACAGATGCTGAGGCCCAGCTCGACGCCGTCCGCGGTGC
>JAXDGC010000326.1:0-2698 GCA_034665245.1 Solirubrobacteraceae bacterium | reverse complement strand
CCGTGGTTTCCTCCGCGTCCTGAACATTCGCCACAGGGCTTACGCAAGAGTTCGTCCGGAGTCTTGACAAAAGGCTGCTGGATGCGAGAAGGTCGCGTCCGGAGTGAGGACCGGGTCGCTTGAATCGTTGCGTGAGCTGAATCGCCTACGGGTGGTCGAGACCCTGCGCGAGCGCGGGACGGCGAGCCGCGCCGAGATCGCGCGCGTCACCGGACTCTCGCGCTCCACCGTCTCGAGCCTCGTCGCCGACCTGCAGGCGAACGGCCTCGTCGTCGAGTACTCCGACCCCGACGCGCCGGCCAGCATGGCCACGGGCCGCCCGCCGACGCTGCTGGCGCTCGACCGCTCGGCCGGCGCCGTCGTCGGCATCGACTTCGGGCACGACCGCATCCATGCGGCGGTCTCGGACCTCTCGCGCACGGTGCTCGCCGAGGCGATCCGCGCCGAGGACGTCGACCACGACGCCGAGGGCTCGCTCGACACGGCGGCCGAGCTCGTCGGCGAGCTGCTCGCGGAGACCGGGCTGAGTCACGCCGAGGTCATCGGCGTCGGCATGGCGCTGTCGGGCCCGATCGACCACGACCGCGGCGCGGTGCGCCCGACCGCGATCCTCCCCGGCTGGGAGGGCCTCGCCGTCGCGGCCGAGATGAGCCGGCGGCTCGGCGACCTGCCCGTCCACCTCGACAACGACGCCAACCTGGGCGCGCTGGCCGAGGTGACGCTCGGGGCGGCGCGCAACGCGCGCAACGCGCTCTACGTCATGGTCTCGTCCGGCATCGGCGCCGGGCTGATCATCGACGGCCGCCCCTACCGAGGCGGCGGCGGGATGGCCGGGGAGATCGGCCACGTGCTCGTCGACGAGACCGGCCCGATCTGCCGCTGCGGCAATCGCGGCTGCCTCGAGACCTACATCTCGGGGCCGGCGCTCACCGACCTGCTCCGGCGCAGCCGCGGCGAGGTCCTGGGCGTCGTCGAGATCGTGCGGCTGGCCCACGGAGGCGACGCCGGCTGCCAGCGCGCGATCGCCGATGCCGGGCGCGTGCTCGGCCGTGCGGTGGCGGCGATCTGCAACGTGCTCAACCCCGACACCATCGTCGTGGGTGGAGATCTGGGTGAGGCGGGCGACCTTCTGCTCGATCCGATGCGAGAGGCCGTGAGCCGGTACGCGATTGCGCCGGCCGCGGAGGACGCACGGGTCGTGGCGGGGGTCCTGGGAGAGCGTGCGCAGGTGCTCGGCGCGCTCGCTCTGGCCCTTCTGCAGTCCGAGCATCTCGCGGCGCGTCTGGCGCCGCACCCGATGGCAATCCAACGAGGAGGAAGACCGTGAGGTTGAGGTCAAAGAGGCTGGCGTTCTGTGTGGGCGTTGCAGCCCTCGCAGTGCCCGTGGCCGCATGCGGCAGCGACAACAGCAGCAAGTCGAGTGGCGGTAGCAGCAGCAAGAAGTCCGGCGGCAGCGTCGCTGTACTCCTGCCCGACTCCAAGTCGTCGGTGCGCTGGGAGACGGTGGACCGGCCCTTCCTCAAGAAGGCGTTCGACGCCGCCGGCGTGAAGAACACCATCCAGAACGCCGAGGGCGACAAGTCGACGCAGCAGCAGCAGGCCGAGCAGGCGATCACGAACGGCGCGAAGGTGCTGCTGCTCGTGAACCTCGACTCTGGCTCGGGCGCGGCGATCGCGGCCAACGCCAAGTCGCAGGGCGTCAAGGTCATCGACTACGACCGCCTCACGCTGAAGGGCACCTCGGACTACTACGTGTCCTTCGACAACGAGAAGGTCGGCCAGCTCCAGGGTCAGGGACTCGTCGACTGCCTCGGCAGCAAGAAGGGCGCGCAGATCGCGGAGCTCAACGGCTCGCCGACCGACAACAACGCGACGCTGTTCAAGAAGGGCTACGACTCGGTGCTGAACCCGAAGTTCTCCGACGGCACCTTCAAGAAGGTCGCGGATCAGTCGGTGCCGGACTGGGACAACCAGAAGGCGCTGACGATCTTCGAGCAGATCCTGCAGAAGCAGAACAACAAGATCGACGGCGTGCTCGCGGCCAACGACGGCCTCGGCAACGCGGCGATCTCGGCGCTCAAGCAGCGCAAGCTCCCGCAGGTCCCGGTGACGGGCCAGGACGCGACGCTGCAGGGCATCCAGAACATCGTCTCCGGTGACCAGTGCATGACGGTCTACAAGGCGATCGCGAAGGAGGCCGACGCGGCCGCCAAGCTGGCGATCGCGCTCGCCAAGGGCCAGACGCCGCAGGGCGTCACGGCCAAGGTCAACAACCAGACGACGGACGTCCCGGCGATCCTGCTCACGCCGGTCGCGGTGACCAAGTCCACCATCAAGAAGTACATCGGCCAGGTCGACTTCCCCAAGAAGGAAGAGATCTGCGCCGGCAAGCTGGCCTCGAAGTGCTCAGGGGCCGGTCTGTAATGACGGACGAGACCGGAGGGCGCCGCGAGGCGCCCTCCACCTCTCCCATCCTCGAGCTGCGGAAGGTCTCCAAGTCCTTCGGCGCGGTTCAGGTGCTCTACGACGTGGACTTCCACGTCGCACCCGGCGAGGTCATGGCGCTCGTCGGCGACAACGGCGCCGGCAAGTCGACGCTGATCAAGTGCATCGCCGGCATCCACCCGATCGACGGCGGCGAGGTCGTCTTCGAGGGCAACAAGGTCAACATCCACGGCCCGAAGGACGCGGCCGACCT
>JAXDGC010000325.1:0-6365 GCA_034665245.1 Solirubrobacteraceae bacterium | reverse complement strand
CATCGGCCCGAGCCGCACGCCCACCGTCGCGGTGGCGATCGCCGCCAGCGTAATCCACGGGTCGGCCACCTCGACAACCGGCTCCCGCCAGCGCAGGTGGTCCCACACGAACACCCCGTGCCAGCCGGCCTCCTCCGCCTCGCCGGCCAGACGCGCCACGAGCGCCGGGTCGGCGAGGTCGTCGAAAAGCGGCAGGAACAGGCCCGAGCGCATGCGGGCAACGCTACCCGGAGGATGCGGTGTCGGTGGATCAGGTGCTCGGTTTCACCTCGGATGCGAGGGTCCGACACGCGTGCGTCGAGAACGGACGCGGATCGACGTCAGCGGACGAGCCGGATCTGGAGCCCGCCGCCGCTGCTTGCGCCCGCGCCGCCCATCAGGCCGAGGATGCGCGCGACGTAGCCGGGCGTCTCGCCGTTGGCGGGAACGCAGCCGCAGGCGGCGACCGGACTCTCGCCGGCGTTGTAGGCGGCGAGGGCGAGCGGGACGGCGGGGAAGCGGCGCAGGAGATCTCGCATCAGGTGCGCCTGGGCGTCGATCGCTCGCTCGGCGTCGAACGGGTTGCGCAGGCCGATCGCGGCGGCGGTGCCGGGCATGAACTGCGCGATCCCCTGGGCGCCCGCGCGGCTGACCGCGAACGGGTTGAAGTTGCTCTCCGCGTAGAGCTGGGCGGCAAGAAGCGTCGCCGAGACGTTCCAGCGCTGCGCGGCGCCCGCGATCGCCGGGGCGTACGCGGCCGGCACGAAGGACGGCAGGCTGCTCCCGCCTTCACCGTCGGCGTGCGCGCCGGGCGGTGGGCTCGAGCGCGCGTTCAGCGTGTAGCCGAAATGCCACGGCTCCCATGAGTAGCGCCTCAGGAAGTGGAAGCGCTCGGCGTGGGCCGCGAGCCAGCCGTACGCGGCGGGCGGGCCGAGGTCGAGCTCGGTGGCGAGCCGGTGCAGCGAGCGCCCCGGCGGTGCGACCCAGCGCGGGTCGGGGTGGCGGGCGAAGAGGAGGGCCTGCTCGGCATCGGAGCGGAAGCCGCTGATGATCAGCAGCGCGAGGCCGTCGGCGCGCGCGGCGCGCTCCATGCGGTCGAAGGCGCGTGCGACGTCGGGCCGCATCCGTTCGCCCTGACGCTCGGCGAGCGGGCCGTCGTACCCGCCGCCCGCCGCCGCAAGATCGTTGGGCGGCACGAGCTCCGCGTCCGCGCTCGCCTCGATCGGCGCACTCCCCCGCGCCTCGCCCGTGCGGATCTGGAAGCGGTCGCGCACCGTCACCCTGATGCGGACCGGCGCGAACGAGCGGGCGTCGGGGAACGCCACGCGGGCGTCGCGCGCGCCGTTGGCCGCCGCGACCCGCTGCGCGGCGGCGCGCCCGAGCGCGAGGTAGCTCGCCTTGGGAAGGTTCCGAGGGCCTGGGCGGGCGTGGTCGGCGAACGCCGGCTCGAACAACCGCGCGTAGGCGTCATGCATCGCCCGCGCTCCGGCCAGCGCGGCGAGGTCCGCCGCCCGCTGCGCCCGTGCCTCGCGACCTCCGCCGCGGCCGGCGAGCGCGAGCACCAGCGCGCCGAGCACGATCGCCACGAGAGCGCCGACCACGAGCACCGACGCCTGGCCGGCCTGCGCCCGCGGCCTCATCGTCCCGGCACCTCGAGGCGGAGCCGCCCCCATCCTGCGAGGGCGGCCGGGCGGGCGCCGGGTGAGTCGAGGGGGCGGCGGACGACGACCGGGGCGGTGCAGTGCTCCAGGCCGGCGAGCGCGAGCGACTCGAGCGCGGGCTCCGCGTCGGCGCCGACCACGAGGACGACGAGATCCTGGTCGTCGAGGAGTTCGTCGGAAGCCGCCGTCCGGGGACCCGTCACCGCGATCACCACGGGCACGTCGACCGCCGCGGCCGCGCGGGCGGCGAGCGGGAGCTGGTCGGTGCCCAGCGCCAGCCAGGCGAGCCTGCCGCGCGCCACCGCCTCGAGCCCGCGCGCCTTGAGCCGCGCGGCGAGCCGCGAAGCGGCGGGCGTCCCCAGCGCAGCGCGCGGCGGCGTGGCGCACGGCCACGTCGCGAGCAGCGCGCCCGCCGCGCGCTCCTGCTCCCGGAGCCCACCGGCGAGCGCGGCCGCGACCGGCACCGCGTCGTCGGGGCGACCGAGCACGAGCGCGCGCGGTGCGAAGCGGTGAGGCAAGGCAGCCGGCGGGCTCAGGGCGGACGCGGCGCGCTCGAGCAGGGCGCTCACGGCACCGTCCCGGCGTCGGCCATCGCAGTCGCCCGCAGGCGCGCGCCGAAGGGACCGGCGGGCGTGACTCGCACGGTGACACGGCGCCCCGAGACGTGGACCTGCGCTCGACGCGCCGGCCAGCCGGCGAGCGCGGCCCGCGCCGCCGCCCGCGGCTCGCGACCCTGCAGCAGGGCCACCGCGCCGGCCTCGGCAGCGCTCCCCGCCGCCTCCTGCGCGCGCCCGGCGTTCAACAGAGCGAGCACCGCCAGGCCCACCCCGAGCAGCAGCGGGAGCAGCGCGACCACCTCGACCGTCGACTGGCCACGCGCACAGCGAGCGTCGAGGCGACCGATCACGGTCGCGAGGCGAACGAGTCGACCGGCGGAGCCATGCACGACGGTGCCCATCACCGTTGCGCCGCGAACGCGGCGCTCGCCGATGCGTGACCCAAGCTCACGCCCCCGATCACCGACGGCACGCGCACCCGCACGGTGACCTCGCCGCGCTCGGACTCGCGGACGCGCAGCCCGCGCTCGAGCGGCGCCGGGAGGTGCGCGCGCGCCGCCGCGCGGACGTCGAGGCCGAGGGCCTCCGCGCGGGCCGCCGCCCGCGCCGCCGTGGCGGCGGACCAGAACGTGTGCCCGACGAGCGCGACCTGCCACACGCCCGCCAGCAGGGCGGCGAGCACCGGCAGCACGGCCACGAGCTCCACCGCCGCCTGCCCGCTCTGATCGCTGCGCATCGCCACGCGACGAGCCTCGCTCGCGCGGCGTCAGCGATCTACACGCGATTGAGACGGAAGTGTGACGAATGGAACTGGCGACGGCGCGCGTCGCCTGGACACCGTTGCGCCGGCCGCCATCGAGCGGTCGGCGCGGTGCGCGTCAACGCCTCAGTACTCCTGGTAAGAGCGCCAGACGCTGTAGATCCCCCAGCTCGCGAGCGCCAGAAGGCCGAACCAGAGCAGCGCGCCGAGCCCGCCCTGGCCCCACAGCTTGGAGGTGGCGATGATCGCGAACGCGGCCAGCGCCACCGCGGCGTAGAGGATGCCGCGCCGGCGGTCCTCCAGACCGAAGATCGTCGCGCGGTGCTCCATGTAGAGCCGGAAACAAAAGAACAGCAGCCCCGCCGTGAACAGGACGGTGAGGATGTTGTAGATCGTGTTGGAGCCGGTGTCGCCTCCCGGGAGCAGCCAGACCGCCAGCGCGAGGACGACGACGATGAGGAAGTTGCGGATGTGCTTGGCGCGCTCGGACCCCACAACTCACACGATAGGGGCTCGCGCGTCCGACCCGCGCGGCTAATGGACCCAGAACTGATCGAGCAGCGGCCCGAGCACCTGGTGCATCTGCGCGTTGCCGACGCGGTCGGACACCAGCAGCAGCGTGCGGCGGCTGAACAGCGGGATCAGCGGCGACGCCGCCGAGACCTGGTGGTCGAGCGCGGCCCAGCGTGCGTTCGCCTCCGCGCCGCCGGCGGCCAGCGCGGCGGCGTAGGCGGCATCCACCGCGGGGTCGCAGAACTGCGAGATGTTCTCGTTGTCCGCGCTGTTGGGAACGAAGTGCGAGCAGCTGAACGGAGCGAAGAAGCTCGAGGGGGTCAGGAAGTCGGCGATCCAGCCCGTGAACCCCACCTGGGCGTGGTTCCGCGAGTTGTTGACGTGGTTGAAGAACGCGTCCACGGACGGCACCCGCACCTGGACCTGGTAGCCCAGGCTTCGCAGCACCTCGCCGGCATACCGGGTCACGGCGGCGTACTTCGGCAGTCCCCATACCACTACCCGCATCCCCCGCGTGCCGGAGGCCGCGATCAGCCGGCTGGCCCTTGGGAGATCCGGCGCCGACCAGCGGCCGCCCGGCGAGGCGTTGCGGGTGAACGGACACGTGGGCGCATAGCCGGGCAGCCCCGGCGGGAGCACCTGGCACGAGAGGCTCGCCAGGCCGCTGCCGCCCGCGAGCTCCACCATGCGCCGGCGATCGACCGCGTAGTTCAGCGCCCGGCGGACGCGCGCGTCGTCGAACGGCCGCGCGTGCACGTTGACGAAGAGGTAGCTGGTCGTCGGCCCGGGCCCCGCGTGCACGCGGTTGGGCGCGGAGAGCTCGAGCGCCCGGTCCTGGTCGAGCGACAGCTGGCCGCTGAACACGCCGGCGGCGACGACGGCATCGGCGCGGCCGTGCTGTACCGCCGCCGCCTGCGCGGCGGCGCCGGCGTCGGTCGAGATCGTGACGTCGATCGCGTCGGGGAACCCGTCGGGGCGGGCCTCGGCCGACCATGAGCGGAAGCGCGCGTTGCGCACCAGGCGCACGCTGTGTGAAGGGGTGAAGGCGGTGATCCGGTACGGCCCGGTTCCCGGCGGGGGAGGCTTGCGAATGATCGCCCCCGGCGCGCTCGCGGGGAGCACGTAGGCCAGCGGCAGCGCGAGCTTGTGGACGAACTCGACATCGGGGTGACGGAGATGGATGGTGATCGTCCGCGCGGCAGCGTCGGTCTCTATCCCCTTCGAGAGGTCGCATGGCCGCCGCGGGCGGCACGCCTGGGCGCCGGCGATGCCGTCATAGAACGGCGTCACCGGTGCCCCCACGGTGAGGCGCACTTCGCGCTCGATCGAGGCGCGGAAGTCCTCGGGCCGCACCGGCGCGCCGTCGGAGAACCGCAGCCCGGCGCGGAGCTGGAAGGTGTAGGTACGGCCGCCGTCACTCGGCTGCGGGACGCTCGTGGCGAGATCGGCGACGAGCGTGCTCCCGCCGACGCCCGGGATGCGGCGGTAGGAGACGAGGCCGTCGTAAGCGAGCGACAGCACAGGCCAGTCGCGCTCGTCGTAGCCCGCCGGGTCGAGGCAGTTGCAGGTGTCGAAGGGCGATGATGCGAAGTGCAGCGTCCCACCGCGGTGGCCGGCGCGCGAGACGGTCGCCGCAGCCCACAGCGACCCGTCGGCGACGGTGAGAGCAGACGGCGCGCTCCCGGTCGCGATGCGACGGCTCACCGTGCGCTTGCGTGGGTCGATGCGGATGACCGTGCCGCCGGCCCCGTCGGCCACCCAGATGGCACCGAGTCCGGCGGTGACCGACACCGGGCTGCCGCCGACCCGCACCGTGTCACTGACCGTGTCGGTCGCGGCGTCGATCCGCATGACCGTGCCGTCGTCGCGGTTGGCGACCCAGACCCCGCCGTAGCCCACGGCGATCCCGGCCGGGCCGTTGCCGACCCCGATCGACTTCAGCGTCGCGCCCGAGTGGACGTCGAGCCGGGTCACGACACCGTCCTCCTCGCCGGCGACCCACACGGATCCGCCCCCCGCGGTGATGGCGGCTGGCCCGCCCGCGACGTCGATCCGCTTGATCCGGCCCCCGCGGGCCAGGTCGAGGCGGTCCACCTGCCCGTCGACCGCCGACGCGAGCCAGACGGCGTCGCCGGCGACGGCCACCCCGCGCGGCGCGTTGCCGGCGGGCAGGCGGCCGACGACGCGGTTGGTGGCGGAGTCGACCTGCTCGACTTGGCGGTTCTGGCCGTCGGCGACCCACAGGGAGCCGTTGCCGAACGCGATCGCGGTCGGCTCGCCGCCGACGTCGATCGTCGTCACCTGCCCGCGAGCGCGATAGATGCGGGACACCGTGCCGTCGCGGCCGTTGGCCGTCCACACCGAGCCGCCGCCCGCGGCCACCGCGTCGGGCGCGTGCCCGACCGAGTACTGAGCCGTGATGCGGCCGTTCCCAGGGTCGATGACGCCGGTCGTGTCCTCCGCGATCCGGTCGAGCCCGTCCGAGCCCCTCAGCTGCGTGACGGCAACGATGACCGCCGCGGCGATCGCAGCGGCGGCAATCGCGAACAGCAGGAGATGCCGCCGCGGCGGGCGGGCCGGGGCCAGACGACGTGGCGGGCCCTCGAGGTCAGGGTCCTGACGGAGCATCGCGTCGTTGAGGCGGCGCAGCTCGGGGCCCGGCTCGAGCCCGACCTCGTCGAGCAGCACCTGGCGTGCGTGACGAAACGCCTCCAGCGCGTCCGCCTGCCGGCCGGAGCCGTAGAGCGCGAGCATGCGCTGGCCGTGCAGCCGCTCGCGCAACGGGTGCTCGCGGACCAGTTCGTCGAGCTCGCCGAGCACCGCCGCGTGGCGCCCGCCGGCCAGCGCGGCGTCGATCTCGGCCTCGCGCGCCCGCAGCCACAGGTCTTCGAGCCG
>JAXDGC010000324.1:0-7102 GCA_034665245.1 Solirubrobacteraceae bacterium | reverse complement strand
GGCGGAGAAGAGTTCGCGTGGATCCTCAACGCAGAGGACGCCGAAGCGTTGGCCGCCGCGGAACGCGCGCGTCACGCGATCATCGACAGACCATTCGCCCGGGTCGGCGACGTGACGATGTCAATCGGCGTCTGCGACCTCACGGCAGCCGACGACGTCGATGCGCTCTACGAGCGCGCCGACCAAGCTCTGTATTGGGGCGGTCCGTCCGGCTCGGGGAGCATGTACGCGACCACCGCGAGGATGCGGCGCTCGTCGTCGTCGCCGGCGGGGATGCCGAGCTTGTCGAAGATCGCGCGCACGTGCTTCTGCACGGCTCGCTGTGTGATGACCAGCCGCTCGCCGATGGCCTTGTTGGAGCGGCCCTGGGCGACCAGCTCGAGCACCGTACGCTCTCGCGGCGACAGCGCTCGGAGCGGTCCGGCTTCCGCCGGATCTGCCAGCAGTCCGGAGACGACCTGCGGATCGAGGGCGGTGCCGCCGCCGGCGACGCATCGCAGCGACCCCGCGAAGTCCGCGGGGTCGGTGACGCGGTCCTTGAGGAGGTAACCGAGGCGTTGGGGCGACTCGGCGAGCACCTGGGTGGCGACGCCCACCTCGACGTGGTGGGAGAGGAGCACGATGCCCATCCCAGGATGACGCCGGCGGATCTCATGCGCGGCCTGGATCCCCTCGTCGGTCTGGGTCGGCGGCATGCGGATGTCCACGATCGCGACGTCGGGCTCGTGCTCGTCGACCGCGGCGAGCAGCTCCTCCTGGTCGGCCGCCTGGGCCACGACGTCGATGCCCTCGCCGCGCACGAGCGACGCGATGCCCTCGCGCAACAGCCGACTGTCGTCGGCGATCACGACCCGCATGGCAGCTCCGCGGTGACCACGGTCCCCGCTCCGGGAGGGCTGAGGATGCGCAGTGTGCCGTCGAGCGCGGCCACTCGGTCCGCCAGCCCTTGCAGCCCGGTTCCCGCCGTCTCGTCGGCGCCGCCGACCCCGTCGTCGGCGATCGCGATGACCGCCGTGCCGTGCCGGCGCGAGACGCGCACGGACGCGTGGGTGGCGTGTGCGTACTTGGCGACGTTGGCCAGCGCCTCGCACGCCACGAAGTACGCCGCAAGCTCGACCGGCTCGGGCAGGCGCCGCGAATCGTCGAAGGAGACGGTGGTCGTGACGCCCGCGCGCGAGGCCAGGGAGTTGAGCGCGGCATTCAGGCCGTGGTTGAGCACCGCGGGATGGATGCCGCGCGCGAGCTCGCGCAGCTCCTCCAGCGACCGGGACAGCTCGTCGCCGGCCGCCTTGACCGCGTCGGCCAGCGCCCGGTCGGTGCCGGCGCGGTTTTGGATCATGCGCAGCTGGAGGGCCACGGACACGAGCCGCTGCTGCGCGCCGTCGTGAAGGTTGCGCTCGAGCCGCCGCCGCTCCGCGTCGCCTGCGGCGACGAGGCGCTCGCGCGACGCGCGGAGTTCAGCGAGCCGATCCCGGCTCTCCGCCTGGAGCCTCGCGTCGTCGAGCGTGATCGCGGCCGCGGCCGCGGCCGCGTCGACCAGTTCCGGATCGTCGTCGAGCGTCCTGTCGTGGACGAGCATCGCGAGCTCGCGGCCGTCGCGCTCGACGGGCGCGGCGACGCGGTCGCCACCCGGCGCGGGCAGCTCGACCGGCTGTCCGCGGCCGTCGATGTAGGAACGCTCGCCCGGGACCCGGTACGCGAGCACCAGGCCGGGATCGCCGAGCAGCTTCGCGAGCCCCTCCTCGAGCCGAACGCCCCGCAGCGTGCCGAGCTCACGGAAGAGGTCGGCAAGGCCTCCGCGCGCGAGCCGGGAGCGCAGGAGGCCCCACAGCAACGCGGCCGGGACCGTGAGGAGGGCCGTGTTCAAGAGCCAATCGAGCGGCACCACGGGTGACTCCACGACGATGCTGGTGAGCCAGGCGGCGTACAGCACACCGCACAAGGCGCCCCCGAGACTCGGCAGCAGGACTCGGCGGCGCGGCCGCGAGGCCGCACGCCAGCGGCTGACGATCACGAACACGACCACGAGCGACGCGAGGCTCAGGGCGGTCAACTGGACCTTGACGAGCGTGCTCGCAATGCCGGCGTTGGGCGACACGAGCAGCAGGTTGTCCTCATCCTCGAGGAACATCATCACTGCGAACTGGAGGACGAAGAGGCCGGCGAAGAACGCCCAGACGAGGGCGACGTCGACCGTCGACGCGAGCCTGCCGCCGGTCACGAAGCTCAGGATCAGCGTGACGAAGGCGGCGATCCACAGCTCGCCGAACAGCGTGGCGAGCGTGAAGGTCAGCGGCGTGTCGACCTGGGCGAGGACCGGGGGCACGAGGATGCCGAAGCCCGCCAGGGTCAGCAAGCGGCCAACCGAGCTGTCGGGGCGCCGGCGCCACGCGATGAGGCCGCACGCCGCGAAGGAGACGCCGGAGAGGTCATGGATGACCTCCTCGCCCGGAACCGACGGTCCGTGGCCAAAGAGCGCCGGGGCCAGCGCGCCGAGGCCCGCGGCCGCAGCCGCGACCCACAGCGCCAGCCAGAACCATGGGCTGTGCGTGGGAGCCGTCAGCCGACGCCCTCCGAGGAGGCGGCTGTGCGCGACCGGACGGGCGATGAGCTCGCCTGCTCCGACTGCCCATGGCATCAAGCGGATCATCCGGCTGAGCCGACTCTAGTCGAGCCTCTGGAGCCGCGCACGGTGTGGCTAACCGCCCCCTCCCGGTACCTGCGCGCACCCGAGGAGGCGGGGAGGCCAGATGGGAGGGCGGCGGTGAGGACGGGAGAGTCCTGGGCGTTCCCCGCCGCGCCCTCCCGCTCACGACACCAGGACAGGAAGACCTATGAGAACGTTGGCCCGAGCCGTCCCCGCCGCCGCTGTGGCGGCTCCCGCGATCACCCTTCGCGACGTCCGCAAGGTCCACGGCGAGGGCGACGGCGCCGTCGTCGCCCTCGGCGGGATCAGCGTCGAGCTGCCGCGGGGGTCGTTCACCGCGATCATGGGCCCGTCGGGGTCGGGCAAGAGCACGTTTCTCAACGTGGCGGCGGGGCTGGACCGGCCGACCTCCGGCACCGTCGCGCTCGGGGAGACCGAGCTGGCGGGGCTCAGCGAGCGGCGGCTGACGATCCTGAGGCGCGAGCGGGTCGGGTTCGTCTTCCAGGCGTTCAACCTGATGCCCTCGCTTACGGTGACCCAGAACATCGGCCTGCCGCTGCGTCTCGACGGTCGCCGTCCGCGGCGCGCGGAGGTGCGCGAGGTGGCGGCGCGGGTCGGCCTCGACGACCGCCTGCGCCATCGTCCCGCCCAGCTCTCCGGCGGCCAGCAGCAGCGGGTCGCGATCGCCCGGGCGCTCGTCACGCGGCCAGAGGTGGTCTTCGCCGACGAGCCGACGGGAGCACTGGACAGCAAGACCGGGCGCGGCGTGCTCGCGCTCCTCCGAGAGGTCGTCGACCAGGACGGCCACACGGTCGTGATGGTCACCCACGACCCCGTGGCGGCGGCCCATGCCGACCGTGTCATCCTGCTCGCCGACGGTCAGATCGTCGGGATGCTCGACGCTCCCGACGCCGACGAGGTCGCCGAACAGCTCGCGCACCTGGGGGACTGACCGATGCTTCGTCTCGCACTCCTCAGCGCCCGCGGCCGCCTCGGCACCTTCACCGGCGCCCTCGTGGCGCTCATCGCATCGTCTGCACTCGTGATGGCCGGCGGGATGCCGCTCGAGTCGGCGCTCCGCACTCATCCGCCCGTCGAGCGCTACGCCGCCGCCGCGGCCGTAGTGACGGGGCAGCAGGTCGTCGGCGGAGAGAACGCTGTCCCGCTCGGCGAGCGCGCCCGCGTGGACTCCGCACTCGTCGCTCGGCTGGCGGCCGTCCCCGGCGTCCGCGCCGCGATCGCCGACGTCTCGGCGCCGGCCCAGCTCGGCGGCCGCGACACCGTCGCCCACGGCTGGAGCAGCGCTGCGCTGACGCCCTACGTCCTGCGCGCCGGCCGCCCGCCCGCCGGACCCGACGAGGTCGTCGTCGGCTACCGCGCCGCCCTCGGCGCGAAGCTGCGCCTCGCGTCCACCGAAGCCGCCCGCACCGTAAAGGTGGTCGGCGTCGCTCGGCCTCGTCGCCCCGTCGGGCAGCAGACAGCGATCTTTTTGACCGACGGCGAGGCAGCGCGGCTGGCCGGTCATCCCGGACGGGCTGACGCCATCGCGGTGATCGCCGCCCCCGGCTTCGACGCCTCGCGCCTGCGTGACGCCACCCGCGGCGCGGAGGTGCTGACCGGGAACGCTCGGGGCCGGGCCGAGCATCCCGAGCTCCTGGAAGCCCGAACCACCCTGATCGCCGTCACCGCATCATTCGGCGGGCTCGCGCTGTTCATCGCGATCTTCGTCGTGATGAGCACGATGGGCCTCTCGATCCAGCAACGCGAGCGCGAGATCGCGCTTCTACGAGCGGTGGCCGCCACGCCCGGTCAGATCCGCCGCATGATCTCCTGGGAGGCGGCGATCGTCGGCCTCGTAGGCTCGGCGGCGGGGATCTGGCCAGGAGCCGTTCTCGGGCGAGCGCTCGCCGATGGGCTCGTGCGCCACGACATCGCCCCGCCGAACCTCACCGTCAGCGCCGGCTGGCTGCCGATCACCGCGGCCGTCGCCGGCGGAGTCCTGGCCGCGCTGCTCGCGGTACTCGGCGCCGGCAGGCGCGCCTCGAGGGTGCCGCCGACCCACGCGCTGACCCAGGCCGCCGTCGAGCCACGGCTCCTCGGCCCGGGACGCGCGATCGGGGGGCTTGTGGCGCTCGCCGGCGCAACGCCCCTGCTCGCCGTCGCGGCCACAACCAGCGCTCCGGACACGGCCGCCGCGACGGCGGAGATGACCGCGCTGTTCCTGGTGGTGGCGGTCGGCTGCCTAGGACCGATCGTGGCACGCGTCGCCGCGGGGGTGCTGGGGCCGGCGCTTGCGCGGCTCTCGCCGGTCGGCGGCTTCCTGGCGTCGTCGAACCTGCGCACCGCAACACGGCGCTTCTCGTCGGCCAGTACGCCCCTGATGCTCACCGTCGCCATGAGCTGCACCCTGCTGTTCAGCACCACCACCACCGACCACGCCGTCACCCAGCAGCGCCAGGCGGCGCTGTCGGGCGACCTCGCCGTCAGGAGCACCGGTCCGGGGCTCCCGGCTGCGACGCTGGCCGACGCGCGCGCCACTCCGGGAGTGCGCTCGGCGGTTGGCCTGACCCCCACGACCCTCGGCCCGAGCCTCGGCATCTCCGACGAGAACATTCCCGCGCAGATCCTCGACGGCGGACAGGGCGGGGGGCTCGACGCCGGCGTCACCGCCGGATCGCTGGCGGCGCTGCGCGGCAACACGATCGCGCTCGGGCGTCGGCGCGCCGACGCCGCGCGCGCCCGGATCGGCGACCGCGTGGCGGTCATGCTCGGCGATGGCACGCGTACCCACGCCACCGTCGTGGCGATCTACACCCGGACGCTCGCGCTCGGCGACGCCCTGCTCGCCCCCGAGCTCGCCGCCGGTCACCAGACCACCCCGCTGCTCGGGACGATCCTCGTCTCGGCCGGCGACCCGTCCGCCGCCGCCCACCGCTTGGAGGGACTGGGCCGCCGGTATCCGGGACTGCGGGTGAGCGACCGTGCCTCCGTCTCGACCGCGACCGACGCCGACCGGGCGACCAACCGCTGGCTCGGTCCGCTGTTCGTGGCGATCATCTTCGCCTTCACGTCAATCGCGGTGATCAACACGCTCGTGATGATCGCCCTGAAGCGCGGCCGCGAGCTGGCGCTGCTGCGGCTCGTCGGCGGGACCCCCGGCCAGGTGCGCTCGATGGCACGCTGGGAGGCCGGCCTGATCATCGCGATCGGCCTCACCCTCGGCCTGGCCATCGCGGCCACGGCGCTGCTACCGCTCAGCCACGCGCTGACCGGCAGCCTCCGTCCGTACGTGCCGCTCGACCAGCTCGGAGCCATCCTCGGCGTCTCCGCGCTGCTGGCGCTCCTGGCCCTGGCGCTGCCGACGCGGCGGGCGCTGCGCTCACGGCCGGTCCAGGCGATCGGGGTGGGTGAGTAGCGAAGCGGCGACCCCGCCCCGAGAAAGCCCCGCACCCCGCGGGGCTTTCTCGCATGCGCCGAAGAGGACCCGACCTCCACACGGTTGGCCCGGACCAGGCCCTGGTAACCAAGCGCCAGATTGTCCTATGCGTGCGGCGAGCGGGCGGGCCCAGGGGCCGGCGCCGGCCGCGCCCCAATGTCCAGGTCAACGGCCCTCATGGATCACTGATGAAGGCGATGGCGTTTCGCCGGCCGGCACACGTCCCGGAACGCCGCCGCACCAACGCACACCGGCCCGGTTGCCGTGCCGGCGCGCACGAACTCGTAGTCGCGCCGTAGAGGACGTTCGTGTCAAGGTAAACGGCCACCGCCCGAACCTCGCGCCGCCCGCCCCGGCGCCGCGCGAGCCGCGGTACAGACCTACATCCCCTCCATCAAGGACGCCGGCATCGAACACGTCGTCTCCGTGCTCTCCCCGCGCGGCGGCGAGCACCGAGCACCATCAAATCCTCGACTCCTTCGGAGGCGTCACCGCCAGCGAGTCGACGATCGCCACCCAGCTGGGCCATCACCGGCCAGGTCGCCGACGCCAAGGACCAGGCCGGCTACGCCGGCTGCTTGGGATGGCTGGAGCCGTACCGGTGCAGCCCGGGCCTCGGCAGCCCCCGCGGCTACACGGCGAGTGCGCTGAGGCGGGCGTTCACGGCTCGGCGTACGCGATCGAGAGCTGCGGCGTCGGAGGCGGCGACGAACTGCAGGTTCCCGAGAACCATGTAGGCGTTGAGCTCGAAGGCGATTTGCGGCGGGTCGGCGACGGGATCGAGCTCGCCGGCTGCCTGCGCGGCTGCGACCTGCTCGGCGAGCAGCGTGAGCCAGCGCTGGCTGAACGCCATGGCGCCGTCGCGGACGGGTCCGGGGTGGGTGGCGAGCTCGCCCATGGCGGCGACGAAGAAGCAGCCGCCGGGGAAGACGCCCTCCTCGACGTGGGCGAGGAACCGGTCGACGTAGGCGTGCAGCCGCGGGAGGCCGGCCGCTTCCGCGGCGGCGGGCTCGATGACC
>JAXDGC010000323.1:0-4191 GCA_034665245.1 Solirubrobacteraceae bacterium | reverse complement strand
CCGCCGGCCCTGCGCCCGGCGGCCGCGGTCACGCTGGGGGCGCACCGAGAGAAGCTGCTGGCGGAGGGGCGCTGGCCTCGGCCAGGCGACGGTACCCCAGCGCCATAGCGGCGGCCAGCGGCGTCGTGCCGGCGGCGTCCGCGTCGTCGAAGATCGTCCGCAACGTGTCGCCGATCGCGCGCACGCGGCCCTCGGCGCGGTCGGCCGCGTAGCCCTCCGGCTCGAGCTCGACGGAGATGTTGATGATGCCGCCGGCGTTGGCGACGAAGTCCGGCACCCACAGGATCTCGCGCTCCATCAGCAGCGCGGCGGCCTCCTCGGAGGCCAGCTGGTTGTTGGCGGCGCCCGCCACGGCGCGGCAGCGGAGCGCGGGGATCGAGTCGGCGCCGAGCACGGCGTTGAGCGCGCACGGCGAGACGACGTCGACGTCCGCGCGCAGCGCGGAGTCCGGGTCGGTCCACTCGGCGCCGAGCGCCTCGGCCGGCGCGCGCTTGCTCTGGTCCACGTCCGCGACCACGAGCCGCGCGCCGGCGGCGGCGAGGCCGCGCGCGAGCGCCCCGCCGACGCGGCCAAGGCCGACGACCGCGATCGAGCGCCCGGCGAGCTCGCGGGAGCCCCAGACCCGCTCACAGGCGACGTGGATCGTCTCCTGGACGCCGAGCGCGGTCCACGGGCTGGGGTCGCCGGAGCTACCGCGCTCGACGGCGAGCCCGGTCACGTGCGAGGTGCGCTCGGCGATCACGGTCATGTCGGCGTCGGAGGTCCCGACGTCCTCGGCGGTCATGTAGCGCCCGTCGAGCATCTCGACGGTGTCGCCGAAGTCGAGCAGCGCGGCGCGGCGTCGCTCGGGGTCGAGCGGGGGCTCGCCGGCCGGGCGCATGATCACGCCCTTGCCGCCCCCGAGCGGCAGGTCGGCGACCGCGGCCTTGAAGGTCATCGCCCGTGACAGGCGCAGCGCGTCGGCGACCGCGTCGCGCGAGTCGGCGTAGCCCCACAGGCGACAGCCGCCCAGCGACGGGCCGCGAGCGGTCGAGTGCACGGCGACGAGCGTGTAGAGCCCCGACCGGGGGCCGCGGCGTACGAGCAGCTCCTCGTGCTCGAGGGTCTCCAGGTAGCGGTCGATGGCTCCGAGACTAGTACTAGCGGGCGCGTGCCCCGGAGGGCGGTGGCGACGCGGGTGCGCCGCCGCCGTCGGCCGCGGGCTCGCCCGCGGGCTGCTCGCCGGGGGTGGTGGGCGCGCCCGCCTCGCCGTCGGCCTGGACGGGCGCGGGGTCCGACGCCGCGGGCTCGAGCGGCGCCGCCGCCGCCGGGTCGAGCGGCGGCTCGGAGACGGCGGGCTCGTCCGGCGCGGTCACGCCGCCCGTGTCGGGGGCCTTGACCGGCTCGTCGGGCAAGTACGTCGGGATGCTGGGCGGTGCGAGGACCGAGTCGCGCGTCGGTGCGGGGGTCCGCTCACGGAGCGCGACGGCGGGGGCGGCGGAGCGGCGGACGGGCGCCGCGATCGGCGCGGGGGCGGCCGCCGCCGCGCTCGTGAGCGCCGCGCGGCGCGTCGCCGGGCTGGGCCGCGACGCGGCGGCCGCGGCGGCCTCCGCGGAGCGGGCGCGGGCGGGCGAGCGATGGTGGTCGGCGATCTGCTTGACCTCGACGGCTCCGCCCGACATCAGCGCGGCGGTGCAGACGACGGCGGCGACCTTGCACGCGGTGGCGCCGCCGACGGCGGCGGTGCCGCCGGCCATGGCGCCGCCGCTGCTCGCGGCCGCGCCACCGGCGGCGGCGCTGCCGCCGCCGAGCCCGAACAGCTTCGCGACGACCGCCGCGGCGCCGCCGACGCCCGGTGAGAGCGCGGCGAAGGACGAGCGCACGCTGCGCAGGGCGGTGCGGTACTCGCGGCAGCCCGAGCACTCGCGCATGTGGCGGCGCGCCCGGCCGGACGCCTTGACGCCGCGGTCATAGGCGGACGTGAGGTCCTCGCGGATCACGGCGCAGTCGGTCGAGCGCGCCTCGGCGGCCTCGACGAGCCCGAGCCGCGCGCGCACCAGCAGCGACTTGACGGCCGGGACGGTGACGTCGAGCGCGGCCGCGAGGTCGGCGTAGGACATGCCGTCGATCTCGCGCATCAGCAGCGCGGAGCGCTGCTGCTCGGGCAGGCGCCCGACGTCGGTCACGAGGCGGCGCAGGTCGTCGCGGCGCTGCGCGTCCTCGACCGGGTCGTGGAGCGGGGTGCGCGACATCTCGTACACGTCCGACGGTGCGGGCACGGGCCGGCGCAGGTGGTCGATGCAGCGGTTATGGGCGACGCGGTAGAGCCAGGCGCGCACGTTGACCGGCCGCGCGTCGGCCCGCAGCGCGCCGAACGCCCGCACGAAGACGTCCTGCAGCACGTCCTCCGCGTCCTGGCGCGTCTGCGCCGAGAGCATCTGGCGCACGTAGGCGAACAGCCGCTGGCGGTAGCGGTCGTGCAGGACGTCGAACGCCTCGTCCGAGCCGGTGCGGAAGAGCGCGAGCAGCTGGTCGTCCGAACGCAGCCGCAGCAGAGGAAGCGAGATCGAGAGGCGGGAGAGTCCCGCCGGGGCGCGCAAGGCAGATGCTTCCACTGACAATCAGCTCCAGGTTCGGGCTGCGGTAGCGCCGACTCTAACCTCTGGCGCGGTCCGAAGTTGTGCCGATATGCCCATTTTGCCCATTCGTGAAGATCTCTCCCTGCCGCTCGACGAGATCGAGCTGCGCACCAGCCGGTCCTCCGGACCGGGTGGACAGCACGCGAATGTGACGGCGTCGCGCGTCGAGGCGGTCTTCGACGTCCAGGCCTCCCCGACGCTGACGGAGGACCAGAAGACCCGCATCTGTGCCCGGCTCGGCCCGCGCGTGACGGCGTCCGCCCAGGACACGCGCTCCCAGCACCGCAACCGCGAGCTGGCGCTCGAGCGGCTCGCCCACCGCCTCGCCTCCGCGCTCGAGGTCCGCCGGCCGCGCACCAAGACTCGCCCGACGCGCGCCTCCCAGCGCCGCCGGATCGAGTCCAAGCGGCGCCGGGCCGACGTCAAGCGGGGCCGCCGGCGCCCCGACGCGGACTAGTTCAGCCCCCGATCCGGATCAGCTTCTTGTTCACGAACTCGTCGATGCCGTAGCGGCCCAGCTCGCGACCGAACCCGGAGCGCTTGACGCCGCCGAAGGGCAGCTCGGCGCCGTCCGCGCCGACCACGTTGACGAACACCATCCCCGCCTCGATCTTCTCCGCGACGCGCAGCGCCTGCTCGGCATCGGTCGTCATCACGTAGGAGCCGAGGCCATAGGGCGTGTCGTTGGCGAGCTCGACGGCCTCCTCCTCGTTCCCGACGCGGTAGACGTGGGCGACCGGGCCGAAGAACTCCTCGTGGCGGGCGGGGTTGTCGGGGGCGATGTCGGTCAGGACGGTGGTCTTGAAGAAGTTGCCGTCGTGATCGCCGCCGGCGACGAGGGTCGCGCCCTTGTCGACGGCGCGACTCACCTGATCGGCGAGGCGCTCGGTCGCGGTGGACGACGAGAGCGGGCCGATCTCGGTGTCCGACTTGGTCGGGTCGCCCGGCTCGACCGCGGTGATGGCGGCGGTGAACTTCTCCAGGAACGGCTCGTAGAGGTCGTCGACCACGATGAACCGCTTGGCCGCGTTGCAGGACTGGCCGGTGTTGTCGACCCTGGCCCCGACCGCGGACTCGACCGCCGCGTCGAGGTCGTCGGTGCTGAGCAGGATGAACGGGTCCGAGCCGCCCAGCTCGAGCACGACCTTCTTGAGGTTGCGCCCGGCGATCTCCGCCACCGCCGCGCCGGCGCGCTCCGAGCCGGTCAGCGAGACGCCTTGCACGCGCGGATCCTCGATCACCGTCTTGATCTGCTCGTTGGTCGCGTAGATGTTGATGTACGCGTCCGGCGGGAAGCCGGCCTCGTGGTAGATCTGCTCCATCGCCTCGGCCGACTCCGGGCACTGGGGCGCGTGCTTGAGCAGGATCGTGTTGCCGATCGCCAGGTTCGGGCCCGCGAAGCGCGCCACCTGGTAGTAGGGGAAGTTCCACGGCATGATCCCCAGCACGACGCCGTAGGGGCTGCGGCGGATGAACGCGGAGCCCTCGCCGTCGAGCAGCTCGATCGGCTCGTCGGCCAGCAGCTTGGGCGCGTTGTCGGCGTAGTACTCGTAGATCGCGGCGCAGAAGTCGA
>JAXDGC010000322.1:0-13434 GCA_034665245.1 Solirubrobacteraceae bacterium | reverse complement strand
ACGGTGAGCCCGCTCCGCGTGAGCGCGCGGAGCTGCAGGTCGCCTTCGGCTGGACCGCCTGGCTCGCCGGGCGCGAGGGCGAGGCGCTGCCCGTGCTCGCCGACGCCGTCGCCACGACCGAGCGGCTCGGCGACCGCACGCTCCAGGCGCGGGCGCTCGGCACGCTCAGCCGCGCGCTGTGGGCGTTGGACCGGATGCCCGAGTCACGGCGCGCACAGGAGGAGGCGGTCGCCGTGGCCGAGGGCGGCGAGGATCCCGCGGCGCTCTCGCACGCCCTGGCCGGGCTCGTGCGGACGCTGAGCCTCGGCGCCGATCCGGCGGGCGCGCTCGCGGCCGGCCCGCGGGCGCTGGCCCACGCGGCGCGCGCCGGGCTGGACGTGGACCGCCTCGACGTCGAGCTCAGCCTCGCGCTCGCCCGCGGCATCCATGGCGAGGCCGATGCAGGGCCGCGCCTGGCGAGCTGCCTGCAGGAGGCGCTCGAGGCGGGGCTCGACCAGCAGGCGATCCGCGGCTACGTCAACGGCTGCTGGGTCGCGGGGATGAACCGCGATCACGCCACCGTCGATGTGGTCGCGCCGCGTGCGTTCGCCTTCTTCGAGGAACGGCAGGTGCTGCATCCCCGCGACGACGTCGCGAGTGCGCTGGCGCGCAGCCTGCTCGACCGCGGTCGCTTCGAGGACGCGATCCAGTGGGCGCTGGCCGCGCAGCGGACGCCCCACCGCGAGCGCCCGCTCGCCGTCGCCGTCGAGGCGCTCGCACGGCTGCGCGGCGGCGACCCGGCGGCCGAGCAGCTGCTCACAGGGCCGGCGGCGCAGGTGGAGGCCAACGACGACTACCGGCTCCCGCTCGTCTCGGCCGCGCGCGCCGAGGCTGCGTGGCTGAGCGGCGACCACGCCGCCGCCCGCGCCCAGGTCCGCGCCGGGCTCGCGGTGCCGGGCTTCGAGCAGTGCGCCCGTCCGGCGGGCGAGCTCGCGCTGTGGGCGCGGCGCTGCGGCGAGCCCGCCCCCGACCTGCCGCACGCTCCCGAGGCGGTGCGGCTGGAGCTCGCGGGCGACTGGCGCGGCGCGGTGCGCGCGTGGCGGGCGCTCGACTGTCCCTACGACGCCGCGCTGGCCGCGCTTCCCGGTGACGCCGCCGCGGCGCGCGAGGCAGCCGCGACGCTGCACCGGCTCGGGGCGGCCGCGGCTGCGCGGGCGTTCGCCCGCGAGCGCGCTGCCCGCGGCCGCAGCGCCCCACGGGGCCCTCGGCGGTCGACGCTCGACGACCCTGCCGGCCTGACGGTGCGCGAGCGCGAGGTCCTCGCGCAGCTCGCGGGCGGCGCCACCAACCGCGAGATCGCGGCGGCGCTGCACCTCTCCGAGCGGACGGTCGCCCACCACGTCTCGGCGGTGCTGGGCAAGCTCGGAACGCCGACGCGCACCGCCGCCGCGGGGGAGGCGCAGCGGCTCGGGCTGCTTCCCGAAGATGGGCAGGCCGCCCGGCCAACTTAGGCAGATCGCCCGATGGCGGGCGGAAAGCACGGCCGTAGCGTCGCGGTCCCGATCACCTCTCCTCAAGGAGGACCGCATGACCGCCGGAACCCTCAACGGCAGCGCCGCCGTCCAGGAGCACCTCTGGAGCCAGCGCGCCGACGACTGGGCGCAGCACCAGGAGGGCCAGATGCGCTCCGCCTTCGAGACCGCGCTCGACGCCGTCGGCGTCGCGTCGGGCACGCACCTGCTCGATGCGGGCTGCGGCGCCGGGCTGGTGCTCCGCCTGGCGGCCGACCGCGGCGCGGACGTCAGCGGGCTGGACGCCACCGCGGCCCTGCTCGAGCACGCCCGCGAGCGCGTGCCCGCGGCGCCGGTCGCCCATGGCGAGCTCGAGGCGCTGCCCTATCCCGACGACGCGTTCGACGTCGTCACCGGCTTCAACTCCTTCCAGTACGCGACCCGGCCGGCCGTCGCCGTACGCGAGGCCGCCCGTGTCACGCGCGCGGGCGGCAAGGTCCTGGTGCTCGTCTGGGGCCCGCCCGAGACGTGCGAGGCCGGGCCGTACCTCGCGGCCCTGGGCTCGCTGATGCCCCCGCCGCCGCCCGGCGCGCCCGGGCCGTACGCGCTCTCGGGCGAGCAGGCGCTCGAGGCGCTGCTGGCCGGCGCCGGCCTCGATCCGGTCACGATCGCCGACGTCCCCGCGCCGTGGGTCTATCCGGACGAGGCCGTCGCCGTGCGCGGGCTGCTGTCGTCCGGCCCCGCCGTCAAGGCGATCGAGCACTCCGGGGAGGCCGCGGCTCGCGACGCCGTGCTCGCCGCCATCGCGCCGTACCGGACCGAGAACGGCGGCTACCGCCTCGAGAACACGTTCCGCTTCGCGATCGGCACGAACGGCCGCTGACGCCGCGCTTGACGGCGCCGGTCGGCTGCGAGCACAATGGGTCGACCGGCGTCAGCGCTCGCGCGAGGAGACGGAATGGCTTGGCAGATCGCAGGGACCTACTTCGAGACGTGTTCGTGCGAGGTGGTGTGCCCCTGCACGGCGTCGCTCGCGCTCGGCGCCGACTACGACCGCTGCAAGGTGACCCTCGTCTTCAACGTCCGCGACGGTGACGTCGAGGGCACGGATGTGAGCGGGGTCACGGTCGCCGCCGTCGCCGACACGCCGAAGGTCATGAGCGAGGGCAACTGGCGGCTCGGCGTCTTCATCGACTCCGGCGCCTCCGACGAGCAGGCGGAGAAGCTCGGCGCGGTGTTCAGCGGTCAGCTCGGGGGGCCGATGGAGGCCCTCGGGCCGCTGGTGTCGGAGAACCTGGGCGTCGAGCGCGCGCCGATCGAGGTCCGCGAGGAGGGCTTGGTCCACAGCGTCAAGATCGGCGACGCCGTCGACTTCGAGATCGAGGACGTCGTGCCGTTCGGAGTGGAGTCGGGCGAGCCGGCGCGGCTGACCGGCATCTTCCATCCCGCGGGCTCCGAGCTCACGATCGCGAAGGCGACGCGCTCGAACATCAGTGCGTTCGGCGTGGAGTACGAGGGGAAGTCCGGGTTCTCCAGCTCGAGCTTCACCTGGGCCGCCTGACGTGAGCACGGCCGGCTCGCCGCTCGCCGCGGATCGCGGCGGCCTCGCGCCGGCGTTCGCCGCTGCCCGCGCCCGCCTCGGCCTCATCCTTCTGCTCTTCGCCCTCGCCGCCGTCGCCTGGTGGTCGACGGCGGACCGCATGGCCGGGATGGACGAGGGCCCGGGCACCGCGCTGGGGGCGCTCGGCTGGTTCCTCGGCGTCTGGGTGGTGATGATGGCGGCGATGATGTTCCCGTCCGTGGCGCCGACGGTCTCGCTCTACGCCCGCATGACCCGGCGCAGGTCCCCGGCGGCGCCGCTGGTCTTCGCGGCCGGGTACCTCCTGACCTGGACCGCCGCGGGTGTGCTCGCGTTCGGTCTCTTCGACCTCGGGCGCTCGCTGCTCGGAGACCAGCTCGCGTGGGACAACCTCGGGCGCTGGGTGGCGGGCGGCACGCTGATCGTGGCGGCCGCCTACGAGCTCACGCCGCTCAAGGACGTCTGCCTGGGCAAGTGCCGGAGCCCGCTGGGGTTCCTGCTCGGCTCGTGGCGCGGAGGCCTCGCGGGCGCGCTGAACATGGGCGCCCGCCACGGCGCGTGGTGCGTCGGTTGCTGCTGGGCCCTGATGGCGTCGTTGTTCGCGCTCGGCGTCATGAGCCTCGCCTGGATGGCGTTCGTCGCGGCCCTGATCGCCCTCGAGAAGACGCTGCCGTGGGGGCGTGCGGTGACCTACGCGACGGCGCTCGTGCTGCTCGTCCTCGGCGTCGTGCTGATCGCGGCACCCGACGCCGTTCCGGGCCTGACGGTCCCCGGCGACGCGATGGCGATGCACTGAGCCGTCGTCCGGGGGTACCGTCCCAGGCGATGAGCACAGCCACGATCACGAGCCGTTCCCCGCAGGACCAGTCGGAGGTGGTCGTCGAGGCGCCGGCGGCCGATCGGGACACCGTTGCCGAGGCGTTCGGGCGAGCGCGCGAGGCCGCGCACGAATGGTCGCGCTCCGCGCTGGCGCGCGCCGACGCGCTGTCGGCCGCGGCGGAGGCGCTGCAGGCCGCGAAGGACGACGTCGTCGACCTGATGGTGCGCGAGGTCGGCAAGCCGCTGACCGAGGCGACGCAGGAGCACGGGCGCGGCGTGCGGATCCTGCGCTACCACGCGCAGGCCGCCCTCGACTCCGACGGCGAGACCTATCCGGCCGCGCCGCCCGCGGACCCGCGCACGCTCCTCATCGGCCGCCGCCGCCCGCGCGGCGTCGCCGGGCTGATCACGCCCTGGAACTTCCCGTTCGCGATCCCGCTCTGGAAGGCGGCGCCCGCGCTCGCGTACGGCAATACGGTCGTGCTCAAGCCCGCCTCCGACGCGATCGGCTGCGCCCTGCGCCTGGCCGAGATCCTCGGCGCGTCGCTGCCCGACGGCGTGTTCAACGTCGTCACCGGTCCTGGCGAGGCGGGCAAGGCGGTCGTGGACCTCGCCGACGTCGTCTCGTTCACCGGCTCGACCGCGGTCGGGCTCGGCGTCGCGCAGCAGGCGTCCGCGCGCGGGATCCCGAGCCAGGCCGAGATGGGCGGTCTCAACGCGTCGATCGTCCTGCCCGACGCCGATGTCGAGGCCGCCGCCAAGGTGATCGCCGGCGCCGCGATGGGCTACGCCGGGCAGAAGTGCACGGCGACGAGCCGCGTGATCGTGGTCGGGGACAGCGCGCAGGTGACCGACGCGCTCGTCGCGGCCGTCGAAGGGCTGGCGACCGGCGACCCGGCCGAGGCGTCGACCGTCGTCGGGCCCGTGATCAACCCGCCGGCGCTCGAGGAGGTCGTCGAGGCCGCGCGTCGCGCGCCGGGCGACGGCGGGCGCGTGGCCACCGGCGGCCGCGCCATCGACGGCCCCGGGCTGTTCGTCGCCCCGACCGTCGTGGACGGCCAGACGCCCGACGCCGCGCTCGCCCAGGAGGAGGTGTTCGGCCCGATCGTCACCGTGTTGCGCGCCGACTCGGCCGAGCAGGCGGTCGCGATCTCCAACGGCGTGCCCTACGGCCTCGTCACCTCGATCTTCACGCGCGACCTCGACGCCGTCCTGTCGGTGGTCGAGGGCGTCGACACCGGCATGATCCGGATCAACCAGCCGACCTCGGGCGTCGACTTCCACGCGCCCTTCGGCGGCGAGAAGCAGTCCTCGTTCGGCCCGCGCGAGCAGGGCAAGGCCGCGCGCGAGCACTACACCTCGACGCACACGATCACGATCGGTCCGGCTCGGCCGGGCGGTTGAGATGGCCCTCTGGCGGGTCCGCACCGCTGAGGGGGAGCGGCTCGCCGGCGGGTCGGTGGCGGCGGGCCCGACCGAGTTGCTCTCGCCGGACGCCACGCTCGACGCGCTCCTCGCCGGTGGAGACCTCCGAGCGGCCGGAGACGGCCCGGTGCCGGTGGCCTCGACCGTGCTCGCGCCCGTGCAGGGGCAGGAGGTGTGGGCGGCAGGCGTCACCTACGCGACCAGCCGCAGCGCTCGCAACGAGGAGTCCGGCGGCCACGACTTCTACAACCTCGTCTACGACGCCGACCGCCCGGAGCTGTTCTTCAAGGCGGCCCCCGGCCGCGTCCGCGGGCCGGGCGGGCAGATCGGCGTGCGCGCGGACTCCGGCTGGGACGTGCCCGAGCCCGAGCTGGCGCTGATCGTCAACGCGGCGGGGGAGATCGTCGCCTACACGATCGGCAACGACGTGTCGTCGCGCTCGATCGAGGGCGAGAACCCGCTCTACCTCCCGCAGGCCAAGACCTACCGCGGCTCGTGCGCGCTCGGGCCCTGTCTCGTGCCCGTCGCCGAGGCGCCCGACCCGGCAGAGATGGAGATCCGCCTCGCGATCGCGCGCGACGGCGAGCCGGTCTTCGAGGGCTCGACGCAGGTCGCGCTCCTCAAACGCGGGCTGCCCGAGCTGGTGGACTGGCTGTTCCGCGCGCAGGACTTCCCCGTCGGCGTCGTCCTGCTCACCGGCACGTCGATCGTCCCGGCGCAGGAGTTCACGCTGCGCGCCGGTGACGAGGTGCGGATCGCGATCACCGGCCTCGGCGAGCTCGTCAACACGGTGGAGGTGGTGGGCGGATGAGGGCGATCGTCTGGCACGGGCCCGAGCAGATGGCGATCGAGGAGCGCCCCGACCCCGCCCACCCGGGCTCGGGCGAGCTGATCGTGCGCCCGGAGGCGGTCGGCATCTGCGGCTCGGAGGTCGAGGGCTACCTCGGCCACATGGGCAACCGCACGCCTCCGCTGGTGATGGGTCACGAGTTCGCCGGGGTCGTCGTCGCGGCGGGCGCGGGCGCCGGCGAGCTCGAGGGAATGCGCGTCGCCGTCAACCCGCTCAGCGGCTGCGGGCGCTGCCGGATGTGCCGCGGGGGCCACGCCAACCTGTGCCCCGACCGCAAGCTGATCGGCGTGCACTCCGACGGCGCCTTCGCCGACCTCGTGCGCGCGCCTGCCGCGAGCGCGCGGGCGCTGCCCGCCGGCGTGTCGGCCCGCACGGGCGCGCTCGTCGAGCCGCTGGCCAACGGGGTGCACGCGGTCCGGCTCGGTCTCGCGCGCGGCCCGGTCGAGCGCGCCGTCGTGCTGGGCGCGGGGACGATCGGCCTGGTGACGCTGCAGGCGGCGCTGCTGGCGGGCATCGAGCACGTGGCGCTGCTCGAGCCCCAGCCGCAGCGGCGCGAGCGCGCGGCGGCGCTCGGCGCGCACGCGGCCTACGGCTCGGAGGGGGAGGCGCTCGAGACCGAGCGCGGCGCGACCGGCGGCCTCGGCGCCGACCTCGTGCTCGACGCCGTCGGCGCCGAGGCGACCCGGCGGCTCGCCCTCGGACTCCTGCGGCCCGGCGGGCAGGCCGTCTACGTCGGCCTCGCCGACGACGACACGACGCTCGGCTTCCACGACGTCGTGCGCGGCCAGCTCTCCCTGCAGGGCTCCTACGCCTACACGATGGAGGACTTCGAGCAGGCCTTCGAGTGGCTGGTCGACGGCCGCGCGTCGCTCGGCGAGCTCGCGCGAGTGCGTCCGCTCGACGAGGGTCCCGAGGCCTTCGCGGCGCTCGCCGGCGGCCCTCCGCCCGCCGAGGTCAAGGTCTTCCTCGCGGGCGCGGGCCGGGAGGCATGAGCATGGGCGCGCTCGACGGCAAGGTCGCGCTGGTCGCCGGCGCCTCGAGCGGGATCGGCCTCGCCACCGCGCTGCTGTTCGCCGACGCCGGCGCACGCGTCCACGCCGCCGCGCGGCGGCCGGAGCTGATCGAGGAGGCGGCGGGTGACCGCGTCGCCGCGCACGCGCTCGACGTCGGCGACCGCGACGCGGTCGCGGAGCTCGCGCGGACGATCGGGCCGCTGCACGCGCTCGTGGTGGCGGCCGGCGTCAACATCAAGCGCCGCCGCTTCGAGGAGACCTCCCCGGAGGACTTCGATCGCGTGCTGGCGACCAACCTCACCGGCGCCTTCAATGTGATGCGGGCGTTCCTGCCGGCGCTGCGCGAGACGCGCGGCGACGTGGTCCTGATCGGCAGCGTCTCCGGCGACTGGACCGACCGCTCCGGCGCCGCCTACCAGGCCTCCAAGGCGGGCCTGCACGCGCTCGCGCGCGGCGCCGCGTTCGACGAGCAGCACGGCGTCCGCTTCACCACGGTCGCGCCCGGCGTGGTCGACACGCCGATCCTGGAGAACCGGCCGCAGGTGCCGGACGCCGAGATGCGCGCGCAGATGCTGATGCCCGAGGACGTCGCCGCGGCCTGCCTGTTCGCGGTCTCGCTGCCGCCGCGCGCCTACGTGCCCGAGCTGACGATCCTGCCGACGGCGCTGCAGGCGCTCGGACGTACCAGCTAGCTGACAGCGCGTCGTTTCAGTCGCGAGCGCGGAGGGGATGCGAAATGCATGGAGCCACGCGCCGAGTCATCCGAACTGCAGACACGGACGATGCGCAGGGTCGCCGCACGACTCATGCCCGTCCTGCTGGGCCTCTACATCATCGCCTACCTGGACCGGGTGAACGTCACCTTCGCCCAGGACAAGCTGGAGTCCGACCTCGGCTTCTCGGGCGCCGTCTACGGCTTCGGCGCGGGCGTGTTCTTCATCGCTTACTTCTTCCTCGAGGTCCCCAGCAACCTCGCGCTGCACAAGTTCGGCGCGCGCAGGTGGATCGCGCGCATCATGGTCACGTGGGGGATCATCTCGGCCTGCACGATGTTCGTGCAGGGGCCGCTGAGCTTCTACCTCGTGCGCTTCCTGCTCGGCATGGCGGAGGCCGGCTTCTTCCCCGGCATGATCCTCTACCTGTCCTACTGGTTCCCGGCCCGTGAGCGGGCCCGTGCCGTCGGCTTCTTCATGTCGGCGATCGCGATCTCCTACGCCATCGGCGCCCCGATCTCGGGCGGCATCATGTCCGCGTTCGACGGGGTCGCGGGGCTCAAGGACTGGCAGTGGCTGTTCATCATCGAGGCGATCCCCGCGCTGCTCGCCGCGGGCTTCGTCCTCTGGTTCCTCGACGACGGGCCGGAGGACGCGAAGTGGCTCCCCGAGGACGAGAGGGCCTGGCTGGCCGATCGCCTCCAGGGCGAGGAGAAGGTGCGGCTCACGCGCGAGCGGCACACCCTCGGCGAGGTGTTCAAGGACGGGCGGGTGCTCGCCTTCGGCGCCCTGTACTTCTGCATGGTCGTCAACGTCTACGGGATCTCGTTCTGGGTCGGTGAGATCGTCGACAAGATCAACGGGCTCAGCGACGTCGGCAAGGGCTTCGTGACGGCGATCCCGTACACGATCGCGATCCTCGGGCTCGTGCTGATCTCGCGCCACTCCGATCGCACGGGCGAGCGCAAGCTCCACGTGGCGGTCCCGCTGGCGATCGGCGCCGTGGCGTTCGCGCTCTCCACGGTCGTCTCGCCCGTCGCCGCGATCGCGGCGCTGGCCGTCGGCCTGTTCTTCCTGCTCGGCGCGCACCCGGTGTTCTGGACGATGCCGGCGGCGCTGCTGAGCGGCCCCGCCGCGGCCGCGGGCATCGCGCTGGTCAACTCGATCGGGAACCTCGGCGGCTTCGTCGGGCCGTACCTGGTCGGCCTCATGAAGGACGCCACCGGCTCGACCGATGGCGGCCTGATCGCGCTTGCGGCGATCCTCGCGGTCGGCTCGTTCGTGGCCACGCGCGTTGCGCACGACCCGGCGCTCGAGCGCGCGCCGCGGTCGGGTGGGGGCGGCCGCTTCACGCGCACGGAGGTCGCCGCGAAGCCGGCGCAGCCCGTCAGGTGATCGACGCGCGCGTGCTCGTCGTGGGCGCCGGCGCGATCGGCGGGATCACCGCCGCGAAGCTCGCCGGCGCCGTCCGGCACGTGGTCGTCCTGGACACGAACGAGGAGCACGTGGCCCGACTGCGCGACCCGGGCCTGACGTTCGAGGAGGCGGGCGCCGAGCACACCGTCGCGCTCGAGGCGGTCGGCTCGGCCGACGAGCTCGACGGCGGGTTCGACTTCGCGCTGATCGCCGTCAAGTCGCCGTTCCATCGCGCCGCCCTCGAGCCGCTGGCCGCCGGTGGGAGGGTCGAGTCGTTCGTCTCGCTCGGCAACGGCCTGATCCAGGACCGGATGGCGGAGCTGGTCGGCGCCGACCGGCTGCTCGCCTGCATCGTCGAGTGGGGCGGGACGAACCTCGGGCCGGGGCGCGTGGTCCGGGACACGATCGCACCGATGGTGGTCGGCGAGCTCGACGGCTCCGAGCGCGAGCGCACACGGCTGCTCGCGCGCTGCCTCGAGGCGGTGGGCGACGTCCGCGTGACGAGCAACATGCGCGGGCAGATCTGGTCCAAGCTGCTCGTCAACTCGTCGTGCACGGGGCTCTCCGCCGTCTCGGGCCTGCGCTACGGCGCGGTCGCGGAGCATCCGGACGGGCGCGCGGCCCTCTACTCGATCTGGGCCGAGGGGTTCGCGGTCGCCGAGGCCGAGGGCGTGGAGCTCGACGAGGTGCTCGACGTCCAGCCGCGCGAGCTCGTCGACCGCGACGACGCGGCGCTCGCGCGGCTGATGGCGATCGCGGGCAACACCAAGCCGTCGATGCTGCAGGACCTCGAGCAGGGGCGCGCGACCGAGGTCGACGTCGTCAACGGCGGCGTCGCCCGGCGCGCCAGGGCGCACTCGATCGCCACGCCGTTCAACGACCGCGTCGTCGAGCTCGTGCACGCGATGGAACGGGGCGAGCGCTCCCCTGCGCCTGAAGAGCTGACGGAGCTCGTCGCCGTCGCCACCCGGTGACGCGCCGGCTACAGCTCGTCGCCGCTGCCGACCTCGAAGCTGCGCTTGCCCCAGTTGCCCTTGCCGAAGTGCAGCGCTGCCGGTGCGGCCGAGTCGTCGCGGTAGCCGGGGTCGCCGACTTCCACGTGGACGGGCGTGCCGAACTCGGCGCGCAGCTCGAGGCCGCGGGTCATGGCGTCGCCGGTCTCCGTGAACGGATTGGCCTTCTTGCCCGCCGCGGCGAGGGCGCCGACGTCGCTGTTCGTCGCCATCCCGGAGGTGGCGAGGTCGTAGGCCTCCTTGTTGATGGCCGTGATCGAGCCGGTGAACTCGTCGACCCAGCCGATGCCGACGATGCCCTCGACGCTGCTCGGGCGGAAGCGGTCGGTGTCGGAGCGCGGCGCAAGCGCGATCGCCAGCTCCTGGGCATAGGACCGATCGAAGTCATAGACGCGCTTGGCGGCGTCTCCGGGCTTCTGGTGGCTGCGGTCGGCGCCGCTGTGGCAGGAGACGAGCTTGATCTTGCCGGTGAACGCGGCCCGGCGGCGGAAGCGCGCGCGCAGCCACCCGGCGAGATGGGCCGGGCTCATGTCGGCGATGCTCGCGTTGTAACGCGAGCCGTGGGCGAGCACGTAGATCGACTCGTCGTCGGAGCCGAGCAGGCGACTCAGGTCGGAGGGCAGCGCCTGCCGGATCTCCGGGCCCACGACCGCGCCGCGCGCGCCACCGTCGGCGAAGTCCTTGCCCTGCTTGGTGTGCCGCAGGTTCCAGAGGCAGGCCTGCGTGGCGCGCTGGGAGGCATCCGAGTCGCCCTCGCCGTTGATCGCGATGATCGCGCGCTGGAGATAGCGGGTCGTCGCACGATTGCCGGCCGCGCGCTGGAGGGCGAGGACGTCCGCCGCCGACAGACGCCCGCGCGGGGCTGCAGCCGCGCGCGACGCGGCCGAGGCCGCCGCCGCAGGCGACTGGCCCTGCGGCAGCGTCGCCCGGGCGTGCATGGCGCGATCGTACCGCTCAGTCGCTAGGGTCGCCCGCTTGTCCACCCGATCCCCACTCACGCGCGTCTGGCGGCGCGGGCAGCATGGCTGGCCGCGGCGCTTCCAGCTCCTGCAGTTCCCGAACGCGCCCCTGCTCGTGGCGTTCGGCGCGTGGCTCGTCGCCGTGCTGACCGACGGCTCCGTGCACGCCTACGCACGCGCCGTGTTCTACGTCGGGCTCGCGGTGTGGGCGTGGGGCGAGCTGGCGAGCGGCGTGAACTGGGTGCGGCGCGCGATCGGCGCCGCCGGGCTCGTCTACGTCGTGATCAAGGTCGCCACGGCGCTCGGCGCCTGAGCGCGGGTCAGTCGCCCGGGCCGAGCGGCGGCCCGTGGTTGACCTGGCCGTGGGCCTCGAAGATCCTGCCCAGCTCGTCGGGGGTCGGTCGCGGTGCGTCGGCGGGCGGCAGGGTCGCGGCGTCCGCGGGCACCGATCCGTCACGGACCATGCGCTCGAGGCCCGCGGGCGTGCTGAGGACGAGCACGCGCGCAGTCTCGCTGTCCACGCGGAACGTGTGGACGATGCCCATCGGGACCACGGCGGCTCCCCCGGCCTCGAGCGAGAAGCGCTGCTCGCCGGCCTCGATGGTCAGACGGCCCTCGAGGACGACATAGCTCTCATCCTGCGGGTGCGTGTGCCGGGGCGGCGAGGCGCCGCCGGGGAACACGAACTCGATCAGCGCGAAGCGACCGCCGACCGCCTCCCCGGGTATGCGGATCGTGGCCAGCGTCCCGAGGAACCAGCGCTGCTCGCCCTCCCCGGAACCGGACCAGGTGGCGTCGCTCATCCATCGACCCTATCGACGAGTCGAGGGCTCCCGGTCGTCTGAAGCCACGGCCGACGCTCCGCGCCGGCTGGGGGAGCCGGCGCGGAGTGTTGGGGTCAAGCCGTGGCGGGGTGCGCGGCGACGGGGGCGTCGGCGCTGGGCACGATGAACATCATCACGATGTAGGCGAGCAGGCCGGCGCCGCCGCAGAGGGCGGTGACGGCGAAGCCGACGCGGGCGATGACGGGGTCGATGCCGAAGTAGGCCGCGACGCCGCCGGCGACGCCGGCGATCTGCTTGTCGGTCGTCGAACGGGTGAGCTTGGTGGGGGAGGGAGTCGAGTTCATGGATGAGATGATCGGGGCCGGCGAGGCTTCGCGCCATTGGGGATGACCCCTAGGGCACCCTCGCCCGTCCCTCGCCTACGCCGGCTCGGGCTCCGGCTCGCGGCCGGCGTGCGCCCGCTCCCGGGCGAGCTCCCGCACCGGGCGATCGGAGCGCAGCACGAACGCCGAGAGCAGGATCGCGGCGCCGACGAGCCCGGCCGCGACCAGGAACGCGAGCTGGTAGCCGCCGGTCAGTGCCGAGGCGACCGAGTCGCCCTGCGTGCGCAGCGTCTCGGTGCGGTCGGTCGCGAGCGTGGCGAGCACGGCGAGGCCGAAGGCGCCGCCGACCTGCATGCTCGTGTTGACCACGCCGGAGGCCAGCCCGGCGTCGTGCGGCAGGACGCCCGACATCGAGATCGTCGTCAGCGCGGGGAAGACGAAGCCGGCGCCGGCGCCGAGCAGGACCACCACCGGCAGCACGTCGGCCACGTAGTGGCCGTGCACCGGCGCGCGCGAGAAGTAGGCGAGCGCAACGGCCACCAGGACGAGCCCGGGGAGCAGCGTGGCCCGCGGGCCGAAGCGCAGGTTCAGCCGCGCCGAGACGCCGAGCGACATCACGCCGATCAGCGTCGAGACGGGCAGGAACGCGAGGCCGGTCTCGATCGCGTCGAAGCCGAGGATCCGCTGCAGGTAGAGGACGCCGAGGAAGAACATGCCGAACATGCCGGCCACCATCAGCACGATCGTGAGGCTCGCGCCCGTGAGGTTGCGAGAGCGGAACACGCGCAGTGGCATCAGCGGCGTCGCCGCGCGCGCCTCGCGCGTCAGGAAGCCGGCGAGCAGCGCGACCGACGCGGCGCCGAACCCGAGCGTGTGGGGTGACGTCCAGCCGTTGTCGCTGACCCCGAGGACGGTGTAGACGCCGAGCATCACGGCGGCGGTCACGAGCAGCGCGCCGAGCACGTCGGCGCCCCTGGCGAGCCCGAGGCCCTCGTCGTCCTCGACGTAGCGCAGCGCCAGCAGCGCGGTCGCGATCCCGATCGGGACGT
>JAXDGC010000321.1:0-5768 GCA_034665245.1 Solirubrobacteraceae bacterium | reverse complement strand
CCCGGCCCGAGCCCGAAGAAGCCGCCCGAGCCGAGCGCGATCTGGCCCTGCACGGACTGAAAGCCGCTGCCGCCGGCGTCCGCCCACGGGTTCAGGAACGCGGTCAGCCGCGCGCGCCGGTAGGGCTCGAGGATCGCGAAGACCAGCACGAGGAAGGCGCCGACGCCCGCGATCAGCCCGAGTTGGCGCAGCGGCAGCCCCGCCGCGACGAGCATCGCGGCGAGCGTGAAGCAGATGACGAGCGCGGTGCCGAGATCGGGTTGCACCGCGACCAGCAGGACGGCAGCGGCCCCCGGCCCCAAGATCGGCCCGCCGGCGCCGCGCAGGCTGAGGGCGATCTTCGGCCGCGCGGAGATCACCGCCGCGGCGTGCAGGACGAGCGCGAGCTTCATGATCTCCGCCGGCTGGAACTGCAGCGGGCCCGCTCCCAGCCAGCGGCGGGCGCCGTTGATCTTCACGCCGACGCCCGGGACCAGGACCAGCAGCAGCAGGACGAACGCGATCAGCAGCAGGTAGGGCGTGTAGCGCCGCACCGAGGCGAGACCCTGGCGCGCGATCAGCTGCATCAGCACGAGGCCGACGGCGCCGTAGATGAGGTACTTGACGAGGTAGGCGGTGCCGTCGCCGTCGCCCTGCAGCAGCGTCCGCGCGCTCGAGGCCGAGTAGACCATCACCGCACCGCCTGCGAGCAGGCAGAGCGTTGCGGTGAGCAGCAGCCGGTGCTCGAGCGGCTGCTGCTGCTTGCGCCTGGGCATCAGACGTGTCTTCGACGCCCCTCCCCGGCACCCTCCACGAGCGCCCGGAAATGCTCGCCGCGCGCCTCGTAGTCGGCGTACTGGTCGAACGAGGCGGCCGCCGGCGAGAGCAGCACGACCTCGCCGGGGCGCGCCGCCGCGCGCGCGGCCGCCACCGCGCGCTCGAGGTCGCCGCTCGCGTTGAGCGCCACGCCGGTGGACGCGAGCGCGGCCGCGAGCTCGGGCGCCGTCTCGCCGATCAGATAGGCCGCTCGGGCGCGCTCGGCCACCGCCGCGGCGAGCGGCGCGTAGTCCCCGCCCTTGCCGCGTCCGCCGAGGATCACGTGCACGCCGCCGGCGAAGGACTCCAGCCCGGCGACCGCAGAGGCGACGTTGGTGGCCTTCGAGTCGTTGACGTAGAGCACCCCGTCGAGCGTCGCGATCTCCTCGAGCCGGTGCGCGACGCCGGCGAAGCTCGCGAGCCCTTCGCTGACCGCCGCCGGCGCCATCCCGCGGGCGAGCGTGACCGCGGCCGCCGCCATCGCGTTGAGGCGATTGTGCGCCCCGCGCAGCCGGATCTCGTCGACGCCCATGAGGCGCTCACCGTCCCACCACAGCGCGCCGTCCCGCGCGGCGAGCCGTGCCTGCGGGCCGGTGCCGAACCAGACGCGCTCGGCCTCTCCGGGCAGCCCGTCGGCGGCGAGCTCCTCCGGCGCGACGGCCACGGCGCCGGCGGGCTGGCGCGCGAACACCTCGAGCTTGGCGGCGCGGTAGGCGTCGAACGTGCCGTGACGGTCGAGATGGTCCTCGGCGAGGTTGAGGAGCAGCCCCGCGTCGGGCGCGAAGCGCTCGGTGTCCTCGAGCTGGAAGGACGACGCCTCGCACACGATCGTCGCCGTGTCGGGCAGCCCGCCGCCGGCGAGCGTGGACAGCGCCGTCCCGACGTTGCCGACGACCTCGGCGGCGAGGCCCGCGGAGCGGTGCAGGTGTCCGATCAGCTCGACCGTGGTGGTCTTGCCGTTCGAGCCGGTCACGGCGATCAACTCGTTGGGCACGAGCCGCCAACCGACCTCGAGCTCGCCGACCACGCCGAGCCCGGCCTCGCGTGCCGCGACGACCACCGGCGCCTGCGCCGGCACCCCGGGGCTCTTGATCACGCTGCCCACCCCCGCGAGCAGCTCGACCCCGGACGCCTCGGCGTGGACCGCGACGCCCGCCGCCTCGAGCTCGGCGCGGCGCCCGGGCGCCACCGGTCCGGCGTCACAGCCGACGACCGCGCCGCCCCGACCGCGCAACGCGAGCGCCACCGCAACGCCGGAGCGGGCGAGCCCGACGACCAGATACGGACCGGGTGGGAGCGGAGGCCGCGGGAGCACGCGGCCATTGTGTCGGAGCGTCAGGCGACCACCGGGGGAGCGGGCTTCCTGGCCCCGCGCCTGCGCCGCGACGGCGGAGCAGGCTCGGCGTCGGGCTCCGCGGCCGGCGCCGGGCGCAGGCGAGCCTCCGGATCGGCGCGGCCACCCGTGAACTCGAGGCCCTCGGACTCGAGGCGGCGGCGCACCTCCCCCGGGTCGCCGAGCGCGGTCCCTCCCACCGTGCCGTCGCCCTTGAGCACGCGGTGCGCCCCCGGCGTCGCCGCTCGGATGAAGCGCTGGTTGAGCGCGCGGGCGTGCTGGTCGGTGCCGCCCGCGGCGTGCGCCACGTCTCCGTAGCTCATCCAATGGCCGGGCGGAATGGCGGCGACGATCGCGTCGAGGCGGTCGGGATCCATGAGGTTCTCCTCTGGTCGGTGTCACGGCCGCCGACGCTACGGCGTGCGGTCCCGAATGTGGCCCTGAGCGGGTGTTTTGTGACGAAGCTGGTGCGAGGGTGGAGCGATTTGGGGGTGGTGTGCGTCAGTCGGTCATGGCCGGCCGGCGAAGGTCAACTGCGGCTGGGCAGGGGTGGGTCTGAAGTGCCGCGGCGGCCACTGTCCTGCCCAGTCATCGCTATGCGAGGTCAGGGCAGGACGGTAAGCCGATTTCGCGGGCACGATCCTGCCTAGGTGTTCCTATGCAACACCAGGGCAGGACGGTAGACCGGAACCGCCGCCCGGGAACCCGCCCCGCCGACTACGTCACCGACTGCTGGTACAGCGTGAACCCGATCGCGCTGCAGACCGAGGCGACGATCCAGAAGCGCAGGATGATCTTCGTCTCCGACCACGCGCGCAGCTCGAAGTGGTGGTGGATCGGCGCCATCAGGAAGACGCGCTTGCGGAACGCCTGGAACGAGGCGACCTGGATCAGGACGGACAGCGCCTCGATCACGAAGATCCCGCCGAGGATCACCAGCAGCACCTCGGTCTTGGTCATCACCGCGAGCCCCGCGATCGCGCCCCCCAAGCCCAGAGAGCCGGTGTCGCCCATGAAGATCGAGGCCGGGAACGAGTTGAACCAGAGGAAGCCCACGCACGCCCCGACGAGGCACGAGGCGACCAGCGCGAGGTCGAACTGGCGCGTCGTGAACGTGATCGCGATGTAGGCGAGCAGGACGATCGCGGCGCAGCCGGCGGCGAGGCCGTCGAGGCCGTCGGTGAGGTTGACCGCCGACGTGGTGCCCGCCAGCACGACGTAGATGAAGACGGGATAGAGGTAGCCGAGGTCGACGCGGGCGTCGATGATCCGCAGGTCGACGGTGTCGGGCAGATCGGCCCAGCGGGTGGCGACGAGCCACAGCCCGATCGAGATGACGATCGTCGCGATCAGCTTGGTTCGCGCGCGCAGCCCCAGCGAGCGCCGTTTGACGATCTTCGTGAAGTCGTCGGCGAAGCCCAGCAGCGCGCACGCGAGCGCGACGCCGAACACGCCGACCGCCCGTGGCGTGAACGACGTCAGCAACAGGAACGGCACCGCGATCGCCGTGAAGATGATGATCCCGCCCATCGTCGGCGTGCCTGCCTTGGCGTGATGCTCCTGCGGCCCCTCCTCGCGGATGTGCTGGCCGAACTCGCGCTCGCGCAGGAACGCGATGAACCTCGGCGACAGGAAGATGCACAAGACGAGGGACGCGGTCCCCGCGATCAGCACCTCGCCCATCAGCCGGCGGCCTGTAGCGCCTCGGTGACGACCTCGAGCCCGACGCCGCGAGATCCCTTGACGAGCACGACGTCACCCGCGCCGATGAGCTCGGGGAGCAGTGCGGCGGCCTCGCCGGCGTCGAGCAGCGCGTGCGACTCGCCGTCGAACTCCTCGAGCATCGCGGCGGCGCGCGGGCCCACGGTCACCAGCAGGTCGACCCCCGCGGCCGCCGCGTAGGCGCCGATCTCGCGGTGGTGCTCCTGCTCGGCGGGGCCGAGCTCGAGCATGTCGCCGAGGACCGCCACGCGGCGGCCTTCGGCATGCTGCGAGGCGAGATCGTCAAGGGCGGCGCGCATGGAGAGCGGGTTGGCGTTGTAGCAGTCGTTGATGACGAGCGCCCCGATCCCCAGCGCCACGCGCTCCCCGCGCATCGAGGAGAAGCGGACGTCGATCGCCCCGCTCGGATGCACCCCGATCGCCCGCGCCGCGGCCACGGCGGCGAGCGCGTTGAGCATGTTGTGCTGCTGGTTGAAGGGCAGCTCGAGCTCGATCCGGTCGCCCTGCGCGATCACGACGTGGCGGGTCGGCGGCGCGTCGGGCACCACGCCGCCCTTCAGCGAGGAGCCCTCGTAGTAGACGTCGCCGCCGGGGCCGAAGGTGACGATCTCGAGCTCCTCGCGCAGCCAGGGCTCGAGCAGCGGCTCGTCGGAGGGCACGACGCCGGTGGCACCGGCCCGCATCCCGTCGAGCAGCTCGGCCTTGGCCGCCGCGACGCCCTCGAGCGAGCCGAGCTGCTCGAGGTGGACCGGGCCGACGTTCGTGATCACACCGACGTCGGGCTCGCAGATCGCGGTCAGCTCCGCGATCTGGCCCGCACCGCGCATCGCCAGCTCCAGCACGAGCACCTCGGTGCCGAACGGCGCGGCGAGCACCTCGAGCGGCAGCCCGATCTCGGTGTTGAAGTTCTCGCGCGAGGCGGCGACCTTGCGGTGCGGCGTGATCATCGCCGCGATCAGGTCCTTGGTGGACGTCTTGCCGACCGAGCCCGTGACCGCGATCACGAACGCCGCGAGGTCCTGCCGCCAGGCGCGCGCGAGCGCGCCGAGCGCGGGCACCGGCTGATCCGAGACGATCACCGCCCCCTCGGCCGCGCCGGCGAGCAGCTCGTCGGCCCATTGGCGCTGGACCACGACGCCCCAGGCGCCGGCCTCGAGCGCGGTGACGGCGAATGCGCCGCCGTCGACCTGCTCGCCCGGCAGGCCGAAGAAGAGGTCACCGGGCTGGACCGCGCGCGAGTCGATCACGGCGCGCGCCGGACCACCGGCGGCGCGGCCGCCGGCCTGCTCGCGCAGCAGCTCGCCGCCGATCGTGCCGCCGATGCGCTGGACGCTCCAGTGCCTCATGCACCCACCGCCGAGAGCGCCTCGCGCGCGACCGTGACGTCGTCGAAGGGCTCCTTGCGGCCGTTCGCGAACTCCTGGCCCTGCTCGTGGCCCTTGCCCGCGATCACCACGATGTCGCCGGGCCGGGCGAGCCCGACCGCACGGGTGATCGCCGCGCGGCGGTCGACCTCGCGCTCGACGTGGCCCCCACGCGCGCCCGTGGCGACCTCCTCGACGATCGCCTCCGGATCCTCCGAGCGCGGGTTGTCGGAGGTCACGATCGCGAGGTCGGCGAGCCGGGCGGCGATCTCCCCCATCAACGGGCGCTTGCCGCGGTCGCGGTCGCCCCCGGCGCCGAAGACGACGATCACCCGTCCCTCGGCGACGGCGCGAGCCGAGTGCAGCACGTTCTCGAGCGCCCCCGGCTTGTGCGAGTAGTCCACAACCACCGCGAACGGCTGCCCCGCGTCGACGGGCTCGAAGCGGCCGGGCACCCGCGGCGGCTCGGCGAGCGTCGCCAGCAGCGGCTCCGGCTCGGCGCCGAGCGCCCGCGCCGCCGCCCACGCCCCGAGCGCGTTCAACACGTTGAAGCG
>JAXDGC010000320.1:0-4231 GCA_034665245.1 Solirubrobacteraceae bacterium | reverse complement strand
GAGGTGCCGCCGAACTTCATGACGACGGTGCTGGGCACGGCGGCGGAGTCTAGGTGCCGCCGAGCTGCAGCGGCCCGGGGGCGAAACGGCGGGCCGCGCGGGCGCACTGCTCGCGGTCGCGGATCGGCGTCGACGTCCCGGAAGCCACGTCGAGGAACACCGTGCGCCCGTAGCGGGCGCCGGGGTCCGGGCCCCACTCCGGGACCCCCTCGAAGGGGTGCGGCGCGCCGCCGCTCAGGAACCCGGTGGGCGCGGGGAGTGACGTCGCGATACCCGACGCGCGGCAGCGGAAGCGTGCGCCGCGATAGGCGGGATAGGCCCGCAGGGACGGGTCGCCGGTCACGAGCCTCGCCGCGCCGTTGAGGTCCCAGGTGTCGAAGAACACGGGGATCCCCGGCGCCGACTGCGCCGCATGGCCGAACGTGTAGATCGTCGTCTCGGACGGCAGCGGGCCCAGCCGGCCGATCGCGGCCAGCACCCGCCTGGACTCCGCTGCGGCGCGGTCCCACCGGTCGGCGTCCCGGCGCGCGCCGACCGCCAGGCCTGTGAGCACGAGCGCCGCCGCGAGGACGGCGACGCTGCTCGACAGCCGCGGTGCCCGGTCGCGCAGCGCACGCGTGACGAGGGTCACGATCAGCATCACGAGCGCCCACGCGAGCAGCGCGATCGGACCGCAGATGGCGATGTTGCCGCGGTTGTAGATCCCCGGCGCGAGCGGCTCGAAGTAGACGCTGAGGATCTCGAGGAGGGACCCGACGAGCGCCGCGAGCGCCGCGCCGGCGGCCACCGCGAGCCACAGCCGCAGCGGCTCGCGGCCGCGATCGCCCGGCGCGAGGCGCCGAAGCAGGAGCAGCGCCGCGCCGGCGCCGGCCGCCAGCACGGCGGCGAGCAGGACGAGCGGCGTCCCGTGGAGCCCGAGTGGGATCGCGGTGCGGGCGGTGAGCCCGGCCAGGCCCTTGACGACGCGCGGCGCCCACTCGACCTGGTCGAGGATCGGCGGCCTGTACTTCACGGTGTTCGCGGCGGCCCAGGCGAGCGCCGCGCCGACGCAGAGGACGTCCAAGCTCCACCTGGGCAGCGCCCGGCGCCAGCCGGCCCGGGCGACGTAGAGCGGGCCGAGTGCGAGCACGAGCGGGGCCGGGAACTCGTAGACGAGCACGCTCGCGACGAAGAGCGTGGTGGCCGCCGCGTGCCAGACGACGGCGACGAGGCCCCGCCGAGCGAGCCCTCGCAGCGCCGCCACCGCTCCCAGGAGGACGAGGCAGGTCGCGACGTTGTTCATCGCGACGGTCGGCCACAGCCGGGTGGAGCTGTCCCACGGGAACAGGAGCGCCAGGGCGGCGACGACCGCTGCGTGCGGCCACGGCAGCCTCGCCGCGCGCAGGAACGAGAACAGGCAGGCCGACGTGATCACCGCGATCGCCAGCGCGAGCACGAGATGCCACGTGGGATCGGCGGTCCCGAACGCCGCGTAGGGCAGCGGGACGAGCAGTGCGAGCAGCGGGCGGGCGCCGAACGCGTGGCGCAGCCCTTCGACGGAGCTCCAGTAGCCGGCGTCGGGGAGGTGGCGGAAGCCGTCGGCGTTCGCCCAGTCGTCGGAGATGAAGCCTCCGTGGGCGACGTGCGGGCCGTAGACGACGGCCGCGAGCGCCGCCAGGCCGGCGATCGTCACCGCGAGCGGTGCGCGCATGACCGTCTGCGTCAGACGGCCCGGCGGCCGGCGAGCGCGCGCCCGAGCGTGACCTCGTCGGCGTACTCGAGGTCGCCGCCGACCGGGAGGCCGGAGGCGAGGCGCGTGACCGCGACGTCGGGCGCGCGCATGCGCAGCCCGTCGGCGATGTGCAGGGCGGTCGCCTCGCCCGTGGTGGTGGGGTTCGTCGCGAGCACCACCTCGCGCACCTCGGAGCCCTCGATGCGCGTGTAGAGCTGGGCGATCTTGAGGTCGTCGGGCTCGACGCCGTCGATCGGCGACAGCGCCCCGCCGAGCACGTGGTAGCGGCCGCGGTACTCGTGCGTGCGCTCGACCGGGATCACGTCCCCCGGCTCCTCGACGACGCAGATCAGCGCCTGGTCGCGGCGCTCGTCCTGGCAGATCGTGCAGCGCGGGCCCTCGGCGAGGTTGAAGCAGATCTCGCACAAGGTGATCTTGTCCTTGACGTCGCGGATCGCGTCGGCCAGCGCGTACGCGTCCTCCTTGCTCGTGCGCAGGATGTGGAACGCGAGGCGCTGCGCGGTGCGGTTGCCGATGCCGGGGAGCTTGCCCAGCTCGGTGACGAGGCGCTGGACCGGGGGAGCGAGCACTACAGGCCGGGCAGGCCCAGCCCGCCGAGGCCGCCGCCCGGGCCGCCGAGGCCGCCGGTAACGCCGCCCATCTTGGTGGCGGCGAGCTCCTGCGCCGAGCGCAGCGCCTCGTTGACCGCCGCGAGCACGGTGTCCTGGAGCATCTCGACGTCCTCGGGGTCGACGGCCGCGGGATCGATGGTGATCGACTCGATCGCGAGCTCACCCGTGGCGACGACCTTGACCATGCCGCCGCCGGCGGACGCCTCGACCCGCTCGTCCTTGAGCGACTCCTGCGCCGCCATCATCTCCGCCTGCATCTTCTGGACCTGCTTGAGCATCTGCTGCATGTTCGGCTGGGGCGGCATCAGGACGTCTCCTCGGTCTCGGTCTCGCTCGCCGGCAGGATCTCTGCCTCGAAATCTTCCACGAATCGCTCGATCAGCTCGTCCTCGGAGAGCGTCGGCGCCGCCCGTGCGGGCACGTCCGCGCGCATCTCGTGGGCGAGCCGCAGCGAGGCGCCGGTGACGGCGCGGATCGCGCGGCCGATCAGCTCGCGGTTCGACGCGTCCTCCGCCTTGCGGCGGGAGAGGCCCGAGGTCTCGGCCCAGGCGAGCGTCAGCTCACCGTCCCCGAGCGCGGACGGGCGCGCCACCTTGAGGTGCTCGGCGAGCAGCGGCCGCTCGCCCTGGATCGACTCGATCACGGCCGGCCACAGCTCGGCGAAGCCGTCGAGGTCGAGCCCCACGGCGGCGACGACCGGCTCTGCGCCGGGCGCGTCGGGCTCGATGACCGCGACCGCGGCGGCCGCCGGCTCGGGCGCCGGCGCAGGCGGGGCAGGTTCCGGGGCGGCGGGCGGAGCGGGGCGGCTCGGAGCCTCGGTGGCGGCGGGCGGATCAGTCCCCTCCGGGGGGCGGCTCGGGGGCTCCGCGGCGGCCGCCGGAGCAGGACCGGCCGGCGCGCCGTTCGCGGGCGGCGCCGCTCGCGGCGGCTCCACGGCGCGGCCTGCGGCGGTGGCGGGCACGGAGGGGGCGCGGCCCGCGGGCGCGGGCGCTGCCGCGGGACGGCCCGCCTCGAGCCGCTCGAGGCGCGACTGCAGAGCCTTCGCCGACGCATCGACCTTCGGAACGGCGGCCTTGACGAGCGCGAGCTCGAGCTGGGTGCGCGCGTCGGAGCCGTCCTTCATCGCGCGCAGGCCGACCGCGATCAGGTCGAGGATGCGCACGACGTCGGTCTGGCCGACCCGCGCCGCCTGCTCGCGCAGCCGCTCGTCCTGCTCGGCGGTCACCTGCAGCTCGGGCGGCACCTCGCCGCCCAGCGTCTGGACGACCAGCAGCGCGCGGGCGTGCGCCTCGAGGTCGGAGAAGAAGCGGCCGATGTCCCGCCCCGACTCCGCGAGCCGGGCGGCGGCGAGCAGGGCGGTGCGGGCGTCGCCGGCGGCGACCGCGTCGACGGCGCCGAACAGCAGGTCGGCGTCGGCGGCGCCGAGCACCGCGAGCACGTCCTCGAGCGCGATCGACGCCCCCGAGTAGGCGAGCAGCTGCTCGAGCGTGCCGAGCGCGTCGCGGAACGAGCCGGTCGCCGAGCGCGCGATCAGCGCGCTCGCCTCATCCGGGATCGAGATCTGCTCGGCGTCGGCGACGCGGCGCAGGACCGCGGCGATCTGGGCGACGGTCGGGCGGCCGAAGTCGAAGCGGTGGCAGCGGTCCACGACGGTCGGCAGCACCTTGTTGGCCTCGGTCGTGGCGAGCACGAAGATCGTGTGCGGCGGCGGCTCCTCGAGCGTCTTGAGGAACGCGTTCCACGCCTGGGGCGAGAGCATGTGCGCCTCGTCGAGGATGTAGACCTTGTGGCGACCGGCGATCGGCGCGTAGGCGACCTTCTCGCGCAGTTCGCGGATGTCGTCGACGGAGTTGTTCGAGGCCGCGTCCATCTCCATGACATCGAGCGA
>JAXDGC010000319.1:0-3178 GCA_034665245.1 Solirubrobacteraceae bacterium | reverse complement strand
CTCGCGGACGCCATGCGGGTGGAGGTCGAGGCATGAGCGCGCCGCCTCCCGACACCGTCGTCGCGCTCCGCGAGCCCGTGCTGGGACCGCAGGTCCCGCACGTCAGCGCGCTGCGGGCCATCCGCGCCCGCGGAAAGATCCGCGGCCGCCTGGGCATGCTCGGCCCCGCCTTCGTCGCCGCCGTCGCCTACATCGACCCCGGCAACTTCGCCACCAACATCGCCGGCGGCGCGAAGTACGGCTACCTGCTCGTCTGGGTGATCATCGCGGCGAACCTGATGGCGATGCTCGTGCAGTACCTGTCGGCCAAGGTCGGCGTCGCCACCGGGCGCAGCCTGCCCGAGCTGTGCCGCGAGGCGCTGCCGCGCCCCGTCACCTGGGGCCTGTGGGTGCAGGCGGAGATCATCGCGATCGCGACCGACCTCGCCGAGTTCGTCGGGGCGGCGATCGCGCTCAACCTCCTGTTCGGCGTCCCGCCCTTCACCGCCGGCCTGATGACGGCCGCGGTGGCGTTCGGGATCCTCGCGCTGCAGACGCGCGGCTACCGCCGCTTCGAGCTCGCGATCGCCGCGCTGCTGGGGATCGTGCTGCTCGGCTTCGCCTACGACCTGTCCCAGATCCACGTCGACGCGGGCGGCTTCGCGAGCGGCCTCGTCCCGGGCTTCCAGGGCACGGACTCGATCCTGATCGCGGTCGGCATCCTCGGCGCGACGGTCATGCCGCACGTCGTCTACCTGCACTCCGCGCTGACCCAGGACCGCATCAAGGCCGAGAACGACGACGAACGGCGCGAGCTCATGCGCTTCCAGCGCGTCGACGTGATGATCGCCATGGGCGTCGCCGGGATCATCAACCTGACGATGCTCGTGGTGGCCGCCGAGCTCTTCCACGACGCGGGCAAGACGAACATCCACACGATCGAGGGTGCGCACCAGGGCCTCACCACACTGCTGGGCGGCGGGGCCGCGCTCGCGTTCGCCGTCGCGCTGCTCGCGTCGGGGCTGTCGAGCTCGAGCGTCGGCACGTACGCGGGCCAGGTCGTGATGCAGGGGTTCATCAACTTCAGGATCCCGCTGTTCCTGCGCCGCGCGATCACGATGATCCCGGCGCTCGTCGTGCTCGCCATGGGGCTGGACGCCACCTCGACGCTCGTGGCCTCCCAGGTCGTGTTGTCGTTCGGCATCCCGTTCGCGCTCGTCCCGATGATCATGCTCACGCGCCGCCGCGACCTGATGGGCGCGCTCGTCAACCGCCCGGCGACCACGGCGCTGGCCGGCGTCGTCGCGGCGCTGATCATCGGCCTCAACGCCTTCCTGCTGTACGAGACGTTCATCTGATGACTGATTCCACGACCCCCCCGGGCCATGGAATCAATCATCTAGGCGCTTGACGACGTCCGGTCGCTCGGCGAGCATCCGCCCGAGCGATGACGGACGTGGCGAAGGAGCGCGACGAGGAGGCGGACGGCGAGACCCGCCGCCGGCCGCCGCGGCGTCCGGCCCGGCGGCCCCGCAGCCGCGTGGGCGGCGTCGTCGCCCGCGTCGTCGGGCTCGTCGCCACGCTCGCCCTGCTCGGCGTCGGCGTCGCCGTCCTGCTCACGGTGACCCGCGACAATGGCGGCAAGGCGAAGCAGGAGACCTTCGCGCCCACCCCGAAGGCGGCGAAGACCCATGCCGGGCGCAAGGCGTCGCGGCCGCGCCCGCCCCGGCTGACCGCCGCCCAGCGCGCCTCGCGTGACGCGGCCGTCGCGCAGATGCGCACCCAGGGCTTCGAGCCGGTCGCGATCTCGACCTACAAGCCGCGCCAGAGCCTGCGCGTGCTGATCGGCCGGCCGAAGGCGTCGAACGGCGTGCGCGGCCGCCGCGCGTTCTTCTTCGTGCGCGAGCAGTACATCGGCACGGACTCGTCCTCGCCGAGCGCGCGCCTCAAGGTCGCGAGCCAGGACAACAGCAAGATCACGCTCGCCTACACGCGCTTCGCCGCCGGCGACAAGCCGTGCTGCCCCAGCGACGGCACCGTCAATGTGCGCTTCTCGATGGGCAACGGCCGCCTCCAGCCGCTCGACCCGATCCCGCCCCCGGCCGCCCGCCTCCCGCCCTCCTAACCTCAGTCGCCCAATGTGCGGGCGCTACACACTCACCCAGGTCGGGCCGCAGCTCGTCGAGGAGCGCTTCCGGCTCGGCGAGGTCGCGATCGAGCCGGCCACGCTCGGCCGCTTCAACGTGTGCCCGACCGAGGACATCCTCGTCGTCACCCACAAGGGGCCGCGCGCGGTGCGCTGGGGGCTCGTGCCATCGTGGTCGAAGGCGGTGGGGCAGGGACCCCTGCTGATCAACGCCCGCTCGGAGACGGTCGCGAGCAAGAAGGTCTTCTCGCGCCTGCTCGGCCGCCCCGAGCGGCGCTGCCTCGTGATCGCCGACGGCTGGTACGAGTGGCTGCGGTCGGAGAAGAAGAGCGAGCCGCGGGTGCCGTTCCACTACCGCGTGGACGGCGGCGAGCTGTTCGCGTTCGCCGGGCTGTGCGACGTCGCGAAGATCGACGGCGAGTGGGTCCCGTCGGCCACGATCCTCACCACGACCGCCAACGAGGTCTGCGCGCCGGTCCACGACCGCATGCCGGTGGTGCTCTCGGGCCCGGAGGAGGAGGCCGCGTGGATGGAGGGCGGCGACCTCGAGCTGCTCGTCCCGCTGCCGGCCGACCGCACCAGCGCCGCGCCCGCCAATCCGGCGGTCAACAAGGCCGGGGTCGAGGGTGCCGAGCTGCTCGTCGTGAACTCGGCCTAGGCTGGGCGCATGTCTCGCGCGCGCTCCTGCTCGCAGTTAGGAGTGGGTGCGGCGCGGCCCGGCGGCCACGAGTGTCGTCTCCACCCCCTCCTGGGTGGTCGAGACGACATTCGTCGCCTCGCGGCGGCTCGCTCCCGCTCCTACCCAGCGCGCCGTTGACCTTCGACAGCGCGGAATCGGTCATCTAGCGCGCTCCCGCTCGGTTGGTTCGCGCGCGTCGCAGCCCTCGATGTGGTCGTTGACAAGCCCCATCGCCTGCATGAAGGCGTAGACCGTCGTCGGGCCGACGAAGCGCCAGCCTCGGCGCTTGAGCTCCTTGGCCAGCGCGCGCGACTCCGCCGTCTCGCTCGGGCGGCTCGGATCCCTCTCGCCGTCGGGCTCATAGCCCCAGACGA
>JAXDGC010000318.1:0-6732 GCA_034665245.1 Solirubrobacteraceae bacterium | reverse complement strand
GTGCTCGCAGCCCGAGATCGCGCTTGAGCGCGAGCACCCGCGCGGCGGACTCGGCGACGCGGCGGCGGAACGCCGGCGAGCGGCGCGCCTCGGCGATGATCGCGCGCAGGACCTGGAGGTGGCTGCCCGCGCCCGTCGTCAGCACGAGGTCGGCGCCGGCGCGCACCGAGCGCACGCCCGCGACGGGGGGCCCCGTGCGCTCGGTGACCGCGCGCGCTTCGAGCGAGTCCGTCACCACGACGCCGGCGAAGCCGAGGCGCTCGCGCAGCAGGCGGCGGAGCACGTAGCGCGATTGAGAGGCGATCGCGTCGGCGTCGAGCGAGGGGTAGAGCGCGTGCGAGGCCATCACGAGCGGGACGTGCGCGGCGATCGCCGCGCGGAAGGGCGGCAGATCCTCGCCGAGCAGCTGGGCCGGCGTGCGGGTGAGGCTGACGGGCGCGTCGTCCGTGTTCTCGGTCGCGGCGCCGAGGCCGGGGAAGTGCTTGACGGTGGCCGCCACGTGCGTCCCGCGATAGCCGCGCACGGCGGCGGCGGTGAGCGCGGCGACCTGCCGGGCGTCGCCCGGGAACGCGCGGCCGCGCATCACCGATCCGGCGCTCGCAGCGACGTCGCCGACCGGGGCGAGGTTGACGTTGACCCCGGCGGCGCGCAGGTCGCGCGCCGCGGCGCGGGCGTCGGCCGCGGCGCGCTCCGGGGTCGCCGCCTCGGCCTGGCCGGCGGCGGGTCCCGCCCACGCGAGGTTGCGGATCGCGCCGCCCTCCTGGTCGGTGCTCACGAGCGCCGAGCCGCCCGCGGCGCGCTGCAGCCTGTGGACCACGCGCCCGAGGTCCGCGCGCGAGGCGATGTTGTCCTTGAACAGGATCACGCCCGCCGCGCGGCCGGCCCGCAGGGCGCGCGCGACGTACGCCGGCGGCCCCGCGCCGTTGAAGCGCATGACGACGAGCTGGCCCGCCTGGCGGCGCAGCGAGAGCTTCGCGGCCGCCCCGACGGCGGCGGCGCGCGGTCGCGCGGCGGTGGAGTCGGCCTTGACGGCGGGACGGTCGGCGGGCGCGCGGCGCTCGTCGCCCGCTCCCGCGCCGATCACCACGCCGGCGACCAGCGCGACGCAGGCCGCGGCCGCGAGCGCGACGAGGCGCCGGCGCGCCGGCGTGTGCCTCGGCGGCAGCCGCATCGCGGCGGACCCTAGCTATCCGTGCGCGAACAGGGTCAGGGCGGGCGCCACCGCGAGCGCGACCAGCAGCCCGTCTCGCGGTGCGGCCGCCAGCCGCGCGCGCACCGCCGCCACGCCGGCCCGGAAGCCGGCCGCCTCCGCCGCCACCCAGTCGCGGACCACCGCGGCGACGGGCAGCGGGCGCTTCTCCACCGGGCCCAGCGCGTCGACGAGCGTGCGGCCCGAGGCGATCAGCCGCTCGCCCGAGTCGAGCCCGTCGAGGATCTCGCTCGCCTCGCGCGCCGGCGGCACCCAGCGCACCCGCCACAGCGCCCGGCGGAAGGTCTCGCGCAGCCCGGCCGGGCCGGCCGCGGCGCGCAACCAGGTCGCGACGAGCACGAGCAGGCCTGCGCGCGACCCCCGCCGCAGTGCCTCCTCGATGCCGAGCCCGGCGACCAGGCTCGCGACGAGCGCGCCGAACGCGAGCAGCGCCGTGAGCGCGAGGCCGAGCGCGAGCGCCTCCGGATCGGGGCGCGAGACCGCCCACGCGAGCGCCAGGAACGCGGCCACGCTCGCCAGCAGCGCCCAGTGCGTGCCGCTCAGCAGCAGCCCGAACGCGAGCGCGGCGGCGAGCGTGATCGCGCGCGGGTCGAAGCGCGCCGAGCCGCGGTCCTCGCCCGCGGCGGCCGCGGGCGCGACGGCGGGTGGTGCGCCCTCGGGCCAGGAGGTCAGCGCCCACCGGTACACGAGCACCTGGGTCACGCTGTAGAAGACCGCGAGCGCGACGTTGACGACGGCGGTCACGATCAGCGCGCCGCGCTGCCCCGCGGGGAAGATCCCCAGCCAGCCGGTCAGCGCGTCGTAGCTGCCGGTGTAGGCGTCGAGGCCGCCGAGGATGATCCACACGAGCGCCGCCGTCAGCACCGCGTAGTGCGTCAGGCGGATCGCGAAGCACGCCGCCACCTGCGCCGGGACCCGGGTGCCGCGCCGGTGCAGCGCGCCGAGCATCGGCGCCGTCAGGGCCTGGGTGAGCGGTGCGTTGACACGCGCCGGTCCCATGACGGCGATCGTCTGCAAGATCGCCGCGAGGCTCACTCCGTAGCCCATCCGCACCCCGTTGAGCGCGGCGGCCCGCGCCAGGCCGATCCCGCCCGCGAGCGCGAGCCAGAACTGCGCCGAGGGCGCGGCGCGCGCGGCCAGGAAGGAGACCGTGGCCACGTGGGCCAGGCCGGTCGGGCCGGATGCGGAGTCGTCGGGCGCGGCCACTGCCCGTGATTGTCGCGCGTGGCTCAGGCCGCCGCGACCGGGCCGAATCGCGCCGCCGCGAGCTCCGGTGCGATCGCCGCCCGTCCCAGGACCGCGTCGGCGACGAGGCGTGCCGAGCCCGGGCCGAGCGAGATGCCCCAGGGGCCGTGGCCGGCGGCGACGAACAGCCCGTCCACGTCCGGCAGCGGCCCGAGCAGCGGGCGGCCGTCAGCGCTCATCGGGCGCGCGCAGGCGCGGACCGAGACGACATGGGTGCCGTGCAGCGCGGGCACGAAGCGCGCGCCGCGCTCGATCAGCGCGGGGGCGACCTCGCCCGGCTCGGGGCGCTCGCGGAGGAACGTCGAGCCGAGCACCGAGCTGCCGGCCCGGGTCACGAGGCTGAACAGCGGGTCGAGGCGGCCGTCGGCGTGCGGCAGGTCCTTGATGCCGCCCTCCTCGAGCGAGTGGCGTGGCGGCTGCACGAGTTGCAGCTCGACGTTGACGCCCCAAAGGGCCGCGATCGGCCGCCACACGCCGGTGGGGTCGACGAGGGCGGGTGTCCACGGGCCGGCGGCGACGACGACCGCGTCGGCCGGCGTGGTTCCGCCCGTGGTGCGCACGCCGAACGCCCGGCCGTCCTTCACCATCGGCGTCGCGGCGACGCCCTCGAGCAGCTCGGCGCCCGCCGCGCGCGCCCGGGCGGCGAAGGCCTGGGTGGCGGCAGCGGGCGGGACGGGCAGGCCCGTCTGGAGCAGGAAGGCGGCCAGGCCCTCGGCGAGCGCGGGCTCGGCCTGGCGCAACGCCGCGGGATCGAGCGCCTCGGCGCGCAGCTCGGGGAAGCGCACCGCGAGGTCGGCGCGGGTCGGCTCGAGCGCGGCCGCATCCTCGGCGACCACGAGCACGCCGACCGGCTCGGCGGGCAACCGGAAGCCGTGGCTCAGCTCCCCGTACAGCGCCTCCGAGGCCGCGAACACGCCGGCCAGCGCCTCGTCCATCGGGTGCTGCAGAAGGCCCGAGTTGCGCCCGGACGCGCCCGCGGCCAGCTGGTGGCGCTCGTAGAGCCGTACGCTCGCGCCGTCCTCGGCCAGGAACGCGGCGAGCGCGCAGCCGACGATCCCGCCGCCCACGATCGCGACATCGGCGTTTGCGCTCACCGATCGCAGGCTAGAGGTCGGCCATGGCCCCGACCGCCGAGGAGTGGATCGCGGAGTTCGCGCAGGCGCTCGGCCGGCCGGCGCCGGACGCTGCCGACGTCCAGGCCGTGCTCGAGCTCGCGTCGGTCGCCGCGCACGCCTCCGAGCGGCGGGCGGCCCCCGTCGCGTGCTGGCTGGCCGCGCTCGCCGGCCGCTCCCCGGGCGAGGCGCGCGCCCTCGCCGAGTCGCTCAGCGAATCAGCGCCTCCGCCTCCGCCAGCGCCTCCGGATCGTTGATCCCGAGCAGCGCGTGGGGGCCGGCCTCGGCGGCGATCTCGACGAGCCCGAGCTCGGCCAGCACGTCGCGCAGCGGCGCCTCGCGCTGGAGGCCGGCGCGCAGCACGGGCAGCGCCGCGCTCTCGTAGCGGGCGGGGAAGGCCTCGCCCGGCGGCGCCGCCGCGACCGCGTCGAGCGCCGCGAGCCGCGCGATCAGTCCCGGGGGGACGAAGGGCATGTCGCAGGCGAGCGCGACGACGGCGCGCGGGGCGGCGCGCTCGAGCGCCGCGACGACGCCGGCGAGCGGATGGACCGGCCGCTCGGGCTCCGGCCACACCGGCACTCCGAGTGGCGGGAGCGGGGAGCCGGGCTTCGCCACGACGACCGTCTCGAGCCCGGCCTCCAGCGCGGCGGCGAGCACCCACGCCACGAGCGGCCGGCCGCCGAGCTCGATCAGCGCCTTGGGGGAGCCCATGCGGCGAGAGCGGCCACCGGCGAGGATCGCCGCGATCGGCGGCGCGCTCACGCCACCGTCACGGTGACCTCGTGCGGCCTGCCGCCGCCCGGCCGCGCAAGCGTGAGCCTCACCTGCTGCCCGCGGGTCCGCCCGGCGATCGCCGCGCAATAGGAGCTCAGCGTGGATGTGAGCGGGTGGCCGTCCACGCCGGCCAGCACCTCGCCGCGGCCGCCGAGGCGGGCGCGCGCGGCCGGCGTGCCGGGCACCGCGCCCGTGAGGTAGAGCCCGGGCGGGAGCTTGCGGTCGAGCAGCTCCGCGGTCGTCGGATAGCCGAACGTCGCGCCGATCCAGCCGATCGAGCGCCCCTGCCGCAGCTCGGCCAGCACGCTGCGCGCGCGGTCGATCCCGACCGCGTAGTTCTGGCCCTCGAGCGGCCGCCCGTCGGAGCCCGTCGTGCGCGCGGCGGCGTTGACGCCGGCGAGCCGGCCGCGGAGGTCGACCAGCGGGCCGCCGGAGTAGCCCGGGTTGAGCGCGGTGTCGGTCTGCACCGCCTCGCGGTAGCCGGGAACGTCGGGCGCAGGGTCGCGGAAGGTCGTGCTCGCGGACGAGACCACGCCTCGCGTCGAGGTCACCTCGTCGGTGGCCGTGGCGCCGGCCGCGAAGCCGAGCGCGACGACCGTCTCGCCCTGCTCGAGGTCGGCGCCCTTGCCGAGTGGGGCGGCGCGGAGCCCGGCGGTCCCGGCCACCCGCAGCAGCGCGAGGTCCTCGCAGGGGGCGCTGCCGACGAGCTGGGCCGGCCGTGCCCTGCCGCCGACGCCGACGCGGTAGCGGACGCCCTCGTTGACGACGTGCGCCGCGGTGACCACCAGCCCGCGCCCCGCGTCGAGCACCCAGCCCGAGCCCGTCGCCGTCCGGCGGTCGCCGCGCAGGGCCTCCACCAGCACGGTCGAGGGCGTGAGGCGCCGCACGACCTGGGGCACCGTCTGGTCGTCGCTCCGGCTCCCCACCAGGAGGAACGCGACCGTGGCGAGCGCCAGCGCCGCGGCGCCGAGCGCGACCCAGGTCGCGCGCCGCGCGCCGCGCGCGTGCTGGTCGACCAGCCGGCCGACCGCGGACCACGTCGGCGCGGCTCCGCCACCGCCCTGCGCCTCCGGGCGGTGGGCCATGACGGCGATCTCGACCCCGGCGATGCGCAGCTCCTCGCCGCCGGCGAGCATCGCCTCCTCGATCCGGCGCCCGTCGACGTAGGTGCCGTTGGCCGAGCCGAGGTCGCGCAAGCGGAGGCCGCCGGCCGGCTCGACCCGCAGCTCGGCGTGGTGGCGCGAGGCGCCCTCGTCACGGATGACGAGATCGCATCCGACCACGCGCCCGATGACGAACGGTCGCTGCTGCTCCGCCGGAACCTCGACCGTCCGCCCGGCGTCGGCGCCGGACAGGACCCTCAGCCACACGGCAGGTGGCTCATGTCGCGACGGCGTCGGCGCCCAGGAGCTTGCGGAGCTTCACCTGCAGCTGGAGAGGGGAGAACGGGGTGGCGAGCGTCTCGTCGGCGCTCGCGCGGGCCACCTCGCGGCTCCGGGCCTGCTTGTCGCGCACGACCAGCAGCACCTTCGACTCGCGGGTGACGGCGTCGGCGCGCAGCGCGTCGAGGATGTCGCGCGCCGCCAGGTCGGCGGCGTTCCAGTCGAGCACGATCAGGTCCGGGTGGCGGTCGCGCGCGGCCTCTACGACGTCCTCGCCCTCGCCGGCGAGCTCGACCTCGCAGGTCGTCCCGACGGCCACCTCGAAGATCGCGCGGGCGCTTGCGTCGAGGCCGGCGAGCAGGACGCGCGCGCGCTTCTCGGACTCGTGCACGGCCGCCGGCTCGCCGTCGCGCGTCGGCACCCGACCCCCGACCGCCGTCGCCACGTCCGGTGAGTCGCCGCCCATCGGCACGCCGCGGCCGGGGACGGTGTCGGCGAGCGGCCCGGCGGCGTCGAGCACCACGCGCGCCGCCGACATCAGGTCCGAGCAGGAGGCGAAGCGCCGGTCGGGCGACTTGTCGAGCGCCTTCGCGATGACCGCGTCGAGGCCCAGCGGCAGCTCCGGGCGGAGATCCGAGGGCTTCGGCGGCGTCTCCGACAGGTGCGCGTAGATCACGGCGACGTCGGTGTCGCGGGAGAACGGGACCTCGCCCACCAGGCAGTGGAAGAGCAGGCACGCGAGCGAATAGACGTCGGTGCGGGCGTCGACCTGGCCGCCCTCGATCTGCTCCGGGGCGATGTAGTGGATCGTCCCCACGAGCTCGCCGGCCTGGGTCAGGTCGCCCATCTCGTCCCCCGTGCGCTTGGTCAACCCGAAGTCGGTGAGGTACGCGCGGCGACCCTCGATCAGCACGTTGCCGGGCTTGACGTCGCGGTGGATCAGCGCCATCGCGTGGGCGGCGTCGAGCGCCGAGGCGACCTGGCGGCAGACGTCGATCGCCCGGTAGGG
>JAXDGC010000317.1:0-5384 GCA_034665245.1 Solirubrobacteraceae bacterium | reverse complement strand
GACGGCGACGCGGAGATGAACGAGCGCCAGCTCGGCCGCCTCAAGGAGCTCGCCGACTGGCTGCACGAGCACGACCGCCTGTTCCTGTTCGAGCTGCTGGTGCCCGCCACCGACGACCAGCTGGAGTCCGTCGACGGCGACACCGACCGCTACGACGCGGAGCTACGGCCCGAGCTGATGCGGCGGGCGATCGAGCAGATCCAGGACTACGGCATCGAGGTCGACATCTGGAAGATCGAGGGCGTCGACGCGCGGGAGGACGCGGAGATGCTGATCCGCCAGACGCGCTCCGGCGAGGGCCGTGAGAACGTCACCTCCGTGCTGCTCGGGCGCGGCGCGTCCGACGAGAAGGTCGACCACTGGCTGCAGCAGGCGGCGCCGGTCGAGGGCTTCATCGGCTTCGCGATCGGCCGCTCGATCTGGTGGGACGCGCTCAAGGGCTTCCTCGACGAGGGCCTCGAGCGCCGCGCCGCCGCCGAGCAGGTGGCCGACAACTACCTCCGCTTCATCAAGGTCTACGACGACGCGGAATCCTCCGCGCGCGTCTAGCTGCACCAAGACTGCAACATCTCGCCCGCGGCGCCGGGCGCCCGGCTAGCGTCGGGCGCCCATGTCCCGCGCGCGTCTCGTCTTCGCCCTCGCCGCCCTGGTCGCTCTCGTGTTCGCCGGCCGCGAGGCCGCGGCCCCGGACGAGCCGCCCGGCGTCGGCCGGGTCGTGCGCGTCGTCGACGGCGACACGATCCAGGTGCAGGTCGGCGGCACCCGTGAGAAGGTGCGCTATATCGGCGTCGACACGCCCGAGTCGGTCAAGCCGAACACGCCCGTCCAGTGCTTCGCCAAGCGCGCGAGCGCGTTCAACAAGCACCTGGTGGCCGGCAAGCGCGTCCGGCTCGTGCCCGACGCCGAGGCCCGTGACCGCTACGGGCGCATGCTCGCCTACGTCTATCGGGCAGAGGACGGCCTGTTCGTCAATGCCGCGCTCGTGCGCGACGGCTACGCCCACACGCTGACGATCCCGCCCAACGTCGCGCACGCCGGGGAGTTCCGCCGGCTGGCGTCCGCCGCCCACCGCGCGGGGCGTGGACTGTGGTCGGCTTGTCGATCGTCATAAGATCACTGGCTTGTCCATGCGCATGCGACAGAGCCTGGCCGACATAGAAGCGGCCTTCGTCGAGGAGATCGAGTCCGACCGCGAACGCCGCGAACGCCTGCAGCAGCAGGCGATCCGCCGCACCCGCGTCCGGCACCGCGAGCGCGCGCACAAGCGCGGCTCGCTGCGCTTCTGGCTCGTCCTGCTCACGCTCATCTCGACCGCGGTCATCGTCACGATCGCGATGTTCGAGACGCTGTACTACGTCATGGGTTAGTAACGTCGCCGAAGGCGAGTCCAACGGAGTCAGCCCTCCAAGCGGCAAAGCCCGAAAAGCCGCCTAGACGTAGTGGACTCGCCTGGCAGGCGAAACCTCAATCAGTGGGCTTCGAGCTCAAACGCTTCAGAGCGTCATCCACCTCAGCCCGCGCGTTCGCGCCGGCCGCGACGTTCTCCTGCTGAATCTCGAGGTAGACCTCTTTGCGGAACACGGGGATGTCCCGCGGCGCCTGAATGCCGATCCGGACCTTCTCGCCCATGATCGACAGGACCGAGACCTCGATGTCGTCGCCGATCATGATCGACTGGTTTGACTTGCGGGTCAGTACGAGTATTGCGCCGTCTCCCTGCCGAGTCGAGCGTTGTTCGGACCGTACCCCACGGGTTCTCTCCTCACCCATTTAAATTTGTTGACCGGACGAGGTTAGACGGATTCCCCCGGCTTTGGAATGGGGCCCGCACCCGAGTGGCGTCCGGGGTCGTGCGCTAGGGTCCCGCCCGCCATGAGTCGCCGATCGCTGCGCCCTCAGCTCAACCAGATCCGTGGGTGGGTCAGGCAGGGCCGCACAGACGCCTGGATCGCCCACCAGCTCGAGGTCACGGTCCAGCAGATCCAGTCCTTCAAGCGCGAGAACGAGCTCGAGGCGGACGGGGACGCCACCGAGGCGTTCGAGGAGGTCGACCTCCGCGCGGAGGACGACGCCGCCATCGCCGCCGAGCTCGAGGCCGAGGAGGCGCGCCGCGCCGAGGAGGAGGCGAAGCTGGCCGAGGAGGCCGCCAAGCGCGCCGCCGACGAGGACGTAGAGCCGGCCGAAGAGGACGGTGAGAAGAAGAAGCCCGCGCCGCGCAAGCGCGCTCGGCGCGGCGGCCGCACCCGCCGCCGCGAGGATGCCCTCGGCCCGTTCGAGGGCACGTTCGACCACGGCGAGGAGGGCTATGGGCTGTGGCTCGACCCCGCCGTCGAGGACAATCCGACCTACGCGGAGCACTGGGCGGGCCACCGACCCGTCGAGGTCACGATCGACGAGGACCAGATCGTCATCCGTCGCGCCAGTGGCGGTGACGACGAAGACTGAGCTGGCGCGCCTGCGGGCGCACCGGCGGGCGCTGTTCGAGCGCCACACCACGCGTGCCGAGCCGTTCGAGCACGGCATCGCCTTCTTCACTCCGGCGCATCCCACCAAGTGGGATTTCAACCTGCTGGTGGTCGAGGACGCGTCGGAGGCCTCTGCCGAGGCGCTGATCACGGAGGCCGAGCGGCTGCAGGCGCCGGCCGGGCTGCGCCACCGCAAGGTCGAGGTCCAGGCCGGCGGGGACGCGCTCGTAGAGGGCTTCACCGCGGCGGGCTGGAGTGCCGAACGGGTCGTCGTCATGCTGCTCCGCCCCGACGCCGACCAGCGCGGCGACGCGCCGGCGGAGGTCCGCGAGGTCGAGTTCGCTGCCGTGCGGGGTCTGATGGAGCAGTGGTACGGCGAGGCCATGAGCGCCGCCGAGGCCCACGACCTCGCCGACGCCGACGCCGACGCCGCGCGGACGAGCGGCTCGCGCTTCTTCCTGACCGAGCGCGACGGCGAGCCCGCCGCGAGCTGCACGCTGCTCGCGAGCGACTACGCGGTCGGCCAGGTCGAGGAGGTCTACACCGCCAAGCAGCACCGCGGCGCCGGCCTGGCGAGCGCGGTCGTCCGGGCCGCGATTGCCGCCGCCCAGGAGCGCGACGACGACCTGATCATGATCATGGCCGACGCCGACGACTGGCCGCAGCGGCTCTATGAGCGGCTCGGGTTCGAGACGGTCGACGTGTATCGCAGCTTCACGCGGAAGCCGCCCGCCTAATACCCTGAGCGCGGTGCCGTTCGACACCGCCGTAGACCAATGGGCCGCCGGTCTGCGCCTCCTCGAGGCCGCCCCCGCGGACCAGCGCGGCGTGCTCGAGAACGTCACGCGGCGCATCGAGGCCGAGCTCCGCCGCCGCCTCGGCGGGCCGTTCACCTCCCAGGAGCTCGTCGAGCTCTACGACGAGGGGACCGACTGGTGCTCGGACGTCGCCTACGCCGCGGCTCCGGACCACCCGTACGCCTGGGATGTCCGCATCGTCGCCGACGCCGCGTTCGGTCGGTACCTGCGCGAGGCCGTGGACTACGCCGGCGGTCGCCGCTTCTAGCGAGAGGGCGCGGGCAGGCCCTCGATGATGTAGGCGCGCTCGCCGGCCTTCACCATGCCCAGCCGGCGCGCCTCACGCTCGAGCGCCGACGCGCGCTGGAGGTCGTCGCGGTGCGCCCGCAGGCGATCGTTCTCGGCTCGCAGCGTCGCGACCTGCTCGCGCTTCTGGCGCGCCTCCGACCAGGTCGAGACCCAGGTGCGGGCGGGGCCGATGTAGAGGTAGATCACGAGCCCGAGGACGAACAGCAGCGCCCACCGGCCCAACCGGTCCCAGCGGATGCGGGTGTGCGCCGTGGCCATCCGTTGCGCCTTCGTTCGACGCCGGATCCATCCTTCCTGTGCAAGCAATCTAACGTCGCCGAAGGCGAGTCCGACGGAGTCAGCCCTCGAGGGGGCCAAACCCGCGTAGCCGTTTAGACGAAGTCGACTCGCCTGGCAGGCGAAACCCTCATCAGGAGCGAAACACCGACCTGCCGGGGTACTCCGCGTCCGCCCCGAGGGCCTCCTCGATCCGCAGCAGCTGGTTGTACTTCGCCACGCGGTCCGAACGCGAGGGCGCGCCGGTCTTGATCTGACCGCAGCCGGTGGCGACCGCGAGGTCGGCGATCGTCGTGTCCTCCGTCTCGCCGGAACGGTGTGACATGACCGCGGTGTAGCCGGCCTCGCGCGCCATCGCGATCGCCTCGAGCGTCTCCGACAGCGTGCCGATCTGGTTGACCTTGATGAGGATCGAGTTGGCGACGCCGAGCTCGATCCCGCGCGCCAGGCGCTCCGTGTTGGTGACGAAGAGGTCGTCGCCGACGAGCTGGACGCGGTCCCCCACGAGCTGCGTGAGGCCCTTCCAGCCGTCCCAGTCCTCCTCGTCCATGCCGTCCTCGAGCGACAGGATCGGATAGCGGGAGCAGACGTCGCCCCAGTAGCCCGCCATCTCGTCGGGCGACAGCTCGCGGCCCTCGTGCTCGAGCTTGTAGCGGCCGCCGTCGTAGATCTCGCTGGTGGCGGGGTCGAGCGCGATCGCGAGGTCCTCGCCCGGGGTGTAGCCCGCGGCCTCGATGCCCTCGACGAGGGCAGAGAGCGCCGCCTCGTTGGAGTTCAGGTTGGGCGCGAAGCCGCCCTCGTCGCCGACGCCGCCGCCCATGCCCTGGTCGTGCAGCCACGCCTTGAGGTGATGGAAGACCTCGGCGCCCATCCGCAGCCCCTCCGAGAAGCTGGACGCGCCGACCGGGACGATCATGAACTCCTGGAAGTCGACCGAGTTGTCGGCGTGGGAGCCCCCGTTGAGCACGTTCATCATCGGCACGGGGAGGATCCGCGCCGCCTCGCCGCCGAGGTAGCGCCACAGCGGCTGGCGCTCCTCGGCCGCCGCCGCGCGCGCCGCGGCGAGCGAGACGCCGAGGATCGCGTTGGCGCCGAGGCGTGACTTGTTGGGCGTGCCGTCGAGGTCGATCAGCGTCCGGTCGAGGCCCTTCTGGTCGAGGACGTCGAACCCGGCCACCGCGTCGGCGATCTCGCCGTTGACGTTGCCGACCGCCTTGGTGACGCCCTTGCCCATCCAGGCGTCGCCGCCGTCGCGCAGCTCGGTGGCCTCGAACTCGCCCGTCGAGGCGCCCGACGGCACGGCGGCGCGGCCCTGGGCGCCCGAGCGCAGGACGACGTCGACCTCGATCGTCGGGTTACCGCGGGAGTCGAGGATCTGGCGGGCGTGGACGGTCTCGATCTGGCTCACGGATCTCCTTGGGTCTCACGGGTCTCGGCCAGGCGGGCCTGGGCGTAGTAGCCGAGCTGGGCGTCGGGCCCGAGATCGTTCCAGTCCTCTCCGGCGCGTGCGGCGAGGGCGGCCGCGCCCTCGACGCGC
>JAXDGC010000316.1:0-8423 GCA_034665245.1 Solirubrobacteraceae bacterium | reverse complement strand
GGCGGACCATGCCCAGGTAGCCGTTGTTCATGATGAAGATCTTCACCGGGATGCCGTTCTCGGTGCAGGTCGCGAGCTCCTGCGCGTTCATCTGGATCGAGCCGTCGCCGGTGATCAGGCAGGTCGGCAGGTCGGGCACCGCCACGGCGGCGCCCATCGCGGCCGGCAGGCCGAAGCCCATCGTGCCGAGGCCGCCCGAGTTGATCCAGCGCCGCGGCTTGGCGAAGTGGAAGTACTGCGCTGCCCACATCTGGTGCTGGCCGACGTCGGAGGCGAGGATGCAGTCGCCGCCGGTGGCCTCGAAGAGCGCCTGGACCATGTACTGCGGCTTGATCTCGGTATCGGAGGAGTCCTCGTAGCGCAGCGGGTGCTGGGCGCGCCAGCCCTCGATGCGCTCCCACCAGGCCGCCAGGCGCTCGGGGTCCGCGCCCGAGGCGCGGTATTCGGCGGTCAGCCGCGGCAGGATGTTGCGCGCGTCCCCGACGATCGGGATGTGCGCCGGGACGTTCTTGGAGATCTCGGCCGGGTCGACGTCGATGTGGACGAACTTGGCGCGCGGCGCGAACTCGGCCAACTTGCCCGTGATGCGGTCGTCGAAGCGGGCACCGATCCCGACGATCAGGTCGGCCTCGTCCATGGCGTAGTTGGCCGTGCGCGTGCCGTGCATGCCTAGCATCCCCAGCCACTGCGGGTGCGGCGCCGGGAAGGCGCCGAGGCCCATCAGCGTGCAGGTCACGGGCAGCCGGTCCGACAGCGCGAGCTCGGTCAGCTCGGCCGCCGCGTTGGCGTTGATGACGCCGCCGCCGACGTAGAGCACGGGCCGGCGCGAGTTCGCCAGCGCCTTGGCGGCGAGCCGGATCTGCTTCTGGTTGCCCTCGGTGGTCGGCTGGTAGCCGGGCAGGCGGACGTCGCCGACGGGCTGGTAGTCGATCTCCGCCCGCGTGAGGTCGGTCGGCATGTCGATCAGCACCGGCCCCGGGCGCCCGGTGCGGGCGATGTGGAAGGCCTCGTGGATCGCCCGCGGGATCTCCGACGGGTGCTGGATCATGAAGCTGTGCTTGACGATCGGCATCGTGATGCCGAACGTGTCGGCCTCCTGGAAGCCGTCGGTGCCGAGGAGGTCCGTGCGCACCTGGCCGGTGAAGGCGACGAGCGGGACGGAGTCCATCATCGCGTCGGTCAGCGGGGTGACGATGTTGGTCGCGCCGGGGCCGGAGGTGGCGAACACGACACCCACGCGGCCGGAGGCCTTGGCGTAGCCCTCCGCGGCGTGGCCGCCGCCCGCCTCGTGGCGGACGAGGACGTGGCGGATCCCCGCGTCCACGAACGCGTCGTAGGTCGGGAGGTTGGCGCCGCCCGGGTAGCCGAAGACGACGTCGACGCCCTCCGCCTTCAGGCACTCCATGACCGCATCGACCGCTCGCATCATGGGCGCGAGTCTAGCCCGGCCTCGCCCTGCGGGCTCGTCAACGCTCGCCTTGAGGCTCGCTCCCGCGCCACAGCTTCAGGCTCGATGGCGACCTTCGGGAACTCGAGCTCGGTCCCGCAGCGGGTGCAGAGCGCGTCGTGGAGCGCCACGATCTTCCCGCAGCCCGGGCACTGGCGGCGCGGCTCCTCGCGGTCGGAGCGGTAGAGGACGAGCGCGAGCAGGCCGAGGACCGGCAGCACGGCCGAGATCAGGAAGCCGAGGAACATCGAGGCGCCCTTGATCCTCGCGACGACCGCGCCGGCGATACCGAACCACACGCAGAACAGCAGGTAGATCACCGGGGCGATCGTACCGCCGGGGCCTTCCGGCCCAGAGTGCTCAGTCGTACGCGCGCTTCAGGTGCGTGAAGCGCTCGCTGCCCTACACGTCGCGACCCTCGAGGCGCAGCTGGGCGAGGCGGAAGCGACGGACGCCGGGGGTCGGCGGCTTCTCACGCGGTGACGCGGCGGCGGGCACGAGGATCAGGCGGCGTGCGGATGTGGAGGGCATGCCAGCAGTATCGGTCCTCCACCCTTGATTGGACATGGACCGTTGACCCCATCTTCACATCGATGGGCTCGACACCCGGGCCATACCGATCGCGACGCCGAGCGCGGGCCGCGCGCGCGGCGGCATCCGCCTGCGCAGACGCCACGGGGCGCCGCTGAAGGCGAGGTTGGCCACGGTGGCGAAGCCCTCCTCGTCGGAGCGCAGCGCCAGCAGCAGGTGCGCGACGCGGTCAGCGCTGGGCAGGTCCGGCTCGGGCACCGTCACGCACCAGCAGAACACCCGCCGGCCACCGCGCGCGACCAGCACGGCGCCCGCCTCACCCACGAGCCAGACGCCGAGCGCGCCCCGCTCCGGCACCAGGCCGGTCCGCGCGTGCAGCTCGCGCGCGTCGTGCCCGACGAGGTCGCCGAGCAGCCCGAGCGCGACCTGCTCCGGCCCTTCCTCGGCGCGCGGCCGCGGACGGATGACATTGGCGCCGCGGCGCGCGTAGAGCTCCGGGATCGCCCACGCCTGCGCGAGCGCGACGAGCCCGACCGGGAACGTGAGCGGCTCGAGCGCGAGCAGGCCGCCGGCGGTGGCGACGTACGGCACGGTGTGCGCCACCGTCGTGAGCGTCCAGGTGCGCCCGCGTTGCCGCAGCCGGCGCGCGTCGGCCCGCGGCCGCCAATAGACGGCCGCGGTCTCCGGCAGCGCCGGAGCGCCGCTCACCCGCCCGCGATCGGGCGCCGCAGGATCACGAGCTCGGCGTCGAGCGGCAGCTCGGCGACCTGGCGCGCGTGGCCCTCGCCCTCGCTGACGACGGCGTACCAGCCCGCGTCGAGCTCGCGGCGGAACTCCGCGACGGCCAGCGCCTCGGCGTCGCTGTCCCCGGCGGTCCACTCCGCGAGCGTCGAGTGACCCGTGGTGTCCATGCGGATGAGTCGTGCCATGGCGTCTGTCCCTTCGGCCTTGGGGGTCTTGGAGAATGGTACGCATGCACCGGATCGCACTGCGCCCACTTCTGGCCCTTCTCGGCATCTACCACCTGCTGCTCGGGGCGGCGATGGTCGTCGCCCCGCGGACGTTCTTCGACGACGTCGCGACCTACGGCGCCTTCAACGACCACTACATCCGCGACGTCGCGACGTTCTACGTCGCGCTCGGCGCGGTGCTGCTGGTGGCGGTGGCGAAGACGTCCTGGCAGACGCCGCTCCTCGCGTTCGCGACGATCCAGTACGCCCTGCACGTCCTCAACCACCTGTGGGACATCAGCGATACCGACCCGGGCTGGCTCGGCCCGGCCAACGCCCTCTCGCTCGCGCTGATCGGCGTGGTGCTGTTCTGGCTGCTGCGCGGCGGCCGGGCCGCTCCCGCGCGCGAGGACAGAGCCGCTACTCCTCCGCGATGACGTAGCGACCGGGCCCATCTGCCTTGGCCTTGTACATCGCCCCGTCGGCGGTGTGCAGCAGCGCGTCGCGGGTGGCCCCCTCGACCGGAGCCACGCAGATCCCGATGCTCGCCGACAGCAGCACCTCGTCGCCGTCGAGCTCGATCGGGCGGCTGAGCTGCTCGAAGATCCGGTCCGCGATCATCGCGGCCCCCGCAGCCCCGGCCACGTGCTCGGACAGCACGACGAGCTCGTCGCCGCCGAAGCGCGCCACCGTGTCCTCCGCGCGCAGCGCGGCTGACACGCGGTCGGCGGCGCGCCGCAGCACCTCGTCGCCGCCGGCGTGGCCGAAGCGGTCGTTGACCGTCTTGAAGCCGTCGAAGTCGAGGAAGAGCACGGCCAGCGGCGCGTGCTCGCGCTGGAGCCGGCGGATCGCCTGGTCGAGGCGGTCGAAGAACAGCACGCGGTTGGGCAGGCCGGTCAGCGGGTCGTGCAGCGCCTGGTAATGCAGCAGCTCCTCGGCCCGCTTGCGGACGAGGAAGTCGCCGACCTGGACGGCCAGCGCGTTGGCGAAGCCCGCGAGGTCGTCGTCTGGGCGCACCATCGGGTCGCAGGTGAACTCGAGCAGGCCGAGCACGTTGGCGCCGCCGACGATGGGGATGGCGATGCTGCCGGCGCCGGCCACCGGCTCGGCGGGCAGCGCCGGCGGGTTCGGAGGCGCGCTGCCGAGCGGCGACGCGGCCGCGTATTGCAGCTCGCCCTGCCCGTCGAGCAGCCACAGGGCTCCCCGCTTCCAGCCGACCTCGCCCACGACCGTCTCGAGGAGCGCCGGCAGCGCCTCGCTCAGCGACGCTCCGCCGGCCATGATCCGAGAGACCCCGTACATCGCCGCGCGCCGCCGCTCGGCCATCCGCTGCTCGGTGACGTCGCGGATGACCGCGAGGCAGTGCTGGGCGTGGCCTTCGGCGTCGTGCAGGAGCATTGCCCTCAGGGCGCCCCAGCGGACCTCGCCCGTCGGCCGCATGTAGCGGGTTTCCGCGTTCCACTCCGACAGCTCGCCCGCCAGCATCCGTCGCAGCGCCTCGGTCGACGCCGCGAGGTCCTCGGGGTGCGTGACGTCGGCGACGTCGCATTCGAGCAGCGCCGTGGCGGAGCGACCGAGGAGCTCGGCCATAGCCTCGTTGGCGAGCGCGAAGCGCCCCTTGCGCGTCAACAGGGCCATTCCCACCGGCGCCCGCTCGAACACCGAGCGGAAATGCTCGACCGCCTCGGCGCGGGCCTGCTCGGCGCGGCGCACGTCCGTGAGGTCCTGGCAGATCCCGAGCATGTAACCGCCGGCGAGGCCGGGCACCGTCACCATCGAGCCGCGGAAGCGAATGTCGCGGGTCTCTCCGTCCGCGCGCTCGATCCGCCCGAACGCGTCGAACTCGCCACCGCCCTCGAGCACGGCCAGCACCTGCTCGCGGATCGGACCTCGGTCCTGCTCCACCATCCGCTCGCCCAGCATCTCGGGCGTCGGGACGAACCGCTCGGGGTCCTCGCCGTAGATGCGGTACATCTCCCGCGACCACGAGATCTCGCCGCGGGTGACGTCCCATTCCCACGAGCCCAGCTGCGCGAGGCGCTGCGCCTCGGCCAACCGGCGCTCGACACGGCGCCGGTCCGTGACGTCGACGCAGGTGCCGTCGAGCCGGTGCGCGGACCCGTCGGGGCCCGTGGTCACGCTCCCGCGGCAGTGGAGGATCCGGCGCTCGCCGTCGGGGCGCGTGATCCGCAGGTCGAGGTCCATCGGCGCCTCCCCCGCGAGTGCCGCCCGCGTGGCCTCGCGAGTGGGCTCGTGGTCGTCCTCGTGGACCAGCAGCATCGTCTCTTCGAGCGTCGGGGTCCTGCCCGGGGGGACGCCGTAGAGGCGGCAGAGCTCCGTCGACCAGTGCCGCTCGCGGGTCTTGGCGTCCCAGTGCCAACTGCCGACGCCGGAGATCTCCTGCGCCTGGGAGAGCAGGCGCTCGCTGTGGCGCACGGCGTCCTCGGCGCGCTTGCGGTCCGTGATGTCGGTCGAGATGCCGATCGCGGCGACCGGCTTGCCATCGGGATCGAACAGCAGAGTCTTGTGCGTGAGGTACGTGCGGCCCGCCCACTGGTCCTCGACGTCGATCGGCTTGCCGGTTCGGATCAGCTCGCGATGGCGGTCGCCCCAGAGCTCGGCCGTGGCGGGATCGAACAGCTCCTCGGGAAGCTTGCCGATCACCTCGTCGGAGGGCTTGCCGACGAGCTCGCAGGCGGCGCGGTTGGCATGCAGGAGCCGCCCGTCCGGGCCCTGCACGTACATGAGCACCGACACCCCGTCGAGGACGTCGAGCAACTGGTCGGCGGCCAGTGGCCGGCGACCCTCGTCCCTCACCATCGACCCGACGCTACCGCAATTCGTACCGACAGATCGGCAGTGTTCAAGGTCCCTTGTTCAGACGCCGAGCTGCTCGCGCAGCAGCCGATTGACCTCGCCGCCGTCGGCGCGCCCCTTGGTCTCGCGCATGACCGGGCCGACGAGGGCGCCGATCGCTTTCGGATTGCCCCCGCGCACGCGCTCGGCGACGTCGGGATTCGCGTCGATCACGCGCGCGACGATCGCGGCGAGCTCATCGCCGTCGCCCATCGCGCCGAGACCCTCCTGCTCGACGATCTCGGCGGGGTCGCCGCCGTGCTCGACCATCCGGTCGAGCACCTTGCGGGCGGCGCCGCGCGTGACGGCCCCTTCCTGCACCAGCCCCGTGAGCTGTGCGAGCGCGGTCGGCGGGACGTTCGACGCCGTCGGGTCGGACTCGGCGGGCAGGCGCGAGAGCAGCTCGTCCTTGACCCACGTGGCGACGGCCGGGGAATCGTCGGCCGCCGTCGCCGCCGCCTCGAAGTAGTCGCCGAGCTCGGGCCGGAACGCGAACAGCCGCGCTGTCTCCTCCGGCAGCCCCCAGTCGCGCTCGTAGCGCTCCGCGCGCTCGGCGGGCAGCTCCGGCAGCGCGTCGCGGGCGGCCTGGACCATCTCCTCGGTCGGCGCGAGCGGGACGAGGTCGGGCTCCGGGAAATAGCGGTAGTCGTGCGCCTCCTCCTTGGAGCGCAGCGGGGTCAGCCGGCCCGAGGCCGGATCGAAGTGCAGCGTCTCCTGGCTGATCTCCTCGCCCGCCTCGAGCAGCGCGGTCTGGCGCTCGATCTCCGCGTTGATGCCCTGCATCACGAAGCGGAAGGAGTTCATGTTCTTGAGCTCGGTCTTGGTTCCGAGCTCCTCGCTCCCGGCCGGGCGGATGGAGACGTTGGCGTCACAGCGCAGCGACCCCTCCTCCATGTTCACGTCGGAGACGCCGAGCTGGCGCAGCGTCACGCGCAGGAGCGTCAGCCACTCGCGCGCCTGCTCGGCCGAGCGGATGTCGGGCTCGGAGACGATCTCCGCCAGCGGCGTGCCGCCGCGGTTGAAGTCGACGATGCTCGCCGACGAGCCGTGGATGCGCCCGGACTCGCCGAGGTGGATCAGCTTCGCCGCATCCTCCTCGAGGTGGATGCGGTGCAGCCGCACGTCGCCCAGCCGCCCGCCCGCGCACAGCGGGATGTCGTACTGGGAGATCTGGTAGCCCTTGGGCAGGTCGGGATAGAAGTAGTTCTTGCGGTGGAAGATCGAGCGCGGGGCGATCTCGGAGCCGAAGGCCAGGCCCATCATCAGCCCGAAGTGCACGGCCTGCGCGTTGACCACCGGCAGCGTGCCGGGGAGCCCGAGGCAGACGGGGCAGGTGCGGGTGTTGGGCTCCTCGCCGAAGGACAGCGCGCAGGAGCAGAACATCTTCGTCTTGGTCGAGAGCTGGACGTGGATCTCCAGCCCGATCACGGGCTCGTACTCGCTCACGACCGCGCCTTGGAGCCGTCGAACCCGATCGCCTGCTCGAGCGCGTGGGCGGCGTCGAGGATCCGGTTCTCGCTGAAGGCGGGGCCCGCGATCTGGAAGCCCGTCGGCAGCTTCTCCGTCAGCCCGTTGGGGATCGAGATGGCGGGCAGCCCGGCGAGCGAGACCGGCACCGTGCAGTAGTCGTTGAGGTACATCGCCCACGGATCGTCGGTCTTGTCGCCGAGCCCGAACGCGGCGCCGGGGCTGGTCGGGGAGACCATGAAGTCGCAGACCTGCCAGGCGGCGGTGAAGTCCTCGGCGATCTTCGTGCGCACCTTCTGCGCGCGGCCGTAGTAGGCGTCGTAGTAGCCCGAGGACAGCGCGTAGGTCCCGAGCATGATGCGGCGCTTGACCTCGGCCCCGAAGCCCTTGGCGCGGGTGCGCGTGTACATCGTGAGGAGGTCGTCGGCGGGCTCGCGGAGGCCGTAGCGGACGCCGTCGTAGCGAGCGAGGTTGGCCGAGGCCTCGGCCGGCGCGATCAGGTAGTAGGCCGCGAGCGCGTGCGGCGCGTGCGGGAGCGTGATGTCGACGATGTCGGCGCCCAGCTCGCGCGCGAGCTCGAGGCTCTCGCCGAACCGCTTCAGCACGCCGTCGTCGATGCCCTCGCCCGAGAGCTCCTCGGGCACGCCGAGGCGGATGCCACGCAGGTCGGTCGCCGTCGGCAGCCCGATCGGCTCCGGGAACGCGAGCGACGTCGAGTCGCAGGGATCCTGGCCCACCATCGCGCCGAACAGCAGCGCGCAGTCGATGACGTCGCGCGTCAGCGGCCCCGCCTGGTCGAGCGAGGACGCGAAGGCGATCATGCCGTAGCGCGAGACCGCCCCGTAGGTCGGCTTGAGCCCGACGATCCCGCACAGCGCGGCGGGCTGGCGGATCGAGCCGCCGGTGTCGGTGCCGATCGCCCACGCCGCGGCGCCGGACGCCACGGCGGCGGCCGACCCACCCGAGGAGCCGCCTGGCACGCGCGAGCGGTCCCACGGGTTGAGCACCGGGCCGTAGGCGCAGTTCTCGGTCGACGAGCCCATGGCGAACTCGTCCTGGTTGGTCTTGCCCAACAGCGGCGCGCCCGCGGCGACGAGGTGCTCGACGACGGTCGCGGTGTAAGGCGGCCGGTAGTCCTCGAGGATCTTCGAGCCGGCCTGGCTCGGGATGCC
>JAXDGC010000315.1:0-6266 GCA_034665245.1 Solirubrobacteraceae bacterium | reverse complement strand
AGGACAGCTCGCGCGCGCGGCAGGCGAGCTGGAGCAGCAGGAGGTCGTCCGGGTTGTTGGGGTCCACCTCGAGGAGAGTGAACGCGCTCTTGATTCGGTACGCCACGGCGTTGCGGTGGAGATGCAGCGCCGATGCTGTCTTGGTGAGCGATCCCTGGTGGTCGAGGTAGGCGTGGAGGGTCTGGATGAGGCGCTCGCCCCGCTGTCCCCCGAGCTCTGCCAGGGGCGCGAGCACAGTGGTGACTGCCTCCTGCGCGATGTCTGACGCGTACCACTCCACGAGCGCCCGCCTGAGTCCGACGCGGTCGAAGAGCACAGCGGAGTTCACCGCGCCGGCCGCGTAGGCGGCCGTGACGGCGGCCTTGGCTTCGGCGGCCGATGACAGCAGACCCGTCGGCCCGGGGTGCGGGCTCCCAACCCCGCAGCGGATGAGTGTGGTGGGCATACGCCGGCGTGCCTCGGCGAGCGCTTCGTCAACGGCGCTGCCCACGTCGGTCGAGGCGGCGGCCCCTGGGTCCGCGCCGTACATCCGCACGAGCACCACGGCCATGCCCGAGCGCGCGCTGTGCCACGTGGCGCCGGAGCTGCGCAGCGCGCGCATCAGGGCACGGGCCATGTCGACGCGGGACTCGAAGCCGGCGAGCTCGCGGCCGCCGCCAGGGTCGCTGAGCTCCTCGAACTCCACGCGCACGGCCACGTGCCAGCCGTCGATGGGTACGCCGAGCCCGCGCGCGCGGTGAACGATCCGCGCGCGCCCCTGCTGCGGAGCGGACAGGAGCTCGGTCAGCAATTCCGCCTGAGACTGGATCGGCAGCTCCTCGGCACGGCGCGCGCGGGCGAGGATCCGTTGCAACCCGGCAGCGGCGGCCTGCATCGCGATCTCGAGCCCGATGGCGAGGTCTCCCGCCTGCGGCGGCGCGCTGAGCCAGCCCTCCACATGGTCGTCGAGCAGCACGGGCGTGCGCGGGCCCTCCGCCGGCTCGGAGCTCACGAACGCGATTGGGACACCGAGAGCGCCACCCACCCGTTCCACGAGCCGCTCGGGCCTGCCGTCTGCGGTGTTGGCGGCGACCGCTCGCACCGCGGCGTGGGCTCGCACGAGCGCGGCGTCCGCGCCGCCCGACAGCTCGCGGGCGATCGCGATGGCGAGTTCGCCGAGGTCGATGTCATCGCTGGTGCCGAGCAGGGCGGTGCCGGAGCGGTCGGCGACCGCCGCGGCAGTGGGGGTCATGCGCCCGACGTCGCTCGCGAGCAGCACCAGCGCTGCGACCCTACGGCCCCGCGCCATCCGGAGCGCCATGTCGAATCGGTAGGTGCCCGCGGCCGCCGACGCGCTGCGCGCGAGGAGGACGATCGCCCCCTCCGGCACGCGCTCGATCTCACCCAGATCCTCGATCAGCGCAACCCGCTCCACCTCGGCCTCGGCCCCCGGGCGCGCGACATAACTGAGGAGCGAGCTGAGCGTCGGCGACGCCACCAGCTGCGCAAGTGAGGCCATGCACCTATGCTAGATCGCCGTCCCCCGCGGGTGAGCGTGTGCCTGAGCGCCTCGATGCGTCAAATCTCCCGGCCCTAGCGCGCGGCTGCGCGCTGCTCGGCGCCGGGGGCGGCGGCGACACCGAGCTCGCCCTGTTGATGGCGCTCCGAGCCGTCGAGGAGAGCGGCACGGTGCCGTTGGTCCCGCTCGGCGAGCTCCCAGACGACGGGCTCGTGATGCCGTGCGGCTCGATCGGCTCACCCGCGGTGGCCACGGAGCGCCTGTGGAGCGGCGACGAGGGCCTCGTGCTTCGCCACACCGTCGAGGCCATCCGCGCCGAGCGCGTGTGCGCGCTCATGTGCTTTCAGGCGGGCGGCGCGAACGGGCTGTTGCCGGTCACCTGGGCTTCGCGCCTCGGCCTGCCCCTGGTGGACGCGGACGGCATGGGCCGTGCGTTCCCCAAGCTGCAGCAAGCGGCGATGCACCTAGCCGGTATCGCGGCGGGCCCGCTCGTGCTCACTGACGGCCGCGCCAACACGCTGGTGCTTCGCCCGGCCGACGGCGATTGGGCCGAGCGCCTCGCCCGCGGGGCCGCGCGCACGCTTGGCGGCGTCTGCGCCGGGGCGCTTTACCTCATGACCGTGAAGGAGGCGCGCGCCGCAGTCATCGAGGGCTCGATCTCTCACGCCGTCGGGCTCGGCGAAGCGCTCGGCGCGCCCGGCCAGGCCGAGCAGCGGTCGACGTTCGGGGATGTCCTCGGCGGTGAGATGCTGATGCTGGGGAAGGTCGTGGAGGTGCAGCGTCGGGCCGACGACGGCTTCGTGCGCGGCTCGGCCACCGTTGCGGGCACGGCCGAATACGAGGGACGGGAGCTGCGGCTCGAGCTCCAGAACGAGTTCCTGCTGGCGATCGAGGACGGCGTGGTGCGCGCGGCGGTGCCGGACGTGATCTCGGTCCTCGCCTCCGACACCGGGGACCCGGTGTCGACCGAGCAACTCGCGTACGGCGAGCGGGTGGCGGTGCTCGCGCTGCCGGCCCCCGAGGTCTGGTGGTCCGAGCCCGGGCTGTCGGTGTCAGGTCCGCGCGCGTTCGGCTATGACCTCGAACCCTCGGAGATCCGCCTGGAGGGCTCGCGTGGCGTCCGCTGAGCTCCAGCTGGGCTTCGACGTGGGCGGGACGCACCTCGACGCCGTCGTGATGGATCGCCGCGGCCGGCTGCTCGCAAAGGCCAAGCTCGGCGTGACGGGCCGGCTTCGTGACGACCTTGGCGCAGCCGTGCGTGCGGTGGGCGCGAACGGCTCGATCGGACCGGATGAGATTGCGCGCGTCATGCTCTGCACGCACAGGCGCGGCGCCCTGCCGGCGGAGCAGGGCCTCAAACGCGTGGGCGTGCTGCGCATCGGCAGCCCTCTCACGCATGCCCTGCCCCCTCTGAGCGCGTGGCCCGACGAGCTTCGGAGCAGGGTCTCGGCGGGCGAGGCGGTGGTGCGCGGGGGTGCCGAGTACGACGGCCGACCCGCAGCAGCCCTCGACGAGGACGACATCGTCCGCTTCCTCGGCGAGGTCGCTGCCGACGCCGAGAGCATCGCGATCACGAGCGTGTTCTCCCCGGTGGCCCCCGAGCAGGAGCTCGCAGCTGCGGAGCTCGTGCGTCGCGAGCTCGGCCCCACCATGCACGTTTCGCTCAGCCACGAGATCGGCAGCGTCGGCCTCCTGGAGCGCGAGAACGCCACGGTGCTCAACGGGGCGCTGGTGGGCGTGGTGGAGGGCTTGGCCGCCGCCCTCGACGATGCGCTCGAGGCGGAGGGCGTCCACGCCGAGACCTTCGTGACCCAGAACGACGGCACGCTGATGCTGCTGCAGCACGCCCGCCGCTTCCCGGTGCTCACCATCGGCAGCGGCCCGGCAAGCGGCATGCGCGGAGCGGCATTTCTGAGCGGGGTGGAGGACGGGCTCGTGGTCGACGTCGGCGGCAGCCATACGGACGTCGGTGTGCTCGTGAGCGGATTCCCTCGCGAGACGGCGGACCGGGCGCGCATCGCGGGCGTGCGGGTGGCGCTCTGGATGCCAGACGTGCGCACCCTGAGCTTCGGGGGAGGTTCGCCCCTCGCGGAGGAGGCAGCGCTGGCGCGCGCGCACGAGGCCCTGGCCGACCGCGTGGACCGGGCGAAGGCGGAGCTTCAGTCCCCTCCGCTGGTGGCGGTCGGCGGCGCGGACGTGCTGGTGCCCGACGACCTCCCGGGAGTGAGCGAGGTGATCCGCCCGCCCGACCGCGAAGTGGCGAGTGCGATCGGCGCGGCGATGGCGCCGGTGAGCGCTCACGCCGAGTGCATCTGCTCGAGCCGCCCGGACAGAAGACTCGCGGCGCTCGACGATGTCCGAGCGTCCGCATGCGCCCAGGCCGTCCACGCGGGAGCGGACCCGGCGGCGGTCTCGGTCGTGCAGGTGCAGGAGGTGCCGCTGAACTACCTCGCCGAGCCCGCGATTCGGATTCGCGCCAAGGCCGCCGGTCCGGCGGGATGAGCGCCGCTCAGGCCCAGAGCCTGACGGTGAGGCCGCCCTCGGGCGAGGAAACGAGGTCGAGCCGGCGCGTGAGCTGTCTGGCCACCCAGAGCCCTCCACCGTGGGCGCCCCGTGCGCCCGGAGGCAGGTAGCCGGCGAGCGGATCGTCAAGTCCGCGTCCGGCGTCGGAGACCTCGCACACGAAGACGCCCTCGCCGCCCCCGACGCGCAACGTGCGAACCCCGCCGCCGTGGCGCTCGGCGTTCACCACCACCTCGCTCACCGCGAGGATCATCGCCTCGGCCTGGTCGGCAGCGACGCCCGCATCCGCCAGCGCTCGGGAGAGCGCAACTCTGAGCTCGTGCGCGCCGTCCACCGCCACGTGGTGCAGCTCGGGCGGGGCCTCGGGCGCCGCGGCGAATCTCTGCACCACCTCGGCGGGGTCTTGGTAGTCGGGGCTCTCCTGCCGGCCGTCCGATACGACGTGGGAGTGCGTGTGGCGCATCGCGTCCAGCACATGGCCGGGCAACACCCGGGAGTCGCAGGTGCACATGATCGACACCGGGCGCTCCGCGAAGGCCCGGTTGATGATCGCCTCGTATCGGACCCAGCTGTCCCATTCTCCCTGCGACGAGCAGAACGGCAGCTCCGCCGCCACCCGCACGCCCGTGGCGCCATCCCGCAGGGCGCCGCGTACGACCGCGTCGTAGCCCGCGAGCGCCGCCTCGGGGCGGGTGTACCAGTCCTCGCAGCGGTGGAATTGCACTCGCTCCGACGCCGCGCCGAGCGCACCGCGCAGCAGGGGCTCGGTCGCGCGCCCCGGAACCGCCACCAGCGCCTCACCTGCGTCGAGACCGGCCTCGAGGAAAGGAACGAGCTGCTGCTGGTAGTCCTCGTCGGAGTCGTAGACGAGTACATCGTGGCGCATCGTGTCGCTCTCCATTTCTACGCCGCCTCGGTGAGCTCGATCGCGGGATCGGTGTCCCATCCGAGCAGCCTCAGCAGCCTCCTCACCGGCTCCGACGCGGAGGTGATCATCAGACGCTGGCCGTTCGTTCCGCGCAGCGCGCGGAGACCGGCCACGTCCACATACTCGAGTTCTGCGAGGTCGAGCCGCAGGGTGCCGTGGTAGTGCGCACGGAGCATCTCGGCCACGGTCTGGGCGCATCCGAAGTCGAGCTCGCCGCAGAGCCGCAGGGTGGGTCCGGGCAGCACTCGCGAGGCGGCGAGGTAACCCACCCGTCCGATCTGCGCGAGCTCGGGCGAGACGTCCACTCCGTGGGACTCGACCAGGACGGCCAGCGTCGCAGCGCCAAAGCGAGCGTGATCGTAGATGCAAAGGAACGCGAGCCTCGCGTCGGACTCCATCATCCTCGTGACCTCGCGCTCGTATTTCACGAGGTGATCCAGGCGGGGCGCGAGCCCCAGCGCCCAGGACATGTCCGCGGCCATGCTCAGGCCGGAGTAGCCGTCTTCGAGCGCGCGCGCGTGCTTGTCGCGCAGCGCGTCACGCATCCGCGCGCGATCGAAGGTTCCGTCCGGGACGTACTCACCCGGCGCCGGGCTGACCTCGAGCTGCCCTCGCTTCAGCGCGTCGTCGATCCGATCGTCGGTGGCCGTGAGGTCGGCGACGAAGCGGCTCGTGTCGTCCTGGCCGCTGAAATACCCGACCCTATGGCCCCGATCGAGACCTGCCCGCACGAACGCCAGCGCCAAGCGATGTCGGTCGTCCGCGTGCGCGGACCTGCAGCACGCATGCTCCCCGGGCCGGATGGCCACTGCAGAGTTGGGCCGGTTGGCCATTGCGAAGTCGGGCCGAATCGCTGTTTTCAGACTGTTGGAAGCGTCGTCGGCGACACTGTAGTCCGCCGGCTCACGCCCCCACAAGCCTCGGTCAGGACCACGACCTGGACCCTTGTGCACTTCGAACAAATCCGGCTCTGAGTTTGTAGGCCTCGCCCTAGACCGCGCCTCCCCCGAAGTGGATCTTGTTCGTAGAGCAGTGGCCTTCCCGCCACGAACTACGAGGCGCCAACACGGAATCCAACGGTGCGATGAGCTTTATCTGGTGCTGGACGATCAGCAAACGGCGGCGGCAGGCGGCGTGACCGGCTCTCGCCCGACAGCGGCGCGCCTATTGGCCTTGGCCGAGGAGTTGGCGCGGATGGGTAGCTGGGAGTTTGATCTGGGGTCGCGTGAGGTGGTGTGGTCGGCGGGGATGTACCGGATCCTCGGGCTTCCATCCAGCCGGGAGGGCCGCAGTGAGGCGGAGGTCTTCGAGCATGTT
>JAXDGC010000314.1:0-5960 GCA_034665245.1 Solirubrobacteraceae bacterium | reverse complement strand
GACGCCGTCGAAGGACCCGTCGGGGAACGGCAACTGGGTGAGGTCAGCCCATTGGACGTCCGACTCGCGGTCGCCGTGCGCAGCCGTGATCGCCCGCAGCTGCTCGAGGAACGGGTCGCTCATGTCGACCGAGGACACGCGGTAGCCGTGTGCGAGCAGGGAAGCCGTGAGGCTGCCGGCGCCTGCGCCGGCGTTGAGCACACGACCCTCGGGGACGCCTCGCCGGAGGCGGCGCAGGATCAGGCTCTCGCGGTACTCATGGCGCGGACCCATGAACTCGGGGCCCGTGCCGCTGCCCCACTCGTGCAGGCCGAGCAGGTCCTCGTCGCCGCCCGTGGCGCCGGCGGGCGCTTGCACGTCCGCCTGTGCCATGTGCGGAGTCTAGACGCGCCGCAGCGCGTCTTCGAGGGCGGCGGCGGCGTCGGCGGCGAGGCGGCGCACGAGCTCTCCCGCGGGCACTTCCTCCGCCAGCGCGTGCGCCTGCCCCGCCCACAGGTGGAAGCCGTCGGCGTCGCCCTGCTCGCGCGCCGCGGCGCGCAGCGGCGCGGTGAGGTGGTGGACCTCGGGATAGGCCGAGGGGGCGTCGCGGGTGTGCTCGCGCAGGAAGCGGTTGACGATCCCGCGCGCGGTGCGACCGGTGAACGCGCGGGTGAGGGCGGTCGGCTCCCCCGCGGCGAGCGCCGCGCGATGCGCCGGCGAGGTACCCGCCTCCGGCGTGCGCATGAACGCGGTCCCGAGCTGCGCGGCTGCCGCGCCCGCAGCCAGGACGGCGGCGACCGAGCGGCCCGTGGCCAACCCGCCCGTGGCGACCAGCGGCAACTCGACGGCCGACCGGATCAGCTGCAGCGCGGCGAGCAGCCCGAGCTCCGAGCCCGGGTCGTCGTCGAAGCCGCCGCGATGCCCGCCCGCCTCCGCGCCTTGGACCACGAGCACCTGCGCGCCCGCGTCGCGCGCGAGCCGCGCCTCGGCCGGTGTCGTCACGGTGACCCATGCCTCCGACCCGGCCGCGCGCAGCCGCTTGACCACGTCGGGTGCCGGGCAGCCGAACACGAACGACACCACGGGCACCGCTTCGTCGACGGCCAGCGCCAGCTTCTCCTCCCACCCGTCGTCGTCGCGGCGCGGCTGCCCGAGCGCGACGCCACGGCGCTCGCTCTCCTCCTGCAGCGCCGTCGCGTACGCGCTCACCGCGGCACTGTCGGCCGCCGCGCCGGGCGGCGCGAAGATGTTGAGCCCGAACGGCCGGGCCGTCAATCCGCGCAGCGTCGCGAGGTCCGCGCGGACGTCGTCGACCGCCTTGTAGCCGGCCGCGAGGAAGCCCAGGCCGCCGGCCTCGGAGACCGCGGCGGCGAGCGCGGGGGTCGAGGGTCCGCCCGCGAGCGGCGCCTGCACGATCGGATGCTCGAGCTCGACCAGCACCGTCATACCGGGGGCCAGTATGGCCGAACCTCGTCACCACATGAGGCGCGGCAATAGAATCGCCGCATTCCCGGCTCGGAGTTCAGCGTCGCCGTGCATTCGGAGGGGTCAGCCGAGATCGTCGTCGTACGCGGCGAGATCGACCTCGCGACCGCGGACGCCGTGCGGGCTGATGTCCGCGCGGCCTTCGAGCGCGCCGAGGCGGTGGTGCTCGACCTCCGCGAGGTCGACTTCATGGACACGCAGGGCCTGGCCGTCGTGATCGAGGCGCAACAGGCGTCGGCCGAGGACGGGACGCGGTTCGCGATCACGCGCGCGCCCGACCACGTGCACCGGCTGTTCGACATGATCGGCCTCACACCGCGGCTGACCGTCGTCGACGATCCGGCCGCCGCCGCCTCGTGACCGACCTCCGCGCGGCGTCCGCGCGCCTCGGCGCCGCCGAGAACCCGGGACGCCGCTCCGCGGCGACGGTGATCTCGCTCGCCGCCGTCGCGGCGCTGACGATCCTCGACGCGTCATGGAGCGAGGTCATCTCCGCGACGGTGGTGGTGGCGCCGTTCATCGCGGCGATGTTCGCGGGTGTCCGCCAGACCGCACTGGTCGCCGCGGCGTCGATCGCGAGCGCGCTGCTCAGCGGGATCTGGAACGACAACTTCGCCGACGCCGGCTACCTGGTCCGCGCCGCCATCGTCATCGTCGGCGGGGCCTTCTCGATCCTCGCCGCGCGCACGCGCGAGGATGCGGTGCGCGCCGAGACGCTCGGCGGGCAGCTGATCGCGGCGCTCAGCAACCTGGCCGAGGCGGTCGTGCTCCAGGACCGCGAGCAACGGCTCGTCTACGCCAACGAAGCCGCCGCCGAGACGCTCGGCTTCTCCTCCGTCGATGCGCTGCTGGCAGCGACGCCGGAGCGGCAGGACGGCCTCGCCGACTACTACAACGAGGACGGCACGCCGCTGACGCCGGAGCAGTATCCCTCGCGGCGCGTGCTCAGCGGCGAGGAGCTGGCTCCGCACAGGGTGCGGGTCATCAATCGCGCGACCGGGGAGGAGCGCTGGCGGCTGACCAGCTCGCGCGGCGTTCGCGACGGGCGCGGCGAGATCCAGCTGGTGGTGACCGTGATCGAGGACATCACGGACCAGCGGCGGGCGGAGCTCGCCCAGCGGCTGCTGGGGCGCGCCGGCGCCGCGCTCTCGTCCTCGCTCAACTACGAGCACACGCTCCAGGAGGTCGCTGACCTCTCCGTCCCGGATCTGGCCGACTGGTGCGGCGTCAGCATCCCCGACCACCACGGGCTGATCAAGCAGGTCGCCGTCGCGCACAGCGACCCTGAGAAGGTCGCGTTCGCGCGCCGCCTCGGGGAGCGCTACCCGAGCCGCGTGGGCGACCCGGGAGGCGCGGCGCAGGTGCTCCGCGACGGGATGTCGCAGCTCATCCCGGAGATCCCGGACGAGCTGCTCGAGCAGGCGGTCGTCGATGACGAGCACCTCGAGCTCATCCGCAGCATCGGCATCCGCTCGGGCATCGTCGTGCCGATGACGGCGGCGTCCGGCCGGCCGATCGGCGTCCTCTCGCTCGTCAACGCGGAGTCGGGCCGGGTCTTCACCGAGGCGGACCTCGAGCTCTGCGAGGAGCTCGGGCGGCGCGCGGGGATCGCGGTCGAGAACGCGCGCCTCTACACCGAGCGGACGGTGATCGCGCACACGCTCCAGCGCGCCCTGCTGCCGCCGGGCCTGCCCGAGATCCCGGGCTTCTCGCTGTCGGCGCTCTACCGGCCGGCGGGCGAGGAGAACTGGGTCGGCGGTGACTTCTACGACGCCTTCGCCGTGCGCGACGGCTGGGTCGCGGTCGTCGGCGACGTCGCCGGGCGCGGCGCGCAGGCGGCGGCGCTCACCGCCTTCGCCCGCCACGTCTTCCGTACCTCGGCGCAGCTGCACGACGACCCGCTGGACGCCGTCGCCTACCTCAACCAGCAGCTCTACGACCGCCCGGGCCAGGCCATGTGCACGCTCTGCTGCGTGCACCTGCGGGCGCGCGGGCCGGCGGCGGAGGCGACGATCGTGTGCGCCGGCCACCCACTGCCCTACACGGTGCGCCAGGCCGGCGCCGCGGAGCCGGTCGGCGCCTGGGGCACGATGCTCGGCGCCTGGCGGGAAGGTGGTTGGTCGCGCTCGACCACGACGCTCGAGCCGGGCGACGTGCTCGTGCTCTACACCGACGGCGTGACCGACGCGACCGGCGCCGCTGACCGCTACGGCGACGATCGGCTGCGTGCGGCGCTCGCGGAGTCGCGCGACGCCGAGGACGCGCTGCGCCGGATCGCCGACGGCCTCGCGGACTTCGAGACGGGCGAGCAGTCCGACGACACCGCGGCGCTCGCGATCATGCGCTCAGAGCCTGCCGCCGGATCGGCGTCCGGCGATCAGCTCGGCTCGGCCGCGTAGACCTTCAACCCCTTGGGCGCGCCCTTGGCGCTGAAGCGCCAGCGGCGCTTGACCTTGACGCTCTCGCTGCGCTCGATCTGCTGGTGCACGGCGTCGGAGATCAGCACCTCGCCCGCGCCCGCCGCCTCGGCGACGCGGGCGGCGACGTTCACATCGACGCCGAAGTAGTCGCCGCCGAGGCGCCGCGGGCGTCCGGTGTGGATTCCTGCGCGCAGCCGGGGGCGATGGCCGTCGATCTCGACCGACGCGAGCGCATCCGCGGCGGCGCACGCGGCCTCGATCGCCTGGCCGGGGTCTTCGAACACCGCCATCAGCCCGTCCCCGAGCCGCTTGACGATCTTCCCCTGACGCGAGCAGATCTCCGGCTCGATCGCCTCGCCGACGTCGCGGAGGAGCGCCAGCGCCTGGGTGTCGCCGGCGTCGAGCGCCCAGCTCGAGAAGTCCGCGAGGTCCGTGAAGACGATCGTGAGCTCGCGGTCGCCGCGGCCGCGGCCCTGGGCCTCCGAGAGCCCCTGCCAGACCTGCAACGCGCTCATGCCGACCTCGCGCAGCGCGCCCGGGCGCTCGGACGTGAGCGTCGACAGGCGGCGGCCGAGCACCGCAGGGGCGTCGTCGCCGGTCAGCGAGAGGGGGTCGCCGTAGCGCTCGTCGCCGGGCAGCCGCGAGCGCCCGAGCCGCACCAGCGCGAGCAGGCGCGGGCTGTCGTCGACGCGCTGCAGCCCGGCCCTCAGCGCGCGGGTCACGCGATTCCCGCTCGGGGGCGAGTCTCCGTTCTCGCTCATGCCCTCCGCATGCCCGCGACCGCTACGCCCTGAACGCGTCGACGATCAGCTGGGCGGAGCGCCGCCACACGGCGGCGTCGCGCTCCTGCGCCGCGGCGAGCGAGCGAGCGATGCCGCCGAGCAGGATCTTCAGGTCGGCGGGGTCGGCGTCGGAGCGCATCGCTCCCTGCGCGATCGCGCGGTCCATCAGCTCGCGCAGCGCGGCGGTGGCCGCGGCGCGAGCCTCCGCCAGCTCGGGGAGCTCGAGGGCCTGGGACATCGACGCGACCATCCCGCGGTCGCGGCAGTGCGCGTCGGCCACGCGCGCCATGAAGGCGCCGAACGCGCCCCACGGATCTTCATGGGCCGCCGCCGTGCGCGCCTCGCGCTCGAACCAGCGCACGCGCTCGGTCGCCACCGCCGCGACGAGCTGGTCCTTGGTCGGGAAGCAGCGATAGACCGTGCCCTTGCCGACGCCCGCGCGTGCGGCGATCTCGGGTATCACCGCCTCCTCGCCCTTCTCCGCGAACACCTCCACGGCGGCAGCGATCACGCGGGCGCGGTTGCGCACCGCGTCGGCGCGCGTGCGGCCGACGGGGACGGCCGGGACCGCCACGGTCAGGCCGCCTGGGTGGCGGGGGCGCTGTGGGCCATGCGCCCGCTGCGGCTGGGGATCAGCGAGGCGGTGACCGCGGCGGCGAGCGCGACCCCGCAGCCGACCAGGAACGCCTCGGTGTAGCCGCCGTTGGTCGGCAGCCCGGCCCCGACGGCGCTTCCTGCGAGGACCGAGGCGGTGACCTGCGCGCCGAGCGAGGCGCCGACGGAGCGCACGAGCGTGTTGACGCCCGTCGCCTGGCCGGTCTCCTCGGGCGGGACCGCCTCCATGATCAGGTTCGGCATCGCCGCGAAGGCGAGCCCGATGCCGATCGACATCACGACGTTCCACGTCACCATCAGGCCCTGGCTGCCATGGGCGATCGCCATCATCAGCAGCCCGAACGAGGTGGTGGCGGCGCCCAGCGCGAGCGGCAGACGACTGCCGTGGCGGGTGCCGAGGACACCGGACAGCGGCCCGGCGACGAGCATGACGAGCGCGCCCGGGAGCATCAGCAGGCCCGCGCCGGTCGCGGTGAGGCCGAAGCCGTAGCCCGTGGACTCCGGCGCCTCGACGAGCTGCGGGATCAGGATGAACGAGCCGAACATGCCGAAGCCGACCAGCAGCGTCGCGACGTTGGTCATCAGCACGGGCGGCTTGACGAGCGTCTCGATGTCGACGAGCGGCTCCTCGGTCCGGCGCTGGAGCATCACCCAGCCCGCGAGGACGAGGAGGCCGAAG
>JAXDGC010000313.1:0-6641 GCA_034665245.1 Solirubrobacteraceae bacterium | reverse complement strand
CCGGGAGCACCTCGACGCTCCAGACGTGCGCGACGAGCCGCGCCAGCACGGCCGCGTGATAGCCGGAGCCGGTGCCGACGTCGAGGACCCGCTCGTCGCCGCGCAGCTCGAGCAGCTCGCACATGCGAGCGACCACGAGCGGCTGGGAGATCGTCTGGCCCGAGCCGATCGGCAGGGCGACATTGTCCCAGGCCTGCTCCAGCCGGCGTGCGGGGACGAAGCGATCGCGCGGCACCTCGCGGATGGCGGTCAGCACCCGCGGATCGTCGACGTGCAGCCTCAGCTCGGAGACCAGGCGCTCCGCGGGGCCGTCCGGGCCGGGCCGGCTACGCCACGGTCGCACCCGCGGCCCGCAGCTCCTCGAGGGCTCGCTCGGAGTCGCCCGCCGCGACCTCCACGCCGCGCACCGCCGCCGGGTCGACGCGGACGCCGAACCCCTCGCGCAGGGCGTCGAGCGCCGTGTTCCTCACGCAGTAGTCCGTCGCCAGCCCGACGATCGTCACCTCGTCGACGCCGCGGTCGCGCAGGCGCTCCGCGAGGCCGGTGTGATCGAAGCCCGAGTAGCCGTCCGTGCCCGGGTCCCGGCCCTTGTCGACGATCGCGTCGATCGCTTCGGTGGCGAGCGCGGGGTGAAGGGCCGCGCCGTCTGTCCCCTGCACGCAGTGCACCGGCCAGGGACCGCCCTGCGCCTCGAAGGAGCCATGGTCGGGCGGGTGCCAGTCGCGGGTGGCGAGGACGAAGTCGTAGTCGCCCGACGCGGCGTGCGCGTTGATGGGCTCCGCGATCGCCTCGCCGGAGGGCACCGACAGCGCGCCGTCGGGCCGGGCGAAGTCGTTCTGGAAGTCGACGATGATCAGCGCGCTCGCCATTCACTCGGCGGGGCGGCTGGCGTGGATCGTGGCCGCCATGTCCTTCTCGCCGTGACCGGCGTCGACGGCCCGCCGCATCTGCTCGCGCACCGCGGCGAGCGCGCCGAGTCGCAGGCCGGCCGCCTCGGCGGCCTCGAGCGCCAGCGCGGCGTCCTTGGCCGCGAGCTCGAGCGGGAAGGCGGGCGGGAACTCGCCGTCGATCATCATCGGCCCCTTGAGCTGGGCGTAGGGCGCGCCGACCGGAGCCCCGTCGATCGTCTCGAGGAACGTCCGCGGGTCGACGCCGAGCCCCTCGGCCAGCGCGATCGCCTCCGCGAGTGCCTCGGTCAGGCCCAGCAGCCACGTGTTGAGCACCAGCTTGAGCCGCTGCCCGCTGCCCGCCTCGCCCAGCCACACGGTCTTCGCCGCGACCGCGTCGAACACCGGGTCGACGCGCTCGCGCACCGCCTCGGGGCCCGACGCGAGCACGACCAGCTTGCCCTGCTCCGCCGGCTGCTTGGTCCCCGAGACCGGGGCGTCGACGAACGCGACCCCGGCCGCCTCGGCGCGCTGCGCGAGGCGATCGGTGGCGTCGAGCCCGATCGTGCTCATCTGGACGAGCACCGCGCCGTCCATCGCGCCCAGCGCCTCCTCGGCCACGGCTTCGACGGCCTGCGCGTCGGCGAGCATCGTCACCACGACGTCGGCGCCCGCGACCGCCTCCGCCACGCTCCCGGCGACGGTGACGCCGTCCTGCGCGAGCGGCTCGGCCTTCTCGCGCGAGCGGTTCCACGCGCTCACCTCGTGGCCGGCGGCGCGCACGTTGCGCGCCATCGGCGCGCCCATGATCCCGGTGCCGAGGAACGCGACGCGCATCAGTAGCGCAGGAGGGCCGCGATCCCGTCGTGCGGGCCCAGGTCGTGGTGGCGGATGACGACGACCTCCGCGGAGGACTCCAGCGCCTTCTCCGTGGCGCGCTCGGCGACCCCGCTCGCGCGGAAGTCGTCGGCCAGCAGCAGCGTGTCGACGCGGCCCTGCTCGAGGCAGCCGAGCACGTCGTCGGCGCCCGCGGCCGCCCGCCCGCCGGCGCCCAGGCCGTGCTCGAGACGGTCCAGCAGGTCGCGCTCGCGGCGGCGCTCGTGCTCACCGATCGCGCGCGCCGCCTCGGCGCGCACCTCCTCGGGGCTCGAGTCCTCGACGCTGACGCGGACGTGCCCCGCAAGGCGCTCCTTGAGGTAGGGATGCAGGTGGCGCTCGAGCTCGCCGACCGTCTCGTCGGGGGCGCCGATCAGCAGCTGCTGGAAGCCCTCGCGCTTGAACAGGTCGAAGACGACGGCGGCGGTGTGCGCGAGGTGGTCGCGGACGTCCTCCTCGACGGACCGCTGGTAGCGCGCCTGCGACCAGCCTCCCTGGCGGTGCTGGGAGTGCACGTTGTCCTCGATCCGGTCGCTCTCGTCGAGCTGCTCGGGCGTGCCGGTGAAGACGCGGGCGATGCGGCGGTTGGCGAGCAGCACGCACCACAGGCTGCCTGCCAGCGTCCGGGCCAGCGGCTCGACGTAGGGCGTGCCGTCGATCACGACGCGCGAGTCGAGCGGATGCCGGATGCGCACCGTCTCGAGCAGGCCGGCTGGGCCGCAGGCGAAGACGGCGACCGCGCGCGTGCCCTCGTCGGCGATGTCGGGCTCCTGGAGCACCGCGCGGACGGCGTCGACGTCGGCGCGCAGCGCCATCCGGTCATCGTGGCCGAGCCCGCCGTCGATGGCCTCGACCTGGTGGTGGGCGTCGTTCATCAGCGAGGTGATCGCGCTCGTCCGCGCCGCGGGGGTCGCGAACTCCGCGGGATCGAGGTTCAGATAGACGGAGAGGACGCGGCCGTGCTCGGGAGCGAGCTCCGCGAGCCGGCGGAGGCGAGTGCGTGTGAGGGTGTCGGCCATGTCAAAAAGCTACCCCGCCGGAGCGGCCGAGACTCAGCCCCTCAGCTATCGCACTACCCGGAACGCTCCCCGCATGAAGGGGTGGATGCGGCAGAAGTAGTTGTACGTGCCGGGCCCGAGGTTGGACGGCGTGGACCACGTGTCGCGGTTGGCGGCGGGCGTGAACCCGGCCGGGCCGAACCCGAGCTCACCCGAGTCGAAGTCGACCGGCCCGTCGGCGAGCGGATAGGCGATCCCCGTCGTCCGGTTACAGGGCGCGCGACAGGCGGTGATGGTGTGGAAGATCGTGCGCGCGGCGTCGGCGTTGCGGAACTGGATCGGCTGCCCGGCCGTGACGACCGCCGGCCGCGACGCGGCGCCGCCGCGCAGCAGGTCGCCCTGGCCGTAGAGGAAGTCGGTGATCACGAGTGGCCCGGCCGCCGCCGGACCGTCGGGCGCCGTCCGCGCGTCGGACAGGCCGCCGCTCGCCCCGCCGTGGTTGTTGTTCTCGCGCAGGTGCCCGTGGGTCAGCCGGCCGCGCCGCTCGAGCTTGCCCGAGAACGGGTCGACGCCGCCGGGGGCGCCGGGCGCGAAGGCCACGGGCATGATCCCCATCGACTCGTACCACGACGCGCGCTTGGAGTCGTAGGTGGCCGACACGCTGAGGACGTCGCCGCGCTTGACCTTGACGCGCCAGTTCGGCCGCGTCGCGGTCATCGCGACGTCCCACGACACCGCCCCGGCGGGCTCCCAGTAGTGCGCGCGCGAGCGGAACAGGTTCACGGTCCTGCCCGCGCGCGTGAGCGTCAGGTCGGTGTAGAGGCCGCCGGGGTGCAGGTGCCCGGCGGTCTGGATCAGCACGCCGTTGCGGGTGATGACCCGCTGGTTGCGCGCCGGCCCGCCGCCGTAGGCGTTCGGGTCGTCGTTCGGGAACGTGTAGCGCCCGCCGGCGCCGGCGCCGCGGTGCACGTCGAAGACCGGATAGGCGCTGCCGCTCTCGACGTCGAGCCAGCGCGTCTTCACGGGCCGGATCCGCTTCGCGAGCGGTGACGAGTCCGGGACGAAGTCGAGCGTGTAGGTGAGGTAGACGCGGGCGCGGTTCGGCAGCAGGTTGTGGACCATGTGGTTGAGCACCCAGCGGTCCGCGGGCTCGTGGCGCCACCCGAACCCGCTCGGCAGCTTGACGTTCGTCTTCTCCTCGCCGGCCGCGAACGTGAGCTGCCCGTTGATGAGCCAGACCGCGTGGTGCAGGTGGATCACGTCGACGCCCGGGATCTTGCCGTTCGTGTACTCGAGGTTGGGGCGGAAGCCGACGATCCAGCCCGCCCGGTTCGGGCGCGGGACCTTGTCGCCGTCGATCGAGATCGTGTTCTGGCCCGGGTGGATCGTCAGCGGCCCGTAGCGGAACTTGAGGTGCTGGACGCGCGGCGCGGCCGACGCGGCGGCGGGGAGAGCGAACAGCGCCAGGACCACGGCGGCGAGGATTCGGGCGGGCAAGCTGCTGACTCTAGTTGGTCGCCGGATGGTGTACGTTGCCGTTCGGATGAGGAGGGTATGGACGCTGCTGGTGGTGCTCACGGTCTTGATGACCGGCGCGAGCACCGCGCTCGCGCATCCCGAGCGCCAGTCGTTCTTCCCGGACGCCTCGAAGGGCGCGGTGCCGATCTACCGCCACGCCACCCCGCCGCTCGTGGTCTGCAAACGCAACTCGAAGGCCCTCGTCCGCAAGATCTTCAAGGGCCGCGATCGGGCGCGGACGAAGCGCATCCGTCTGCGCACGCTCAAGAAGTGCCGCTTCCGCCACATCCAGGCTGCGGTCAATGCGGCCAAGAGCAACGACCGCATCCAGATCATGCCTGGCGTCTACAAGGAGGAGCCCAGCCGCAAGGTCTCGATCAACCAGCCCGAGTGCGCGTCGATGTTCGAGACGCCCGCGGACGGCGACGCGAAGGTGCCCACGTTCGAGGCGCAGTCCAAGTGCCCGAACATGCGCAATCTGATCGCGATCATCGGCGACTCGCTGGCGGATCCGGACCGGGAGTGCGACCAGAAGTGCAACCTCCTGATCGAGGGCTTGGGCAGGAATCCGCGCGACGTCCGGATCGAGGGCGACCGGCTGAAGAAGGACGTCATCCGCGCCGATCGCGCCGACGGCTTCTTCCTGCGCAACGTGGCTGTCGAGCAGGGCGCGTTCAACGACGTCGACGTCGTCGAGACCAACGGCTTCCGGCTGCGCAAGCTCGTGACGCCGTACGCGCAGAACTACGGCGTGCTGACGTTCGCCTCCGACCACGGTCTGTACGACCACATCGACGCGTACGGCAACGGCGACTCCGGCATCTACCCGGGCTCCGGGCCCGAGGGCCACTGCAAGCGCTACGGCATCGAGATCCGCAACGTCAACTCCCACGACAACGTGCTCGGCTACTCGGGCACCGCGGGCAACGGCACGTGGACGCACAACTCGTGGTTCCACGACAACAACGCCGGCATCTCGGACGACTCGTTCGCCTCCGGTCACCCGGGCATGCCGCAGGACTGCTCGAAGTGGAACGCCAACCAGGTCTACTCGAACAACCGGAACTTCTTCACGAACGACCGCGACGCCTACTGCAAGAACACCCCGTTCGAGAAGCGCCCGCGGGAGATCGTGTGCCCGCAGTTCCAGGTGCCCGTCGGGTCCGGCTTCATCCTCTACGGCGTCAACTCGAACATCATCCAGGACAACAAGATCTACGACAATTGGCGCTCCGGCGTGCGGCTGTTCTACGTGCCGGCGTCCATCCGCGGCGACAACGACCCGGCGCACCAGTTCGACACCTCGAACGGCAACCAGTTCATCGGCAACCAGATGAGCCTCGGCGCCGACAACAAGCGCGCGCCCAACGGCATCGACTTCTTCTGGGACGAGCAGGGCATCGGCAACTGCTGGCGCGGCAACCAGGCGCCGGGCGGCCGCATCACGAGCGACCCGGCGAACCTCCCGCAGTGCCCCCACGGCTCGATGTTCCAGCAGGGGAACCTGGCCAAGCTCGGCGCCGAGGCCCCGTGCGCCGCGTGGGATCCGGACACGCAGCCGGATCCGCCGGGCTGCACCTGGTTCACCACCCCGCCGAAGCCCAAGCGATGAAGTGGGCGGTCGCGGCGACCCTCCTGCTCCTGGCCGGAGTGGGAGCGCTGCTGCTCGTCGGTCAGCGCGACGGGGCCACGCAGGCGGCGACCGGCAGCGCCCAGCTGCAGTGGAAGACGAAGCCGAACCTGATCCTGGTGCCGGAGCTCCCGCGCGACCGCATCCTCACGGGCAGCGTTCGGAACGCCTCGCTGCACCCGGTCGACCTCGCGTCCGAGCGCGTCCAGATCCTCGACGCCGCCGGCCACCGCCTGCGCGCCACCGCACTGTTCGCCCAGCACTTCTCCCACGGCCTCTACCCGTGGTCGATGCACGTGAAGGGCTCGAAGTTCGAGCGCGACCGGATCGGCAGGTCCGCCACCATCAAGCCGGGGCAGGACGTGCCCCTGACGCTGTCGTGGCGGGTGCCGGCCGGCGGCTCGGAGCCGGTCGAGGCGCGCTTCGACGGCGGCTCGCTCTCCCTGCCGCGCTGAGCGGCCCACGGCTAGTCTGCAGGGCATGTCCGAGAATTCGTTCGATGCCCGCGCCGACCTCGAGGTCGGCGGCAAGACCTACGAGATCTTCCGGCTCGACGCCCTGCAGTCGAAGTTCGACGTCGCGCGCCTGCCGTTCTCCCTGAAGGTGCTGCTCGAGAACCTGCTGCGCAACGAGGACGGCGAGTCCGTCACGGCGGAGGACATCGAGGCGCTGGCGAGCTGGGACGCGAACGCCGAGCCGTCGCAGGAGATCGCCTTCACGCCCGCGCGCGTG
>JAXDGC010000312.1:0-7928 GCA_034665245.1 Solirubrobacteraceae bacterium | reverse complement strand
GCGCTCGACGAGCACTGGGACGGAGGCGGCCAGCCCCGCGGCCTGCGCGGCGAGGAGATCCCGCTGCCGGCGCGCATCCTGTGCCTCGCGCAGACGGCCGAGATCTTCCACGCCGACGGGGGCGTCGCCGCGGCCTGGGAGGTGGCGAGGAAGCGCAGCGGCGGCTGGTTCGACCCCGACCTCGTGGACGCGCTCGGCGTATGCCTGCAGGACGTCGCGTTCTGCGAGTCGCTCGCGGACGACGACGTCTCGGCGTGGGAGCCCGAGGACCGGCTGCTCCGGGCGGACGACGCCCGCCTCGACGGGATCGCGGTCGCCTTCGCCGGCGTGATCGACGCCAAGTCGCCGTGGACCTACCAGCACTCCGACCGCGCGAGCGTGATCGCCGCGAGCCTCGCCGCCGTGCTCGGCGCCGAGGGCGACGCGCTGAACGATCTGCGCCGCGCGGCGCTGCTGCACGACGTCGGCAAGCTCGCGATCTCCAACCGGATCCTCGACAAGCCGGCGGGGCTGTCGAGCGTGGAGTTGACGCTCATGCGCCGGCACCCGATCGTCACCGCGGAGATCCTCGAGCGGGTCCCGGCCTTCCGCCGGCTCGCGCCCGTGGCGAGCGCCCACCACGAGCGCCTCGACGGCGGCGGCTATCCGCGCGGGCTGACCGGCCACGACCTCGACATGCCGATGCGCGTGCTCGCCGTCGCGGACGTCTACGAGGCGGTGACGTCGGAGCGGCCCTACCGCGCGGCGATGAGCTCCGACCAGGCGCTCGCGATCCTGCGGTCCGAGGTCCCGGACCGGCTCGACGCGGCCGCCGTCGCCGCGCTGGGCGACCTGATCGGGCACGAGGCGGGGATCGACGACGCCATTCGTGCGGCGGCGGTGCTCGACCGCGGGTAGGACCGCCGGCATGGAGCTCGAGACCTGGACGGCGCCGCCCGGCGACCGCATCCCGAACCACCCGCGCTTCGCGGTGCTGCTGTACCGGGGCGTCGAGGCCGCCGCCGACGGCGCCGAGGCCGCTCGCGCGCTGTTCGCCGATCATGGCTGGGGCGGGTCGTGGGTGGCGGGCGTGTTCGACTTCCACCACTTCCACTCCACCTCGCACGAGGTGCTCGCCGTCGTCGCGGGGCGGGCGACGATCGAGCTCGGCGGCCCGCAGGGCCGGGCCTTCGACGTCGAGGCCGGCGACGTGCTCGTCCTGCCCGCCGGCACCGGCCACCGCCGCGCGACCGAGCGGAACGGCTTCACCGTCGTCGGCGCCTACCCCGCGGGGCAAGAGGACTACGACCTGCTGCGCGGCGACGATCCGGCCGAGGTCGCAGCCGCCCGCGACCGGATCGCGCGGCTCCCTGCGCCGCCGGACGATCCGGTCGGCGGCGAGGGCGTCGCGGGCTGGACGTCGGGGTAGGCCTTTCTCGAACCGAGAAGCGAACCGAAGGGAGCGCGACATGCCGAAGAAGAGCCCCGGCCCGAGCGTGAAGGACCCGGAGCAGTACGAGGCGCTGCGCGATCAGGGCGCGAGCAAGGAGAAGGCCGCCCGGATCGCCAACACGGACCGCAAGTCCGCGGCGGAGAAGGGCGGGAAGTCCGGCTCCTACGAGGACTGGAACAAGGACGACCTCGAGCAGCGCGCCGCCGAGATCGGCCTCGAGGGCCGCTCGAAGATGAGCAAGGACGAGCTGGTGGAGGCGCTGCGCAACCACTGAGCTATGTTGTTGCGCACTCAAGGATCCGGCGATACCGCCGATGCGCAACGGAGTGTTCGACGCCACGAAAGCCCTGCTCCAGACCCCCGTGCCCGGGCCGCGGTCGGCCGCCTCCAGCGCGCGCCGCCGCGTCGTCCCGCACCTGCCCGCGGTGTTCCAGACCGCCGCCGCCGCGGTCGCCGCGTGGTACCTCGCGGTGCTGGTGCTGCCGACCGACCGGCCCGCGTTCGCGTCGATCGCCGCCGTGATCTGCGTCGGCGTCAGCTACGGCCAGCGCCGCTGGCGGGCGCTCGAGCTGGTGGCCGGCGTGGTGCTCGGCATCACCGTCGCCACGCTGCTGCTGTACCTGATCGGCACGGGGCCGCTGCAGATCGCCCTGCTGGTCGTGATCGCCATGACCGCGGCGCTGCTCGTCCGCGGCGGCGAGCTGCTCGTCAACGAGGCCGCGATCTCCGCGATCCTGCTCGCCTCGCTCCAGACCGCGCATACCGGCTTCTCCGCCGACCGCATCTTCGAGGGCCTGATCGGCGGCGGCGTCGGGCTCGTCGTCGCCTCGTTGCTGCTGCCGCCCGACCCCGTGGCGATGGTCAGCCGCGTCGCGCAGAGCGTCGTCGGGAAGCTCGGGCGCACGCTGGAGGAGGCCGCTGAGGCGCTGGCCACGGGTGACGTCGGACGCGCCGAGGAGGCGCTGCTCGCCGCGCGCGGCATCGACGACGACATCGACGAGCTCGCGGCGGTGCTGCCGGTCGCGACCGCCACGGCGCGCTTCTCGCCGAGCCGCCGCGGCGACCGCGACCTCCTGCGGCGCTACGAGCGCACGATGCCGCAGGTCGACTTCGCCGTGCGCAACACGCGTGTGCTCGCCCGCTACGTGCTGCGCCACGCGCGCGGCCACGACGCCGCTCCCGAGGGCCTGCCGGAGGCCGTGCGCGAGCTCGCCGCGGCGGTCTGGGAGCTCGGCGTGCAGTACGAGCAGCCCGCGCGCGCGACCGAGCTGCGGCAGCTCGCGCTCAGCGCCGCTCAGCACGCGAGTGCGCTCTATGACCCCGCGCCCTCGCCCCTGCTGACGCAGATCGTCGGCCAGGTGCGCTCGATCGCCGTCGACCTCGTGCGCGCCGCCGACCGGCTCGTCGACTCCGGCGCTCCGGAGGAGAGCGAGCCGACGGAAGAGCTGCTCGCCGTGCCTCCCACGCGCGGCTGACGCGTGGCCGTGATGGTCGACGAGCTGCGCGAGTACCCGCACGTCCGCCTGCCCGTCAAGCACTGGTGCCACATGGTCAGCGACGTGGGCTTCGACGAGCTGCACGACTTCGCGGCGCGGCTGGGGATCCCGCGCCACCGTTTCCAGGGCGACCACTACGACCTGCCGCCGCAGCTGCGCGAGCGCGCGGTCGCCCTCGGCGCGCAGGAGGTCTCCGCGCGCGAGCTGACCGGGCGGATGTCCGGGCCCCGCGGCGACCGCGTGCGCCGCCGGCGCGCCGCGCGTGCCCGGAAAGACGGTCGCTCGGACGCCTGACCCCCCACATGGCGGGTCGCACGCCACCCGCCCCGGGGTCGTTTGGCGCCGATCCCTGGTCCCGGCGCCCCAAAGCGGCCAGACCTAGGGCGAGTCGATTTCCCCAGGGAGGGTGAGCCAGACTGCAACGTCCATTCCGGCGTGTCGCCATCGTCAACCGCGGCGAGGCGGCGATGCGCGCCATCAACGCCATCCGCGAGCTCAACGACGAGCGCGAGGAGCCGATCCGCGTGATCGCGCTCTACACCGAGACCGAGCGCCACGCGCTGTTCGTCCGCCAGGCCGACGAGCGCCATTGCCTCGGCCCCGCGATGGTCGCCGACGGCGACCGGCGCCTGAGCGCCTACCTCGACTACGATCGGCTCGAGCGCGCGCTGGTCGAGACGCAGGCCGACGCGGCCTGGGTCGGTTGGGGATTCGTGGCCGAGCACCCCGCGTTCGCGGAGCTGTGCGAGCGGCTCGGGATCGTCTTCGTCGGCCCCGACGCCGACGTCATGCGCGCGCTGGGCGACAAGATCGAGGCCAAGCGCCTGGCCGAGCAGGCCGGCGTGCCGGTCGCCGCCTGGAGCGGCGGCCCGGTGGAGAGCGCCGAGGACGCCGTCCGGCAGGGCGAGGCGATCGGGTTCCCGCTGATGATCAAGGCCGCCGCGGGCGGCGGCGGGCGCGGCATGCGCCGGGTGGACGACGCCGCCGACCTGCCCGAGGCGTTCGAGCGCGCCCGCGCCGAGGCCGCGCAGTCGTTCGGCGATCCGAGCGTGCTGATCGAGAGCGTGATCGAGAACGCGCGCCACGTCGAGGTCCAGCTGATGGCCGACGGCGAGGGCGGCGTGTGGGCGCTGGGCGTGCGCGACTGCAGCTATCAGCGGCGCCACCAGAAGGTCGTCGAGGAGTCCGCCAGCCCGGCCCTCACGCCGGAGCAGGAGCGCGAGTTGGCCGACTCGGCGGTGCGCCTGGCGCGCAATGCCGGCTACCGCGGCGCCGGCACGGTCGAGTTCCTCTACGAACCGACGGAGCAGCGCTTCTCGTTCATGGAGGTCAACGCGCGCCTGCAGGTCGAGCACCCCGTCACCGAGATGGTCACCGGCGCCGACCTCGTGCGGCTCCAGCTCCACGTCGCGGCCGGCGGCCGGCTGGACGGCGATCCGCCGCCCCCGAACGGGCACGCGATCGAGGTGCGCCTGAACGCCGAGGACCCGGCTCGCGGGTTCGCGCCCGCCCCGGGACGCATCACGCTGTTGCGCCTTCCGTCCGGGCCTGGCGTGCGCGTCGACACCGGCGTCGCGGAGGGCGACTCCGTGCCGCCCGAGTTCGACTCGATGATCGCGAAGATCATCGCCCACGGCCGCAATCGTGACCAGGCGATCGCGCGCCTGCGCCGAGCGGTCGCGGACACGATGGTCGTGATCGACGAGGGCACGACCAACCAGGGCTTCCTACTCGAGCTGCTCGGCCGCCGCGAGCTGCGTCGCGGCGAGGTCGACACCGGTTGGCTCGACCGCCTCCAGGGCGCCGACGAGGTGCAGCCGGTGCGCCACGCCGACACCGCGCTGATCCAGGCCGCGATCGCGCTCTGCGACGCCGCCACGGCCGCCGAGCGCTCACGCTTCTACGCGCTCGCCCGGCGCGGCCGCCCCCACGCCGAGGCGGACGTCTGCCGGACCGTCGACCTGCTCCACCGCGGCGCGAGCTATCGCTTCGGCGTCTGCCAGGTCGGCCCGGCGCGCTACCTGGTCGAGGTCGACGGGGCTCGCATCGAGGCCGAGGTCGAGTGGGTCAGCGAGCACGAGCGCCGCCTCTCGTACGGCAGGCACTCGTTCCGCACCATGACCGCGCTGCAGGACCGCGACCTGCTCGTCGAGGTCAACGGCGTCCCGCACCGCGTCATGCGCGACGAGGGCGGGCTCGTGCGCAGCCACGCGCCCGGCGTCGTCGTCGCGATCCGCGTCTCCGAGGGCGACGAGGTGCAGGCCGGCGACGTCGTCGCGGTGACGGAGAGCATGAAGATGGAGACGTCGCTGACCGCGCCCGTGGCCGGCCGCGTGCGCGAGGTGCTCGTGTCCGCCAACGTGCAGGTGCCTGGCGGCCGGCCGCTGCTGCAGATCGATCCGCTCGACGACTCGCCCGCGGCGGTGGAGGGCGAGCGCGTGAGCTTCCACGCCGCCGGCAGCGAACCGGGTGGCGGACCGGGCGCGCTCGAGCGCCTGCGCCGGCTCGCGCTCGGCTATGACGTCACGCCCGCCGAGGCCAAGCGCGTGGTCGCGCAGCTGCTCGACGCTCCCGTCGACACCGTCGAGGAGGGTCGCCTGCTCGAGGTCTACGCCGACGTGCGCGGCCTCAACCGGCCGCACGCCGAGTCGGATCCGGGCGCTCAGGCGCTGTCGAGCCCGCAGGAGCTCCTGCACGCGTTCCTGCGCTCGCTCGACGCGAAGGCCGAGGGGCTGCCCGACCGCTTCGTCGCCCATCTCGAGCGCGCGCTCGGCCACCTCGGGATCACGAGCCTGGAGCGCACCGCGGCGCTCGAGGACGCGGCCTACCGCCTGTTCCTCGCCCAGCAGCGCGCGCCCACTGCGCGCGACGCCGTGCGGGCGCTGCTCTCGCGGCGCCTCGAGCAGGGCGAGGCGCTCGAGGGCGAGGCCGCCGACGCGTTCCGCGGCGTGCTCGACCGCCTCGAGGCCGCGCTCGCCCCGCGCGAGCCCGCGCTGGCCGAGCTCGCGCGCGAGCTGCGCTGGCGCTGCTGCGACCGGCCCGCCGTCGAGGCGGCGCGCGAGGAGACCTACGCCCTCATGCGCGTGCACCTGGCGGCGCTCGCCGACCGGCCCGACCGCGCCGACCGCGACGTGCACCTGCAGGCGCTCGTCGACTGCCCGCAGCCGCTGGCGCGGCTGCTGACGCAGGGCACCGACGACTTCCTGCTCGAGGCGATGACGCGGCGCTACTACCGGATCCGCGACCTCGAGGCGCTCGAGCGGCGGGAGATCGACGGCGTGCCGTTCCTGCTCACGTCCTACGAGCACGAGGGCATCCGGCACCACGTCGCCGCCGCGTTCGCCGAGCCCGACCGCCTGCCCGCGGCGCTGGCCGCGCTGGCGTCGCACGCGGGCACGCTGCGCGACGGCGAGCCGCTGCTCGGCGACCTCTACGGCACCGCGGCGCCGCCGGAGTTCGACGCGCTCGTGACCGGCGCCGGGTTGCCGCCCGCCGTGGCGCGGCTCGCGTTCGTCTCACCCGCCGACCGTCCGGGGCACGCCGTCGACGTGACGACCTTCACCCGCCGCGACGACGGCGACCTCGCCGAGGACCGCGACCTGCGCGGCCTGCATCCGCTGATGGCGCAGCGCATGGACCTGTGGCGGCTCGAGAACTTCGCGCTCGAGCGGCTCCCCTCCGCCCCGGACGTCTACCTCTTCCACGCCCGGGCGCGCGAGAACGAGCGCGACGAGCGCCTCGTCGCCGTGGCCGAGGTCCGCGACCTCACGCCGGCGCGCGACGACGCCGGCCGCATCGTGGGCCTCCCCGACCTCGAGCGCATCGCGCGCCAGGCGTTCGAGGCGATGCGCGCCGCCCAGTCGCGCCGCAGCGCGCGCGCCCGCCTGCAGTGGAACCGCCTGCTGCTCTACGCGTGGCCCGAGATGGAGTTCGCGCCCGACGAGGCCCGCGAGGTCATCACGCGCCTCGGCCGCATGTCCGCGGGCCTCGGGCTGGAGATGGTGCAGCTGCGCGTCGGCGACCGCGTCCTGCGCTTCTTCAACCCGGCCGGCCGCGGCGTGGTGGTCGAGGTCGGCGGCCCGCCGGCACGGCCGCTGCAGCCGCTCGACGAGGGCGGGCAGCGGATCGTCTCGGCCCGCCGCCGCGGCATGGTCCACCCCGCCGAGATCGTCAAGATCCTCGCGCCGCAGCGCGCGGCGCCGGGCGCGGCGATCCCGCCCGGGGAGTTCGCCGAGTACGACCTCGACGAGAACACTGGCCGGCTGGTTCCCGTGCAGCGGCTGCCGGCCACGAACACCGCGAGCGTCGTCGTCGGGCTGATCTCGAACCGCACCGAGCGCTACCCCGAGGGGATGCAGCGCGTGGTGCTGCTCGGCGACCCGACCCGCGGGCTGGGCTCGCTGGCCGAGCCCGAGTGCCGGCGCGTGATCGCCGCGCTCGACCTGGCCGAGGAGCTCGACGTGCCCGTCGAGTGGTTCGCGCTGTCCTCCGGCGCGCGGATCGCGATGGACTCGGGCACCGAGAACATGGACTGGGTCGCGGCCGCGCTGCGCCGGATCGTCACCTTCACGCAGGCGGGCGGCGAGATCAACGTCGTCGTCACCGGCATCAACGTCGGCGCCCAGCCGTACTGGAACGCCGAGGCGACGATGCTCATGCACACGAAGGGCATCCTCGTGATGACGCCCGAGAGCGCGATGGTGCTCACCGGCAAGCAGGCGCTCGACTACTCCGGCGGGGTCTCGGCGGAGGACAACCTCGGCATCGGCGGCTACGAGCGGGTCATGGGCCCGAACGGGCAGGCGCAGTACCGGGCGCCCGACCTCGCGGGTGCCTGCGGGGTGCTCCTCGCCTACTACGAGCACACCTACACGGCGCCGGGCGAGCGCTTCCCGCGCCGCGCCGAGACGAGCGACCCCGGGGACCGCGACGTGAGCTCTTCGCCGCACGAGGCGCCCGGCTCGGACCTCCAGACGGTCGGCGAGATCTTCTCCGAGGAG
>JAXDGC010000311.1:0-14984 GCA_034665245.1 Solirubrobacteraceae bacterium | reverse complement strand
TGGGAGCGCAGCCGCCGCGCGTCGGCCCGCGCTCGCTCGGCAGCCTGGCGAGCCTTCCGGGCGACTCGGCTCTCGGCGGCCGCGGCATCGCCGCGATCGGCGAGGCGGTGCAGCTCGGCGCGCTGGTCGGCGTCCGTCGCGGAGTGATCCAGGCGCTGCGCCAGCTTCTCGTGCGCAGCGGCGCAGGCGGCGAAGGCGCTCGTGGGGGTCGCGATCGCCAACACCGCATGGATTTCCCCGTCGCCTGCCCGAACCGGCACCGCGTCCACCGAGTATGAGTGGCCGTAGCTTGTGAAGGCAAACCGGCCCCGCTCGCCGGCCAGCGCAGCCGAGTAGCTCTCTACGCACAACGCCAGGACCTCGCGTGGCATCTCGGTGATGTCGGGGACCTGACGGCTGACGAACAGGTCGTCCTCGAACCACGGCAGTCGCAGGATCGACTCACCCTCCGCGGCTTGGACGACCATCTCCCGGTCCATGAGGAAGGCCGTCGGGTCCTGCCGTCTGCGGGGTCGTGGCCGGTGAGCGATGCGCCCGGCGAGCAGACCGAGTGCGAGCGCTTCGCTCGCAGACGTATCGCCGGGCGATGGCCCGATCACCTGCGCGACGTCCTCCGGCAAGCCATCGCACCGGTTCGCAGCCGGCAGGTCGACGCCGGCGGCCGTCAGTGCCGCTGTGGCGCTGCCGTGCTCGCGGGCCAGGCCGAGCGCGGCAACCAGCGCGGTCGCCGTGTTCGTGTCGAGGTCCATGCCCGAAGCGTGGGAGCGCTGTTTCATCCAACCCAGAGTATGCGCGAGCGCCGGGCGGGCGTCCTGATCGTCGGTCGATGGCGAGCGGCTCCCGTGCACGGAAGTTGCGTGGAGGCTTGCGAGCGAGCGTCACCGCTGTGTATGGCGCAGCGTTCGCGGCAGGTCGAACTGCGGGAAGACGCTGCTGTCGCCGAACCAGGTGATCGCCGAGATCCGCTCGCCCTGAAGCGTGAGAACGAGCATTGCGTATGGTCGCGCGATCTCGGTTTGGGGGGTTGGGAAGTAGACGCCGAATGCTGACTGGGTGTTGGCGCGGGTCGGCACGAGTAGCGGCGCGCCGCGCCGGACCGTGCGGTCGCGCAGGAACGTGCCAATCGCGGCCTGGCCCTGGTACTCGTACGGCTCGGGCGGCATCGTCAGCCAGGCGTCGTCGGTGAGCAGGGCGACGACGGCGTCGACGTCGCCTGTCTCGATCGCATCGGCGAAGCTGCCGACGATGTCGCGTTCGCCCTTGGAGTTCGGGAGCGGCGCCCGTTCGCGCCCGCTGGCGGGAAGGCGCGCGTCGAACGCGGCGCGCGCGCGGCGCAGCAGGCTGTTGACCGATGGCTCAGTCGTGTCGAGCATGTCGGCAACCTCCCCGGCGCGGAACCCGAGCACGTCGCGCAGCACGAGCACAGCGCGCTGCTGCGGCGGGAGATGCTGAAGGCCGACGATGAACGCCAGCGCGATCGCCTCTTTCGTCTCGTAACGCGACTCCGGTCCGGGAGCCCCGTCGGGGATGCCGTCGAGCAGGACGTCCGGGTACGGCTGGAGCCAGACCGGGTCGCCGTAGCTGGTCGGCTCGGGCATCTCGGTCATCCGTTGCAGGTCTTCCGGCCGGCGCCGGCTCGCGCGCAGGGCGTCCAGTGAGCGGTTGGTGGCGATCCGGTACAGCCAGGCGCGGACCGACGCGCGCTCCTCGTACTGCTCAAGGCCGCGCCACGCGGCGAGCAGCGTCTCCTGCAACAGGTCCTCGGCATCCTGCGCCGAGCCGACGATTCGGTAGACGTGCAGCTGGAGCTCACGCCGGTACGGATCGGTGAGCTCGCGGAACGCGTCCTCGTCGCCGGCGCGCGCGCGAGCGAGGGTCTGCCCGGTCACGCTCGCATCCTCGCACCAACGTTTCCTTTCACCCGCATCACAAGTAATGACGTCGGGACGGATGGAAATTCGCCGCCCAGTTTCGCTCGCGTCGAGCGTCTCAACTGAACACCAACGAAAGGAGAGCGGAGATGGGGAAGATCGTGATCAGTGGCCCGCAGAACGTCTCACTCGATGGAGTGGTCCAGGACCCGGACGGTGAGGAGGGCTTCAGGCTGGGCGGCTGGTTCGTCCAGTTTGGCGGCGAGGACCTCGAAGAGTGGAACAAGGTCGCGCTCGCGGAGGCGCTGGGCGCCGAGGCGTGGCTGCTGGGTCGGCGCAGCTACGAGTTTTTCGGGGCCCGGTGGCGACCCCGGAGTGGCGAGCTCGCGGACAGGTTGAACAGCATGCCCAAGTACGTCGTGTCGTCCACTCTCGTAGATCCCGACTGGAACAACTCGACAGTCCTCAAGGGCGACGTGGTGACCGAGGTCTCGAAGCTGAAGGAGGAGCTAGACGGCGAAATCGTCGTCCCCGCCAGCCATCAGCTCGGGCGCACGCTCATCGAGCACGACCTCGTCGACGAGGTGCGGCTGGTCGTCTTCCCAGTCGTGCTCGGGGCTGGGGACCGCCTCTTCGGCGAGACCGGCGACAAGAAGCCCATGCGCCTCGTCGATACCAAGGCCATTGGTGACGGCCTCGTCTTCCTCACCTACGAGTTCGCCCGCGAGGCCTAGCGGCGTCGGACGGTGCCCGCGTTCCAAGGCTTGAGCACAACGGTGCTCAAGCCCTTCGCGCGACATACCACGCGAAACCACTGCGGCCCAGCGCGGGTCGACTCTGCCTCGGTGGGTGGCATACGGTCGCTGCGACGCGACGCGCCACCCCCGTGGCGAGAGGGAGAGCCATCCATGCGCTCACTGATGGTGGTCGTGCTTGCTCTGCCGATCATCGCGGCAGCAGGATGCGGAGGCGGCTCGAGCGAAAAGACAACGGCCGCCTCGTCCGCCACCCCACAAGGCGACAAGGCCGGTGGCGCGCCGCCGGCGGAACTGCTGGGCACCTATGCCACAACGCTCAAACTCGCGGACGTGCCGGCCAGCGCTCCGCCGGAGTTGAAGAGCCAACGCGCATGGCTTATGAAGATCACGAAGGACGGCGGGCCCGGCAACGCGCCGTCGCTGGCGATCATCCGACCCCCCTCCGATCCGCTGGAGGCCGCCAGGCTCTCGGTGTCGGCCGACACGCTGACCCTCAGTAGGGAGGAATGCGCGCCGTCTGATCCGGGCGGCGAATACACGTTCGTGACCAGCGCCTACCGCTGGAGGCTCGACGGCACCAGCCTGCGCCTCACGACACTCAAGAAAGGGTGCCCCGACAAGGTCGCCGAGACGATCCTCACGTCACACCCGTGGAAGAAGCGGAGCTGAGCTGCCCCACGGCGTCGGCAGGGGTGCTGCGTTCACCGTCAGGCCCAACTAGCGCGGGAGTGTGTAGCCGCGCTCGGCCTTGGCCAGCTCGCCCGCCTTGGCCATCTTCGTAAGTGTCGTGCTCACGGTGGCGGTCGAGATCCCCGTAGCCTTGGCGATCTCGGAGGCGGTCATCGGCCCGCGGCCCTTCAGCGCTCTGAGGATCTTGGCCTTGTTCTGGCCGCGGGGCGCACGCGCGGGCGTCTTTGTGGCCATGGCGGCGCTCGGGCCCTTGGCGGGCTCGGTCGGCGTGGCGGCGGGAGTGTGCCCGCCGCCGAGGCGAGAGACGACCGCGTGCTCAAGCTCCGCAACTATCTCGCGGAGGTGCTCGAGGTCATCCACAAGTCGCCGGTGCCGGCTGAACTGATCCTCTATCTCCTTGAGCCGCGTTTTGACCTGGTCAACGATGACCCGGACGTCCGGACCTTTGGGCATCTCACTCCCGCGCTCGACTGCGCGGCATCGTATCCACCGCCGGCGCGACCTCGAGGCGAGCAATCAGTCCCATGGCGTTGTTCACGCACGGGCGAGAGTTGGGCAACCCGGGGGCCCCGCGTCGAGGGCGGCCAGGATCTCGCCGGTCGAGGCGACGCGTCCGAGGCGCGGGAAGATCCGCGTGAAGGCGAAGGCGTGATCGTCGGCGCTGAGTGCGCTCATGGCGTCCTCGGCGAGCACCACGTGGTAGCCGTGTTCACGTGCGGGCCGGGCCGTTGACTCGACGCCGAGGTTGGTCGCGATGCCGCCGAGCACGACGGTGTCGATACCGCGCCGGCGCATTTGAAGATCAAGGTCGGTGCCGTAAAAGGCGCCCCACTGGCGTTTGGTCACGACGACATCGCCGGGCTCGCGCAGACCCTCGACGATCTCGTCGAAACCCGGTGGCCGCTCGCTGCGCGGCGGACGCTCGTCGACGAGGGTGGTGAGCGCGTCGGCGCCGTCGGCGCTGAACGAGACCCGGACGAGGATCACCGGCGCGCCCGCCGCGCGGAACGCGCGCGCGAGACGCATCGCGTTCGCCACGACCGCATCGGCCGGGTGCGGGGCGACCGGCAGTGCCACGACGCCCCGCTGCAGGTCGACGAGGACGAGCGCGGTCGCGGTCGGATCGAGGCGCGAGACGGTCATGTCAGCGGACGATTCCTCTCCAGCTTGGCGGTCAAACGGCTTCCTTCGACGGAGTTATAGGACTAGCGTCGGTGCGGCTGGCTCTGTAGCCCCGAAACACATGGCCACGTGAGCATTCCGTACGACGGGACGTATCGGCTGCAGGGCCAGGGCTGGGGCCGTCACAGGTTCCCCCGCGGGCCCCCAAGGGCATAAACGCCGGATGCGGTGCGCGCCGGTGGTCCTGATGCTCGCCGCTAGCGCATTGGCGCTCTCAGGTTGTCGCTACGGGCAGTACTCAGACGTCGATCTGCAGGCGAGCGTCAAGGCGCTGCAGTCGATCGCGGCGGAGGGGTCGCTGATGGCCAACGACGCCGCACGTGGGCGCAGCATGACCACGTTCATGCGCACTCACGGCCAGGACCTTTCCGACCAGGCCGAGCACGAGGCCGAGAAGATGAGCGACGCGCCCCTGGCCCCGGGCATCGAGAAGCGGGTGGCCAAGGCGATCTCGCTGGCCTCGGACATCGGCAGCTCGATCGATGACCTGCGGGTCAACCCGCGCCAGCGCAAGGCGGCGGTGACGGCGGCGAAGGACCTGCAGTCCTACGCGCGCCAGGTGCAGCAGCTCGGCGGCTCTGGATGAGCAAGGTCTTCCAGGTCGCACTCGGGATCGTCGCGGCCATCGGTGGGTTCGTCGACATCGGCGAGCTCGTGTTCAACACACAAGCGGGGGCGTCATATCGCTTCCAGCTGCTGTGGGCGGTCGTGGTCGGCGTCATCGGCATCGTCGTCTACGCCGAGATGTGCGGACGTGTCGCCGCGGTGTCCAAGCGGCCGGTGTTCGACGTCGTGCGCATGCGGATGGGGCTCGGCGTCGGGCTCGTCACGCTGATCAGCTCGTTCCTGATCAACCTGCTGACGCTCGCGGCCGAGCTCGGCGGCGCCGCGATCGTGCTGCACCTCCTGTTCGATCTCAGCGAGGCGACCTTCGTGCTGATCGTGCTGCTGGCGCTGCTCGTGATCGTCTGGCTGGTCCCGTTCGGCGGCATCGAGAAGCTCTTCGGCTACCTCGGCTGCGGCCTGCTCGTCTACGTTGCTGCCGCCATCCACCTGCACCCCGACTGGCACGAAGTCGCCCGCGGCTTCGTCCCGCACCTGCACTTCAAGGCCCTGTACCTCTACTTTGTCGTCGGCATCATCGGCGCCGCACTGACCCCCTACGAGGTCTACTTCTACTCCTCGGGCGCGCTCGAGGACCACTGGACGCCGAAGGATCTCGGCCTCAACAAGGCCAACTCCTTCCTCGGCTTCGGACTCGGCGGCATCCTGTCGGTCGCGCTCATCATGGTCTCCGCCGAGGTCTTCGCGCCCCTCAGCGTGGATCCCACCTATCTCGGGACGACCGCGCTCGGCGCGCAGAACGCCTACGGCATCGCCGGACTCCTGCTCGCCCTGTTGGGCATGCTCTTCGCGGTCGGCGGCGCCGCTATCGAGGCTGCGTTCTCCGCCGCCTATTCGATGGCGCAGTTCGCCGGCTGGGAATGGGGCAAGTACCGCGGAGCGCTGCGCGCACCGCGCTTCACGCTGACCTGGCTGACGTTCTTCCTGCTCGCCTTCGCAATCGTCGAGACGGGCGTCGACCCCGTTCAGCTCACCCAATACGCCGTGCTCTTCAGCGTCGTCGCTCTCCCCCTGACCTACCTGCCCGTGCTGCTGATCGCGCGTGACCGCACTTTCATGGGCGAGTACGCCAACGGCCGCCTCGCCAACACGATCGGCCCGCTCTACCTGATGATCATCACCGCCGTGGCGGTCGCGGCGATCCCGCTACTTCTCATCACGCAGGGAGGAGCCAGATGACCGCTGAGATGAACCTCGCCTACCGGATCCTCGACGACCAGCTCGTCGACGTCGAAGGCCGCCGCTGCGGGCGCGTCGACGACCTCCTGCTCGAGGGCGAGCCGGGCGAGCCGCTCGTGCTCGAAGCGATCCTCAGCGGCTCCGGCGTCTGGCATCGCAGACTCCCCGGCTGGCTCCAGCGCCCGGCACGCTACCTCTTCGGGAGCGGCGTGATCGGCAAGGACATCATCCAGGTTCCATGGACGCAGGTGGACGGCTTCGACGACGTCGTGCACCTGAGAGCCAAAGCCCCCGAACTCGGGCTCGGCCAAGGCGACGATCGCGACGCCGCGCTGTTCCGGCGCATCCCCGGCGCATGATCACCCTCAGCGAACTGCTCGGGGCCGAGGTGCGCAGCGCGCGGGGCGACGTACTCGGGCGCGTCCGCGACGTCCACGTCCGCCAAGCCGCGAACGGTGCCTGGGAGGTCGACCGGCTCATGCTCGGACGCGCCGGCCTCGCCGTCCGCCTCGGAATGCCGACCAGCAAATCGGCGACCGAGGAAGACAGCCTCGCCTGGACCGACGTCCGCCACATCGAAGACGGCGTCGTGACGGCCGCGGAGTAGCCAGACGCACCCGACCGGGTCGCGGCTGAACCCTGACCCACGCTCGTTTCGCGCGCTCAATGTGCTGGGTAGCCCCGGGGACATGGAAGGCGGAGTCGCATTTTTCCTGCTTCTCATCCTCGTCGTCGTGGCTGCCGGCGTTGGCCTCGCGCTGTATCTCACGGGCGGGGCGCTGCTCGGCAAGTCCGACCGTGACGCCGGCGACGCCGACGAGCGTCGGCCCGTCCACTCGCATCCCACCAGCCCGACTCAGGAGAAGGTCAGGTTTGTCGGCACGGGCGGCGAAGAGGACGAGCGCAGCTCCACGTAGCCGACAGGGCGATGGACCGGCCTGGAGGATCTGGTGGAGCAGGATGCCGTCGATGAAGCCGCCGAAGCCCAGGCCCATGACCAGCGCGGGCGCCTTGGGAGTGGAACGCGCGTCGCCGGACCGCCGCGGCGCCCCGGTCGTGGACCCGTGGTGCGGTTCAGCGCTTGGCCCACCATGGTCGGCGGCATACCCGACGGTCCCATCGGCAACTCCGGCCCTGCGAGGTTCAGATGGGATCGCGCCGCTCGGCGGACACCGACATTGGGCCGGTGTCGCACGCCTCGTCATCGAACGTGCCGTTCCCGCGGAGGGCGACCTCGATCGCCGCCGGCGAGGCCGTGCCCGAGATGGTGCCGTTCCATCCCGCGCGCGAGACAAGAGGGCCGTTCAGCGGGAGGGAGAAGGCGCCATTTCGCAGCGGGAGCATCATGAAGTTCGCCGTCGCGCCGTGGGCGGCGGAGGGGGCGCCGTTGAACGTGCAGTTGTCGGTGCCCCACTCCACGGTCCCGCTGACGAAGCGCTGCGTGGTGACGATCATCGCGTCGAGCGAGGTGTTGTTGCTGCCCTCGGCGAAGTAGCTCCCGAGGTAGTTGGCGCCGAGATGGTCGAGCCCACTCGCCGTGGCACGTAGGCTTCGCAGCGACACCTTCTTCGTCGTTCCGGTCGCGATCGAGTAGACGCTGTTGTCCTCGCGCCAGAAGATGAGCGACTCGCGGACGCCGGCCTTGCTGGTGAGCACGAACGCGCGCCGCCCGCGAAGGCTCGTCCGCCGCACGCGGTAGCGGCCTCGGCGATAGTCGCGGACCGCCGCCCGGACAGACGGGTACGCACCCCGCTCGAGCGCGATGATCGCGTCAGGCCCGCCGGACGCGTAATGGGCAAGCCGCAGTCCGTAGCCGCGCTTGCCTCGGCCGAAACTCATGTCGAGCGAAACGCCGAGGTCCGACAGCGGGCGCGGGGCCGCGGTCGGGACCAGCGGCGCCGGCCGCAGGTGCCGCTTCGCCAGATCCTGCAGCGTTTGGAGCCCGTCGGCATGCGCCGCGGGGGCGAGCAGACAGAAGGCAAGGAGGGCGACGGCAGCTCGCACCAGAAGGCGTGGCATCGAAGCGATCGTCTCCGACGCCGACGCGTCGCGCAAGGCGAGAACCCGGACTCGAACCGGGGACACCGCGATTTCAGCCGCGCCCGAGCGCCAGCAATGAACACGAACGAGCGCCGAGCCGTCCCGCTGGTGAGTGCTGTCTTGCGCGAGGGCCAGCGCTCCACGAGGCGCCTGGACTTCAGCGCTTCCTCCCCATCGAGGCTCGTTCCGCGCCCTAGAGTGCCGCCTGATGGACATTCGAGCCTCCAATGCCGAGCGCGACGCCACCGTGAACCGCCTGCGCGAGGCCGCAGTGGAAGGAAGGCTGACGCTCGAGGAGTTGATCGACCGCATCGAAGCGGCTGCCAATGGGGTGATGTGCTCCGACCTCGAGCGGCTCACCTCCGACCTGCCGGCAGCTGCTGCCGTCGGCATCGCAACGCAGCCAGCCGGGGTCCATGGGCTAGGCGACGTCAAGCGCTCGGGGCCCTGGACTGTGCCGGCCGAGAACTCGTTCCGCTCGTGGTTTGGCCACATCAAGCTCGACCTGCGCCAGGCGCAGATCAGCGCGGCCGAGACCCACATCCACGCCCGTGCGCTGTTCGGCAACGTCGACCTGCTGGTCCCCGAGGGCGTCGAGGTCGAGGTGCAGGCCCGCACGCAGATGGGCCGGACCAACCTGCAAGCCGGCTCGGGGATACCTGGGGCCCCGCGCATCGTGCTCACCGGCGGGACGTTCTTCGGCGACATCAAAGTCCGCCACCCGCGGCTGTGGGAGAAGCTGGCGTACCGCGGCAGACTCAGCGAGTAGTCCACGGGCTTCGCCGGTTGCCGGACGCTTGGTCGAGCCGCCGGTCGGCCCCGAGGCCAAACCGTTCGCGAACCGCGTTGCAGGCTCTGGCGCTCGAACGCGCCCTAGCAGCTGTTGACGGGGTCGACCGCGACGACGTCTTGCAGCGAGACGGCCACTCGCCTCCCATCGACCAACACGCTCAGCGTGCCCGGACTCGCCTCATTGAGCGACCCGCACACGCGGTCGCCGCTCCTCGCCTGGACCGCGACAAGCCGGCCCGCGCCGGCCCCGGCCCCCGACTGCGGCCACCAGCCGGAGGCCGTCCCGAGCGCCAGCAGAGCGAGCGCGACGAACGTCAGCAGCAACCCCCGCCTCAGGCGACGGCCTTCGCGCTCCAGGTCCTCGGGCTCGTTCGCGGCCGACGCCTGACGGCCGACGAAGAGCGGCCAGGCGACGCGACCGACGAGGAACGTCGCGACGCAGGCGAGCACGAGCGCGACCAGCGCGAGGATCGCCGCCCAAACCTGCAGCCACATCGGGTTGTCGGGACGACCGTCCTGCACGACCCCGCAGAACCCGATGAAGCCGATGACCGCGAGCTGGATCCCGTGCCACCCGCGCGCCGAGACACGCAACTCGGAGAGCCGACTCGAAGGACCTTCGCCATCAGGGACGGACACGCACGCAGAGCGTAGACCAGCTCGCCTGCGACTGGACGAGAACGAAGAGCCAACCGTGTCGCACTGGTGACTGCTGAGCGAGGCCGACGCGCGTGGGTAGGTTGCGTGGGTGGAGATCGTCCGGGCGCACGGGCTCGAGGTCGCTTACCGCCGCGTCGGCACGGGGCCGCCGCTGGTGTTCGTGCACGGCGCCGCCGAGGACGGCCGCGCGTGGCAGCCCCAGCTCGCCGCCCTGGCCGACGAGTTCACCGTCGTCGCCTGGGACGAGCCAGGGGCCGGGCGCTCCTCGGACCTCCCCGCGGAATTCGGCCTGGCGGATTACGCGCGCTGCCTTGCGACATTGATCGACGGGCTCGCGCTCGGCCGCGCACACGTGGCCGGTCTCTCCTGGGGCGGCACGGTGGTACTGGAGCTCTACCGCCACCATCCCGAGCTCGTCGCGAGCTTGATCCTCGTCGACACCTACGCCGGCTGGAAGGGGTCGCTCCCGGAGGAGGAGGTGCGCGCCCGCGTCGCAGGCGTGCTCGAGTCGATCGCAGCGCCCGCCGAGAGTTTCGATCCCACCTTTTCCGGGCTCTTCGCCGGCGACCCGCCGGCCGAGTTCGTCCCGCTCCTCGACGAGATGGCCAGCGCAGTCCGCCCCCGGTCGCTCAGGAACCTCCTGTTCGTGATGGCCGAGGCCGACCAGCGCGCCATCCTGCCGCGGATCGCCGTCCCGACCCTGCTCATCTGGGGCGAAGACGACGCGCGCTCGCCGCTCAGCGTCGCACGGGAGTTCGAGCAGGCAATCCCCGACGCGCAACTCGTCGTGATCCCCGACTGCGGCCACGTCAGCAACCTCGAGCAGCCCGGCCGGTTCAACCACGCCGTTCGCGAGTTCTGCCGCGCCCGCTCGCTCCGCCGGAACTGAGGACCAGCGGCAGACGGGCTGGGCGTCCCATGTCGGTAGGCGTGAGCGGTGCCCCAGACGGCGCCGGGCGTCTCCCCCGCCCGCCGGCCTACGGCGGGGGCGGCGAGAAGTAGACCGTCGCGTCGCCCTGCTTCAGCCAGATCTGCGGGTGCTCGAGTGGGACGAAGGAGCGGTCGCCGCCGGGCTCGCGGGTCGACGGCACGGAGTCGCCGCTGGGCAGGTGCATGATGAAGTTCACCGGCTTCGTGTCGTCCTTGAGCGGGATCTCGTAGACCGCGCCGAACGCGTCGACGCCGGACCGCTGCCACGGCTTGTCCCAGGCCACGCCGGCCGTGACCGAGTCGGCGATCGCGTCACCCCACAGGTGCAGGCCCCAGCCGTCGGACGCGCCGCCGTAGTCGCCCGCGGGCCGGTTGTAGTGCACGATCGCGGTCGTGACCCTCGCCTGCACGATGGTCACGGTCCGCGTGTCGCTCGTCACTGTCTTCCCCGGCGCGTAGGTGAGGACCGCGCGGTATCTGACGCTCGCCGCGTCCGGCAGGCTCGACGTGTCGTCGAAGGCCGTGTAGACGGGCGACGAGTCGTCGGTGCCGATGTTCGAGAACGCCGCGCCGTTGACGGAGCGCTGGAACGTCACGACGTGGTTGGCGTGCTCCGGCGTCGCGGTCGCGCGGACCTCGACGGTCCCGCGGACGCGCCCGTTCTCAGGCGGCGCCTCCAGCGTGATGGCGGGCGGAGCGATCGTCGAGGTGCCGACCCCGCTCGAGCGGGTGTGGCCCGCGTTGTCGAGCACGATCGCGCGGTAGCGCACCTTCGTGCCCGGCGCGATGTCGGCGACGTCGTGGAAGACCCGGTACGGCGCGTTGTCGTCCGTGCCGATCTCCCGCCACGGGCCGCCGCCGGCCTTGGCGAGGAACGTGACCTCGGAGAAGGCGTCACGGCCCAGGTTCGCACCGACCTCGAGCCGGTCGCGGCCCTGCGCCGGCGCGTCGAGCGCGATCGACGGCGCGCGGCGGCTGCGCGGGATGCGCTTCTCCGCGCGATAGACCACCGTCGAGAGCGACGCGAGCGTCACGTCCAGGTGCCGGTCACGCCCGCTCCGCAGCCGGCCCGGGCCGTCGCCGTAGACCTTCTCCCAGCGACCCTTGCGCATGTAGGTCGGGATGGACGCCGACGCGGGCGCCTCCGCGTTGTTCAGCGCGACGACGTACTCATGCCCCCGCCTGCGGTCGATGCGCGAGAACGCGTAGACGCCGGGCCCGCCGGTGGAGAACCGGTGCTGTTGCGCGCCGTTGCGCAGTGTCGGGTTGCGCCGGGTGACGGCAGCGAGCCGGCCGAGCTCCCGGTACAGCGGGTGGGACGGGTCGAAGTTGTCGTTCATCGGCGTCTGGTCGGAGCCGATGTCGTCGTTCTTGCCGGCGCCGTCGTCCCCCGGGATCGGGTCGGTCTGGTTGTTGTACTGCGGCGACTGCGACGGGAACATGTCCTGCCGCGCGTCCTGGTCGCCGCCGTTGCCGGTGAAGCCCTGCTCGTCCCCGTAGTAGATGACGGGGTTGCCGCGGGAGAAGTACATGAGCGAGTGCGCGAGGCGGTCCCGCTTCAGCAGCTCGGCCTCGGTCGCGCCCGCGTTGGCGTTGCGGATGAACATGCCGATCCGCCCCTTGTCGTGGTTCCCGAGGAACGTGGGGAGGTTGTAGACGTTCGAGTCGCCGTCGGTGTACCAGTCGTCGTCGCGGAAGAAGGCGCCCAGCTCGTCGGTCGGCGCCGAGTTCGCGGCGAACCTGGTCGCGGCGGTCTGGAACGGGAAGTCGAGGACGCCCTGCACGTCGTCGTGGGTCATGTAGTGCGACGTGATCGGGCGGCTCGTGTCCTCCGCGACCTCACCGAACATGTAGAAGTCGGGGATCCCCTGCGCCTTCGCGTAGTTCTCGATCGCCGGCGCGAACTTCTGCCAGAACTCGTCGTTGACGTGCTTCATCGTGTCCATCCGGAAGCCGTCGATCCGGAAGTCGTGGATCCAGGTCTTGTAGATGTCGACCATCCCGTTGACGACGCGCGGGTTCTCCGTGAAGAGATCGTCGAGCCCGAAGAAGTCGCCGTACTGCGAGTTCTCGCCGGCGAAGGTCGTGTTACCGCGGTTGTGGTAGAGGCTGACGTCGTTGAGCCACGCGGGGACCTTGACGTTCTGCTCGGCCGCCGGCACGCACGGGTGGTACGGGAAGCTCCTGAGGTCGCCGGGGGCGTCGCACGAGGGCTGCCCGGTCGGGGCCAGCGCCGGGAAGCTGCTCTTCCCCGCGAAGTCGCGGTCGTCGAAGCGCGCGCCCGCAGCCGTGCGGTACGGCGACTGGTCCTTGGAGCGGTACGTCGTCGACGCGCCCTCCTGGTAGCGGATGACGTCGGCGGTGTGGTTGGAGATGATGTCGAAGTAGACCTTGATGCCGAGCTTGTGGGCGTCGCGCACCAGGGCCTTGAGGTCGTCGTTCGTCCCGAGGTGCGGGTCGATCTGGGTGAAGTCGGTGATCCAGTAGCCGTGGTAGCCGGCCGAGGGGAACCCGTTGTTGTCCTGGACGGCCTTGTTCTTGAAGCTCGGCGTCAGCCAGATCGCCGTCGTCCCGAGGCGCTGGATGTAGTTGAGCCGGCCCCGGAGGCCCTTGAGGTCGCCGCCGTGGTACCAGCCCTTGCCCGTCGGGTCGAAGCCCGACTCGCCCTCGTTCTTGCCCGGTGGCAGCCCGCCGTTGTCGTTCGCCGCGTCGGCGTTGTCGAACCGGTCGGGCATGACGAAGTAGAAGTTCTGGTCCGTCACCGGGGCGCGCAGGCTGTGGCGCGCGGCGGCGTCGCGATCGTGGGCGAGCGCGGCAGGCGCGATCGCGAGCACCGACAGGACCGCGCTGAGACAAGCGCGACGGACGACCGACATGGGACTCTCCTCTCCGCCTGCGGCTCGGACCGCCGCGATGCCGGAGTCTTACCAGAGCAGGCGCGGTCTACCGCACCCGCTCACGGTTGCGGCTGAGGTCGAACCTTCCGCGTATCTAGACGCGCCCTCGGCGCTCTTTCTTCAAAACAGAGGGAGCCCCATGTTTGAGCTACGTCGTATCGCCAAGATTGCCGTCCTCGTCACCGCGGTTGTCATGGCAATCGGCATCAACCGGATCGTTGTCACCGACGGTCAGATCGGTGCGGCCGCGGCGACGCCGCGACACGACGGCGTGCTCGTGGCATTCAAGAGCGACTACTTCCCGCTCGAGAAGTAGGACGGTTCTGGTCCGGACGAGCGCCGGCTGCCGTCGACGCATCCGTTCTAGGCCCTGCGCGCATGCAGCGGGGCACCGCCGCGCTTGCCCGCCGGCTCGATGATCCCGATGATCCGCAGGCAGTAGAGCGTGCGCTGCGCCAGCGGCGTGCTGCAGCGGAGAAGGGCGGCGAGCTCGCGTGTGCTGAACGGCTCGAGCGGTAGCGGAGGCAGCGCCGCGAGGATGTCCTCCGGCGTCCGCAGCGCGACCCGGTCGAGGACCTCGACCAGCCGCCGCTCCCCCGGATCTCGGGTGCGACCCCGCGTCGTCGTCCGCTGCGGGCGGCGGATGTGATCCTCGCGCAGCAGCAGAACTTCGACCGTGAGGTTCGGGTGAGACAGCAGCGACGGAAACGCGACCAGCTTGTCGAACACCGCCACCGCGGTCGCGCGCTTCGGCGATCGGCGGGCACTGAGCACCTGCCCGTCCTCGTCGACCCGAACGATCCGGCGCTCCGCTGCGACCGGATGCACGACACGGACGCGGTGCTCGTCGAGCAACGCGTCGAGCTTCTTGCCGAGCGCGCCAAAACCCCCCGTCTGCACCTCGACCAACTCGCCGTCAGCACGGACGAGGTCGATCACGAACCGTCCCACGGGCACCTCGAGGCGGTCACCCGGCTCGGCGAGCAGCGCCTTCACCGCGGCGTGAAGCGGACCCTCACGCAACACTCCGATGCCCGGCACGACCGCACAGGCTACGCGCGTCGGCTCCGCCGACTGGGTGGGCGTCGGCTCGTCGGCCGCAGCGAGCGTGAGCTTCGCTCGACCCGCGCCGCTGCTCTCCCGGAGCGATGTCGGTCAGTGCGTACGCGGCTCGGGTTCCGTGGTGGCTGTGGCGGCCCAGCTGCCGAGGAGGCCGAGGGCTTCGGCGGAGCGTGTGCCGGGGTCGGCGGTGTAGGTGAAGATCGTCAGGCCGGTGTCGAACACGACGTCCAAGCGCTCGTAGTTGAGCTCGAGGTCGCCGACCTCGCGGTGGCGGAATTGTTTGACGCCGCTGATGTGGA
>JAXDGC010000310.1:0-6434 GCA_034665245.1 Solirubrobacteraceae bacterium | reverse complement strand
GAGGCGCTCGAGCGGACCGGCGAGGCGCCGCGCGAGCAGAACGGCGGCCCCCGTCGCGAGCGCGACGACCGCGAGCGCGAGCCCGGCCAGCGCCAGCCAGGCCCGGTGCGCCCGCCTGGCGACGACGGCGTCGCTGCGCTCCGCGCTCACGGCCCCCGCGACACGCTCGCCGACCACCAGCGGAACGGCGACCTCGAGCCTGCCGCCGGCCGAGCGCGCGGCCGGCCGCTGCTCGCGCAGCGCCGCTCGGGTCAGGCTGTCGGCCCGCGCCGGGCCGCCGCGCCCCGCGATCCGCCGCCCGGTCGCGTCGTAGACCGCCAGGGCGCGCGGGCCGCTGGGAAGCTCGACCGGATCACCGGACGGCGTCCCGAGGTCGATCTGGCGGGTCGCGGCGACCGTGTCGCGCTGCAGGCGCAGCAGCTCGTCGTCGCGGTAGCTGCGCTGGAGCGCGAGCGCGAGCGGGATCGCGAACAGCGTCACGGCGAGCGCGGCGACGCCGGCGATGGCGAGGACTACGCGGCGCCTCACGCCACGTCCAACCGGTAGCCGACCCCACGCAACGTGGTGATCGCCTCGGGCTCGCCGAGCTTGTTGCGCAGCGTGCCGACGTGGGTGTCGAGCGTCTTGGTGGCGCCGAGCCACTCCGTGTCCCAGACCTCGTGCATGATCCGCTCGCGCGTGACGGCGCGCCCGGCCTCGGCGACGAGCAGCGCGAGCAGGTCGAACTCCTTCGGGCGCAGCTCGAGCTCCTGGTCGCCGCGCCAGGCGCGGCGCGCCGGAAGGTCGACCGTGAGGTCCCCGGCGCGCATGGGCTCCGGCGCGTCGTCGGGCGCGCTCGCGAGCGTGCGGCGCAGGTGCGCGCGGACGCGGGCGAGCAGCTCGGAGAGGCGGAACGGCTTGACGAGGTAGTCGTCCGCGCCGGCGTCGAGGCCGGACACGACGTCGAGCTCCTGGTCGCGCGCCGTGAGGATGAGGATCGCGAGGTCCGGGCGGGCGGCGCGCAGGCGCCGGCACACCTCGAGGCCGTCGACGTCGGGCAGACCGAGGTCGAGCACGACCAGCCCGACGTCGTCGGTGACCATGGAGAGCGCGGGCCGGCCGCGGTCGGTGCGCCGGACGCGGTAGCCCTGGCTGTCGAGCACCCGCACGAGGCCGGAGGCGATCGCCTCGTCGTCCTCGACGACCAGGATGCCGGGCAGGCTCACGCTCCGGACGCTAGCGCTCACGAGCTGTCGTGGCGCGAGGTTTGACCGGGCGTTGACCTTCACGGGGCTTCGCATTGACCGGGCCGCCGTAGCGTCGCCGCCCATGACCCGCATCCTGACCGCGCTCGCCCTGCTCCTCGTGCTCCTCGCCGGGTGCGGTGGCTCGAGCTCCCCCTCCTCCTCGTCCTCCAAGCCCGTCAACCCGAACACGAAAGAGGTCAGCCCGAACGGCGACATCCCCGACAACCAGGCCTACGTCCCCTACTCGCCCCCGGGTGCCGACTACCAGGTGAAGGTGCCGGAGGGCTGGGCGCGCACGATCAAGGGCGGCGCCGTGACCTTCACCGACAAGCTCAACTCGATCCGCATGGAGGAGCGCTCGGCGCAGGCAGCACCGAGCGCGGCCGTCGCCAGGAGCGCCGAGATCCCGCGGCTCAAGCAGTCGGTCAAGGGCTTTCAGTCGCCCAAGGTCAGCACGGTCAACCGCAACTCCGGGCCGGCGGTGCGGATCACCTACCTCGCCGATGCGCAGGCGGATCCGGTCACCCAGCGCACGGGGACGAACGCGGTCGAGCGCTACCTGTTCTCACGGAACGGCAAGCAGGTGGTGCTCACCCTCTCCGGCCCGAAGGGCGCCGACAACGTCGATCCGTGGAAGCTCGTCACGGACTCGCTGAGCTGGTCGCGATGACGGCCGTGCTCGAGGCGCGCAGCCTCTACCGGTTCTTCCACGCGGGCGACGACGAGGCGCTCGCCCTGCAGGGCGTCTCGCTCGCCGTCGAACGGGGAGAGGTGGTCGCCGTGACCGGGCCGTCGGGGTCCGGCAAGTCGACGCTGCTCGCGTGCCTGGCCGGGCTCGACGAGCCCGACGGCGGCACGGTGACCGTCGACGGCGAGCGGCTGTCGCGGCGGCCGGAGGAGGAGCGCGCGGGCGTGCGCGCGCGGCGGATCGGGATGCTCTTCCAGTCGGCCAACCTGATCGGCCACCTGAGCGTGAGCGAGAACATCGCCGTCGCACAGGGTCTCGGAGGCGGCACGACGGCGCCGCACGAGCTGCTCGACCGCTGCGGCATCGCGGCGCGCGCGCACGCGCGGCCCGCACAGCTCTCCGGCGGCGAGCTCGCCCGCGCGGGCCTCGCCGTCGCGCTCGCCAACGACCCCGCGATCCTGCTCGCCGACGAGCCGACCGGCGAGCTCGACGAGGCGACCGCGGCGCGCGTGCTCGCCCTGCTGGCGGAGCACGCCGAGAACGGCACGGCGATCCTCCTCGTCACCCACGACCCGGCGGTGGCAGCGGCCGCGGGCCGCGAGATCCGGCTGCACGACGGGCGCCTCGCATGACCGAGCCACTCGTCCGCTGCGACGGCGCGGCCCGCACCTACGGGCGCGGGGACACCGCGACGGTCGGCCTCCAGCCCACCGACTGCGAGGTCCTCCCGGGCGCGCGCATCGCGCTCGTCGGGCCGTCGGGCTCCGGCAAGTCGACGCTCCTGCACCTGATGGCCGGGCTCGACCAGCCGACGCGCGGGAGCGTGACCTGGCCTGGCCTCGACGAGCGGCCCGCCGTCGTCTTCCAGGGCCCGAGCCTGCTGCCCCCGCTGACCGTGCGCGAGAACGTCGCGCTGCCGCTGATCCTGGCCGGCGCCGCCGACGCCGACGCGCGCGTGCGCGCCCTGGAGGCGCTCGAGCGCCTCGGCCTGGCCGAGCTCGCCGACAAGCTGCCCGAGGAGATCTCGGGCGGCCAGGCCCAGCGCGTGGCGATCGCCCGCGCCCTCGCCGGCGCGCCGCGGCTGCTGCTCGCCGACGAGCCGACCGGCCAGCTCGACGGCGGGACGGCGACGGCCGTCGTCGACGCGCTGCTCGACGCCGCCGACCGCGCGGGCGCCGCGCTCGTGATCGCGACCCACGATCCCGTCGTCGCGGGGCGGCTCGCCCAGCGCGCGGAGATGCACAGCGGGAGGCTGCAGTGGTCGCGCTGACCTGGCTCCGCGGGCTCATCGCCCACCGCCGCGCACGGCTCGCCTCGACCGCGCTCGGCGTCGCCGTCGGCGTCGCGCTGCTCGCCTCGATCGGCGCCTTCCTCTCCTCGACGGTCGCCCAGATGACCCAACGGGCGACGACCCGGGTCGCCGTCGACTGGCAGGTCGAGACGCAACCGGGCGCCAACCCGAACGCCGTGATCCGCGGCGTGCGCGCGTTCCCGACGGTCAAGACCTCGCTGCCGGTCGACTTCGGCTCCACCGGCGGGCTCGAAGCCACCGTGGGCGGCACGACCCAGCGGACCGGAGCGGGTCGCGTGCTGGGCATCCCCGACGGGTACGCGCGCGCCTTCCCCGGCGAGCTGCGGACGCTGGCCGGCTCCGGGACCGGCGTGCTGCTCGCGCAGCAGACCGCCGCCAACCTGCACGCGCGCCCGGGCGACACCGTCTCGATCATCCGCACGGGCCGCACGCCGGCAAAGGTGCGCGTCGACGGCATCGTCGACCTCCCCCAGGCCGATTCGCTGTTCCAGAAGGTCGGAGCGCCGCCCGGCGCGCAGGCCCAGGCGCCGCCGGACAACGTGATCCTGCTGCCCCGGCAGACGTTCGCGCGCGTCGCGCCGAGCGGCGCGCGCACGCAGGTGCACGCCCGGCTCTCGCACGCGCTGCCCGGGACCCCGAGCGGCGCGTTCACGCAGGTGTCCGGCAGCGCTCGCAACCTCGAGACGCGCCTGGCCGGCGCGGGAGTGGTCGGCGACAACCTGGGCACGGTGCTCGACGGGGCGCGCAAGGACGCGCTGTACGCGCAGCTGCTGTTCCTCTTCCTCGGCGTCCCGGGCGCGATCATCGCCGGCCTGCTGACCGCGGCGATCGCCGCCGCGGGCGCCGACCGCCGCCGCCGCGACGCGGCGCTGCTGCGCACGCGCGGCGCCTCGACCCGCCAGCTCGTGCGCGTCGCCCTCGCCGAGACCGCCCTGGCCGGCGGGCTCGGCGTGGCGGCCGGCCTCGGCGCGGCCCTGCTCGTCGGCCGTGCGGCGTTCGGCACCGCGAGCTTCGGCGCGAGCACCCTCACCGGCGTGCTGTGGGCGGGCGGCGCCGCACTCGTCGGCCTATTGATCGCCGCCGGGTCGATCGTGCTGCCGGCCTGGCGCGACGCGCGCGGGCTCACCGTGGCGGGGCAGCGGCGCGAGATCGGCCGCCGCGACCGCGCGCCGTGGTGGGCGCGCTACAAGCTCGACCTCCTCGCGCTGATCGGCTCCGGGCTCGTGTACTGGCAGGCCTCGCGCAACGGCTACCAGCTCGTGCTGGTCCCCGAGGGCATTCCGACGGTCTCCGTCAACTGGTACGCGCTGCTCGCCCCGGTGCTGGGCTGGATCGGCGCCGGGCTGCTCGCCTCCCGTCTCGCGAGCCTCGTGCTCGTGCGCGGCCGCGGGCCGCTGACGCGCGGGCTGCGGCCGCTGGCGGGCGAGCTCGCGCCGACCGTCGCGGCGACGCTCGGCCGGCAGCGCGCGCTGCTGGCCCGGTCGGTCGCGCTGCTCGCGCTGACCGCCGCGTTCGCGGCCTCGACCGCGGTCTTCAACTCGACCTACCACCAGCAGGCCGAGGTCGACGCGCGGCTCACCAACGGCGCCGACGTGACCGTGACCGAATCCCCGGGCGCGAACGTGCGCGCGAGCGAGGCCGGCCGGCTCGCCAAGGTGCCGGGCGTGGCCGCGGTGGAGCCGCTCCAGCACCGCTACGTCTACGTCGGCGCCGACCTCCAGGACCTCTACGGCGTGCGCCCGAGCACGATCGGGGCCGCGGGCAAGCTCCAGGACCCGTGGTTCGCGGGCGGCACGGCGAAGGCGCTGATGGCGCGCCTGGCCCAGCATCCCGACTCCGCGCTGCTCAGCGACGAGACGGTGAAGGACTTCCAGCTCCACCTCGGCGACGTCGTCCGCCTGCGCCTCCAGGACGGCGTGACGAAGCGCTACAAGACCGTCCCGTTCCACTACGTGGGCACGGCCAAGGAGTTCCCGACCGCGCCGACCGACTCGTTCGTCGTCGCCGACGCGGGCTACGTCGCGAAGATGACGGGCAGCGACGCGGTAGGGACCTTCCTCCTCCAGACCGGAGGATCCGATCCCGCGGGCGTCGCCCAGCGGGTGCGCGGCGTCGTCGGCGCGGGGGCGAAGGTCACCGACATCAAGGACTCGCGCCGCGTGGTCGGGTCGAACCTCACCGCGGTCGAGCTGTCGGGCCTCACGCGCGTCGAGCTCGCCTTCGCGCTCGTGCTGGCCGCGGCCGCGTCCGGCCTCGCGCTCGGGCTCGGGTTCCGCGAGCGCCGCCGCACCTACGCGATCGCGGTGGCGCTCGGCGCGAAGCAGCGGCAGCTCGGCGGCTTCGTGTGGGGCGAGTCGGCGTTCGTGACCCTCGGCGGGCTGGCGATCGGCGCGGTGGTCGCGGCGGCGATCTCCACGATGCTGGTCAAGGTGCTCACCGGGGTCTTCGACCCGCCGCCCGCCGCGCCGGCGGTGCCGTGGGGCTACCTCGCGAGCCTCGTCGTGCTGACCTTCGCGGCGGCGGGCGCCGCGGGCGCGATCACGGTGCGCGCGTTGCGGCGGCCTGCGATCGAGGAGCTCCGCGACCTCTGAGCTCAAGGTGCGCGCCGCGCGCGCCGAAGCCGACCGTACGTGCGCTCGCTGTCAGTCAGTGGCCTGGTCGTCTCGATCGTCCTGCTCCCGCTCAGCCTCGGAATCGCGGTCACCGATCACAACCGCCGGGGCGCGAACCAGGAGCGCCGGCTGGCCGACGCCGCGGAGTCCCACGCGGCGGCGCTCGACGCGACCTTCCTGCGCGCGCGGACGATCACGCTCGTCACCGCGCACAACGCCGCCTTCCGCGAGCTCTATACGCATCCCGGCTCGCGCCGATCGAAGGTGCGCAAGGGCTCGCCGTACGTCGCGGCCGCGAACGACTCGCTCCGCTATCTCGAGACACTGTTCCCGCGGTCGATCGGCGAGGTCTGCTTCATCGACCGCAGCGGCGCGGAGAACGCTCGCGTCGTGCACGGGCGCGCGGCGCCGGTGAGCGAGCTGACCGCCGACGAGTCGGGCAATCCGTTCTTCTTCCCCACCTTCGCGCTGCGCCCCGGCCACGTCTTCCAGTCACACCCGTACGTCTCACCCGACACGCACGACTGGGTCGTGGGCAACGCGACCGCGCTGCCGCTCGGCCGCGGGGCTTCGCCGGCGATCGTCCACTATGAGCT
>JAXDGC010000309.1:0-9043 GCA_034665245.1 Solirubrobacteraceae bacterium | reverse complement strand
GAGATCCGCGGCCACCGCCGCACCTACATCGGCGCCATGCCCGGCGTGATCATCCGCGCGCTGCGCGACGCCGGCTCCCACAACCCGCTGTTCATGATCGACGAGATCGACAAGATGGGCGCGGACTACCGCGGCGACCCCGCGTCGGCGATGCTCGAGGTGCTCGACCCCGAGCAGAACGCGACCTTCCGCGACCACTACCTCGACATGCCGTTCGACCTCTCGCGGGCCATGTTCATCACGACCGCGAACACGCTCGACACGGTCCCGGGCCCGCTGCGCGATCGCATGGAGATCATCCAGCTCGCGGGCTACACGGAGGAGGAGAAGCTCCAGATCGCCAAGCGCTACCTCGTGCCGCGCCAGATCGAGCGCAACGGGCTCAAGAAGTCGCAGATCGCGTTCACGGACGCGGGCCTGCGGGCGATCATCTCCCTCTACACGCGCGAGGCCGGTGTGCGCAACCTCGAGCGCGAGATCGGCTCCGTCTGCCGCAAGGTCGCGCGCCAGGTCGCCGAGGGCACGCTGAAGCGCAAGGTGTCGGTGACCGAGCCGCGCGTGCGCGAGCTGCTCGGCCGGCCGCGCTTCCCGCCCGACGTCGTCAAGGTGCGCACGCGCGAGGCCGGGGTGGCGACGGGGCTCGCGTGGACGCCGGTGGGCGGCGACGTGCTGTTCATCGAGGCGACCGCGATGCCCGGCAACCCCGCGCACCCGCCGCGCCTGATCGTCACGGGGCAGCTCGGGGACGTCATGCGCGAGTCGGCGATGGCCGCGCTGTCCTACGTGCGCGGGCACGCGCACGAGCTGGCGCCCGAGCTCCCGCGCGACTTCTTCGCCACCAACGACATCCACCTGCACGTGCCGTCGGGCGCGACGCCGAAGGACGGGCCGAGCGCCGGGATCACGATGGCGACGGCGCTGATGTCGCTCGTCACGGGGCGCCCGGTGCGCTCCGACACCGCGATGACGGGCGAGATCACGCTCACCGGGCAAGTGCTGCCGATCGGCGGGCTGAAGGAGAAGTCGCTGGCGGCACAGCGCGTCGGGATCAAGCGCGTGATCGCGCCGAAGCGCAACGAGTCCGACCTCGAGGACATCCCCGAGCCGCTGCGCAAGGGGCTCGAGTTCCTGTGGGTGGACGCCGTCGGCGAGGTCTTCGCGGCCGCGCTCGAGGCGCCCCGGAACGGTCGGAGGCATTCGAAGGGGCCCGTCGCGGGTATGCTCGCCGAGAGCCCGAAAGAGACTCCTAGCGAGAGGTGAGCAAGTTGGCAGCGAAGAAGAAGGCGGCGAAGGCTGGGGCGGCGGCCATGGCCGTCAAGAATTCCCCTTATGTCCAGCGCGTCGTCGAGGACGAGGACCTGCGCGAGAACATCGTGCAGGCCTACGAGTCCGCCCGTGACGCCGCCTCCCGCCTCAGCAACGGCAAGTCGCCCACGAAGGCGATCTTCGACGACAAGAAGCTGCAGAAGGACCTGAAGAACGCGGCGGAGTCGTTCCGCGACGCGTCCGTCGCCCTGCGCGAGGCGCCCAAGCAGCGCAAGGGCCTGAGCTTCGGCCGGCTCGTCCTGCTCACCGTCGTCAGCGCGGGCGTCGCGCTGGCGGTGTCCGAGGGCCTGCGCAAGAAGGTGCTCGACGCGCTGTTCGGCGCCGAGGAGGAGTTCGAGTACACCTCGACCACCTCGCCGCCTCCGGCGCCGGCGGCCACGCCGTCCGGCTCCGCGTCGAGCTCCTAGACCGGCAGCACCGGGATATCCCACAGGATCGCGGCCGCCACGCAGGCCGCGATCCCGAGTGCCGTCGCCGCGATGCCGAGCGCGCGCTGCAGCGGTGAGGCGTTGGCGGCGCTCTTCTTCGCCGCCTCGAGGCGGTCGAGGATCTTCTCCATCAGGTTCTCGGCCCACTTGAACTCGAGCGCGAGCATGCCGAGGCCGATGAAGACGATCGCCCAGCCCGGACCCGGCAGCGGGACGAGCGCGATGCCGCCGATGAGGATCGCGAAGGCCGCGATCACGAACAGCACGCGATAAGCCGTGCTGCGTTGGATGTGGTGCTCGCGGCGCCGCGCCAGCTTCTCCGACAGCGACAGCTTGTGCTCGGGCGGCGACTCCGGCTCGGTGCTCACGTCACTCCCCCGCGATGAAGTCGCGCACCTCGACGAGCGCGCCGGGCCGCTCGGCCGTGTCGGCGCCGTGGCGGGCAAGCCAGGCGCCCGGGGGCACGTCGCGGTTGTCCTGCCACGCGATCAGGATCGCATGCGGGTCGATCGCGTCCTTGCCGCCGGGGTGGATCTCGAAGTGCACGTGCGGCGGCGTCGGCTCGGCGTCGCCGGTGTTGCCCGTGAAGCCGAGCACGGTGCCCGCCTTGACCCGGTGGCCGTCGACGGCGTCGGGCGAGAAGGCCGAGAGGTGGGCGTAGAAGAACTCGTCGCGCGCGGGGGTGCGCAGCCACAGGCGGTTGCCCGAGATCGGCAGCGTGCCGACCTTCTCGACGACGCCGTCGGCGACCGCGAGCACGGGGGCGCCGAACGACGCGAAGACGTCGTTGCCCTCATGGGCGCCGGTGTCGGCGCGGGGCGCGCCGAAGTCGTCGGCGACCGTGGCCCTGCCGTACACGGGGAACGCGTAGCGCTGCCCGGTCAGGCGCTCGCGCACCTTGGGCGCCTTGCGGCGCTTGGCGGTCTTCTTCTTGGGCTTCGGGGTGGCGGTCGGCGTCGCGGTCGGGGTGGGCGTCGCGACGACCTGGTCGGCGGCGGTCGCGTCCGCGACCGCGACCTCGACCGTGGTGCCCGCCGGCGCCTCGCCGTGGGTGGCGCCGAGCGTCACGCGCAGCGCGGCGTGCGCGCGGTTGACGACCACGGACCCGCCGTCGGAGAGCGTGTACTCGTGGGGCTGGCGGGCGTCTCCGATCTTGCGCCCCTCGATCGTGAGGCCCGCGACGCGCCCCGCATAGGCGACGTTCCCGGCGCCGGCCGTCGCGGTCCGGCGCGCGAGCGTGGCGGTCACCGTGCCGTCGAAGAGGTCGACGCGGCGCGCGAGCGCCACGGCCCGCGCGCTGCCCCGTCCGCCCGTCCGCGAGGCACGCGCGATCGCCTGAGCGGCGCCGACGACGATGCCGTGGTCCTCGACGGTGATCTGGTCGTCGGTGCGCGTGGCGTCGCCGCGCGCGGTCAGCGTGCCGAAGTCGCCGAGCGAGCCCGCGACGACCGATGCGTCGGCGCGCGCCCGCGCGGGCGCCGGCGACGTCGAGTCGGCCACGGAGGCCGATACGAGGACCGCCCCGGCAGCGATCGCGAGGAGGACGAGGAGGGCGCCGCGCATGGCCTGCCAGTGTGGCAAACGCGCCGCCGCGCGCCGCTTGGATGCTGGCTGGATGGCCAGCTAGCATCCGCGGCGATGGAGGCGGCGGCGGCCCTCAGCGGCGACAAGGCCCAGCGGATCGTGGACGCGATGCGCGCCTCCGTGGCCGCGCGCGGCGCCGCGGGCTCCACCTTCGACCACGTCGCGCGCGAGGCCGGGGTCTCGCGCGGGCTGCTGCACTACTACTTCGGCACGAAGGAGCGGCTGCTGGTAGAGGTCGTCCGGCGCGACTCGGACCTGCGGCTCGCCGCGCTCGACGAGGCGATCGCCGCCGCGGCGACCGCCGACGACCTGCTGCACGTGCTCGTGCGCTCGCTCGAGGAGCTGGTGGCGCGCGACCCGGCGTTCGTGGCGCTGCACTTCGAGCTCTTCACCTCGTCGCGCCGGACGCCGGAGATCGCCGCCGAGCTGGCGGCGCTCCACCGCCGCATCCGCGAGCACGTCGCCGAGCAGCTCGAGGCCAAGCGGGCGGAGGGCGTGATCGCGATGGGGGCGGACGCCGAGGCGGTCGTGACCGTGCTGCTCTCGCTCGCAGACGGCCTCGCATTGCGGATGCTCGCCGACCCGGAGCACGACTGGGGCCCGACCCTGGCCGCGGCGATGCGGGCGGCGCGCGCGCTCCTGATCTGAGCTGCCCGTTCGGGCGTGCGAGGAGGCACCGGGTCGGCACGGCAGGCTGCGCTTCGGTCTCTGTGCAACGGGCCTCGGGCCTGAGACGGTCCGGCTCGTGGCGTCCCCCTCCACTCGCCCGTGGCTCGGAGTCGGTGTGGCACTGAGCGCGCTGCCCGCCGCGGGCGGCTGCTTCTGCGTCGCGCTGTTGCTGGCGATCATCGCCGACTCCGATCCCGGCGCGGTCTATGAGCAGCACCGGTGGCTGGGCGTCGTCGTCGCGGCGGGCGCGGTCTGCGCCTTCGCCGCGATGATGGGTTGGGCCACCCTCCGGCATGGTGGTGTCCCGGCCCCGGTGCTGCTCATGGCTCTCGTCGTGGCGGGCGTGCCGTTCGCGCTGCCGGGCGGGCTCTTCCTGCCCGGCGCCGCGACGGCGGTCGCCGCCTGCGCCGCGCTCGCATCGGCGGGCCTCGCCGCGCTCGACGCGCGGCACTTCGCGGCGGCGTGGAAGCTGCTCGCCCCCGGCCTGCAGGCGCGCTTCGGCGGCTTCGCGGACTGGCGCAGCGGCTACAAGTACACGGTGGCCAACTCGCCCGGCTCGCCGCGGGTCGCTCCGGCCGCCGGCGCGGCGACCGTGGGCCTCACGCTTCTGGCCCGCGACCGCGATGCCTGCGGCAGGACCGTGGTGCGCCGCTTCGCCGTCACGTGGCGTCTCGCCCGCACGGAGGCGGGCTGGCGCGCCACGTCGGCGGAGGCGCGCAGGCTCTCCGGCGCTCCGGCGGCCGCCTACTGCTGACCATTAGCCTCCGGGGATGTTGCGAGTCGTCTTCGCGCTCCTCGGCCTGCTCGTCGCCGCCCTCGTCGGCGTCCAGCTCACGCTGCCGCGGCTCGCCGAGCGCCGGATCAGCCACAACCTCGCCGCGACGGGCGAGGTGCGGCGGGTCTCGGTCGAGGCCGTCCCGGCGCTCAAGCTCCTGTTCAAGCGCGCCGACCGCGTCGAGATCGACATGGCCGAGGCGCGGGCGGGCACCGGCCGGGTCGCCCAGCTGCTGCGCCAGACGCGCGGCGCCCGCGAGGTCGACGCGCACGTCGACCTCGTGCGCGTCGGCCCGCTGCAGCTGCGCGGCGTCGTGCTGCGCAAGGACCACGACCACCTGAGCGGCGAGGCGTCGGTCAGCAACGCGGACCTCGCCGCCGCGCTCCCGCGCCAGCTCGCGCTGCGGCCTGTCGACGACCCGGCGGGCGAGCTCGTGCTCGAGGCTTCGGCCGGCGTCTTCACCGCCCGCGCCCGCCTCTCCGCCCGCGACGGCGCGCTCGTGATCGCACCGGAGGGTCTGCTCGGCGGCCTCGGCTCGCTGACGATCTTCCGCGACTCGCGGGTGCAGGTCACCGACGTCGGCTCGAAGGTCGGCAACGGCGGCTTCACCGTCACCGCCGCCGGGCGCCTCGACTAGGCAGGCGCCGCCACCGGCTCACCCGCGGGCACCGCGACGAAGTCTCGCTCGCGGATCAGGGCCAGCGAGGCCGCTCCCGCGACGAAGGCGACGACGGCCCCGATCAGCAGGATCGAGTTGAGCCCGTCGATGAAGCCCTGGTTCGCGGCCTGGGCCACGAGCCGGTGCGCGCTCGCGGGCGTCGAGGCGATCGCCTGGGCCACGGCGCCGTCGGCCACCGCGTCGCCGAGCGCGCTCGCGCGCCCGCCGAGGGGCGTCCCGGCCAGCGCGGCGGCCACGGTGTCCGAGACCTTCGAGGCGAAGATCGACCCGAGCGCCGCGATGCCGGTGGCGATGCCCACCTGCCGGAAGGTCGAGTTGACCCCGGACGCCATCCCGGCCCGCGCGGGCTCGACCACGGCCACGGCCGTCGACGCGAGCGGCACGTTGATCAGCCCGGTCCCGATGCCGGCGACCACGAAGCCGGGGATCAGGTGCGTCCACCCGCTGTCGGGCGTGATGCCGCGCATCAGCAGCAGGCCGGCGCCCACGAGCGCGAAGCCGGGGCCGATGAGAAAGCGGGCCGGCACCCGCCCGGTGGCGCGGCCGGCGATCGCGGCGCAGAAGAAGATCACGCCGCTGAAGACAAGGAAGCGCACGCCCGCCTCGTCCGCCGAGTAGCCGAGGACGTTCTGGACGTAGAGGACGAGGTAGGTCAGCAGCGAGAAGATCGACGCCGACACCGCGAAGGCGGCGACGAGGCCGCCGACGAAGGCCGGCTTGCGCAGCAGGCCGAGGTCGAACATCGGCTCCCGCTGGACACGCTCCGCGACCACGAAGGCCGTGAGGAGGACGGCGGCGGAGATCAGCGAGCCGGCCACGTTGGTCGAGCCCCAGCCGTCGGCGTGGGAGCGGATGAGGCCGTAGACGAGCCCGGCGAGGCCGAGCGAGAACGTCGCGAACCCGATCCAGTCCAGGCGGCGTGGATGCGGGTCGCGCGACTCGACCAGGCGAGTGAGCGTGATCGCCAGCGCCACCACGCCGACCGGGATGTTGACGAAGAAGATCCAGCGCCACGAGATCCCGCTGGTGAGGACGCCGCCGAGCACCGGGCCGACCGCCACGGCGACGCCGGTCACGGCGCCGAACACGCCGAACGCGACGCCGCGGTCGCGCCCGCTGTAGGCGCCCGAGAGCAACGCCAGCGCGGTCGCGAACATCAGCGCGCCGCCGATGCCCTGGCCGGCGCGGGCGAGCGCGAGGAACGTGGGATCACCGGCCAGCCCGCACAGCAGCGAGCCGGCGGTGAAGACGACGATGCCGATCGCGAACAGCAGCCGGCGGCCGAAGCGGTCGGCGAGCGAGCCGGCGGTGAGCAGCAGGGCGGCGAGGGAGAGCGCGTAGGCGTCGAGCACCCACTGCAGGTCGGCGAGCGAGGCATGGAGCGCCCGCTCGATGTCGGGCAGCGCGACGTTCACGATCGTGATGTCGACGAGGAGCATGAAGACGCCGACGGCGACGGCGATCAGGGTCCACCACTTCTGGTTCATGAGGGCTCCTGGGGAGGAAGGGAAGTATGCCCACCACCATATCGTCCCACAACCTAATCGTCAACATAGTTAACGATTAGCCGCCGGGGTTAGTATCCGGCCGTGCCCGACACCCCGGCTCTGCCGCCGGCGCTCGCCGACGTCACCGGCTACCTGCTGCGCCGCGCGTACCTGCGCGCCCTCGAGGTCGTCGGCGAGACCCTGGCCGGGCAGCAGCCGGCACGTCACGTGGCGATCCTCATGGCCCTCGACACCGCGGCCGCCCCGGTCTCGCAGCGCTGGCTGGCGGAGAGCCTGGGCCTGAACCGCACGGTCATGGGCAGGCTCGTCGACGAGCTCGAGCGCGACGGCCTGGTCGAGCGCGAGCGCAGCGCGACCGACCGGCGGGCCTACGCGCTTCGGCCCACCGCCACTGGGCTCGAGGCACTGGCGCGCGCCACGCCGGAGCTCGATCGCTCCGACGCCCAGCTGACCGTGCAGCTCACGCCGGAGGACCGCGCCCGCCTCAATGAGCTCCTGCGGGAGCTGCTGGCCTCCGACCCCGACCGCCGGCTCCCCGAGGCGCTCGCCGACCGCACCGGCTTCCTCATCTCGCAGGCGCACCTGCTCATGCGCTCCCGTGCCGACGCCGCGCTGGCGCCGCTGGGGATCGAGATCCGCCACTTCGGCGCGCTGGCCGTCGCGTCGGCCATCGGTCCGTGCTCCCAGCAGCAGGTGGCCAAGTCCCTCGGCGTGACACCGCCGGTGGTCGTGCCGATCGTGGACGAGCTCGAGGCCCTCGAGCTCGTGCGCCGCGAGCGCAACCCGGCCGACCGCCGCTCCTACTCGCTCCGGCTCACGCCCGAGGGCAAGCGCACGCTGGCCGAGGCACGCGAGCGCCTCGAGCGGCTCCCGGCCGGCGTGTTCGACGAGCGCCAGGCCGCCGGCGGTCCCGAGCTGCGCGCGCTGCTACGGCGGCTGCTGGGCGCAGAGTCCTAGGCGACGAACAGCCCGCGCGCCGACCACAGCGTGCGCAGCGATCCGCGCGGGCGCAGCCGGCCCGTCGCCATCGCGAGCTTCGGGTCGAGGCGGCCGCCGACGACGTCGACGAAGTCCTCGTAGCGCGCCTTGAACGTGATGTCCGGCGCCACCGCGCGCCCGGCCGTCACGGCCGTCGAGCCGTTGTCGAGGCGCAGGTGCCACGGGTCGGCGTCGGGGAAGTCCCACTGCACGGTCAGCGGCCCGGCCGGCGCGGTGCGGAAGTCGACACCCCGGCGGACGGTGTCGAACAGCAGCGCCATCGTGTCGGGATCGCGCGCGGGCGGGCCGTTCTTCTCGCCCAGGATCCCGGCCTGCAGCAGCGCCATCCCGCGCAGCGCGCGCTCGCGCGGCGGGAGGTCGATCGGGTAGAGCAGCGGCCCGGGGAGGTCCTCGACCGGGATCCCGGCGGCGCGCATCTTGGCCTCGAAGGAGCGCGCGCCCTCCTCGTAGATCTCCTCGAGCGTGAAGCCGAAGCACTCCGAGTAGCGGCGGTCCCAGCCGGGCGGCGCGAACACCCCGACGGTGTGGGGGAGGACGTCGCGCAGCAGGTCGGCGACGGCCTCGGGGACGTCCGGGTCCTCGGAGGCGAGGTCGCGCAGCATCTTGACCCCGAAGCCGATGTGGCGCTGCTCGTCGAGCGACACGTTGCGCATCCCGGCGCGGAAGGCCGGCAGCACGTCCTGCTCGGTCAGGTAGGCCTCGATGAAGTGCTGGCCGGGCTGGGCCAGCGTCGCCTCCACGATCACGTGGTACATCGCGACAGCCTGGGCGAGCTTCGTGCGCGAGCGGTCGCGGCGCAGCTCGGCGGTCACGCGGTCGAGGTGCTCGAACGTCTTGACGAACCCGTAGGTCAGCTCGCCGCGGGTCGCGTCCAGCGCGGAGGAGATCGTGCCGTCGCCGAAGCCCACCACCTCGTGCATGAAGCGCTTGAAGAAGACCGCGTGGCGTGCCTCGTCGGCCTGCTGGGTGGCGAGGAAGTACTTCTGCTCCTCGAGCGGCGCGGCGTCGATGAACGGCGAGAGGTTGTCGGTGACGGAGTCCTCGCCGTGGAAGAACAGCGAGTAGTTCCAGAGCG